>CAMCDL010000057.1 GCA_945873565.1 uncultured Selenomonadaceae bacterium | reverse complement strand
GAGATTCCTCTACGTCTCGTGGGCTCGGAGATGTGTATAAGAGACAGATATTCTGACCGTATTGGGCGTCATCAGGCGCCCAATTAATTTATAATACCGTATTAAAATATATATTCTGACCGTAGGGGGCGTCGGCGGACGCCCCTTTATTATATGATACCTTCAAAATACTGTACGATAAGAGAAACCACTGCAACGCTGAACCAGCAGCAGAGGCCAAGGAATATAGGACGCACGCCATTCTTTACTAGTGAAACCAGGTCGGTGTTGAGGCCGATGGCACTCATGGCCCATATGATGCAGAATTTGCCGAAGCTGCCAAGACCCTGAGAAAGCTCAGTTGGCAGGACACCAGTAGTATTCACGATAGATGCAACCACAAACCAGAGAATAAACATAGGGAAGACCTTTTTAAGGCTGAAGGACTGGCCTTCGCTGCATTTTTTGCGGGCGGTAATCATGGCGAAGATGAGGCATACAGGTACAATCATCAGAGCACGTGTCAGCTTGACGATAGTGGCATAGGAGCCAGCCTCTTCACTGTATGAATAGCCTGCAGCTACTACTGAGGAGGTATCATTGATAGCAGTACCTGCCCACATACCAAAGCCGAAATCACTCATATTCATCAGATGTCCAAGAGCTGGGAAGATAAATACTGCCAATACATTAAATAGGAAAATAGTGGAAATGGAAAAAGCAATATCCTTATCCTTTGCACCAATAACCGGCGCAACAGCAGCAATGGCTGAACCGCCGCAGATGGCAGTGCCGGCACCAATGAGGCTGGTGGTATTTTCCTCAAGCTTCAGCAGCTTGCCTATAAAATAAGCAGTAGCAAAGGCTGTGAGCATGGTAAATATCATTACTGCCAGAGACTGTCCGCCAACTGATAAGACATTGAACAGATTCATCTCAAAGCCTAACAGGATGATGGAATACTGCAGGATTTTCTTGCCAGTAAATTTGATGCCAGCATCGAAGGTCTCAGGACGCTTGAAACGGGCGAAAATAATACCTAGCAGGATACCAAATACCGGACCACCGATGATAGGGAACTGATTGCCCAGAAAGTAAGCTGGTACAGCAAAAAGCAATGCAAAAAGCATGCCAGAAAAATGTTCCTTCTTCATAAATAACATCTCCTTGAAATATACTAAGGAAATTATATTACTTTGACCATCATTAATCAAATTTTTGACTGACAGTAACTTATTAGAAAAATGAAACTATAAATAAATATACATATTTACGATAAAAAAATAGCATATTAGTATAGAAAGGGGTATAATATAAAAAGCTGATATATGATTTGGGAGATTGTTTATTATGGAAATAAAAGATATGCAGGCGTTTTACGCCATTGTAGAGGAAGGAAATATAAGCCACGCAGCTATGCGCTTGAGCATTGCCCAGCCAGCCCTTAGCCGTCAGATGAAACGTCTGGAGGAAGGTCTGGGTGTTCAGCTTTTTGAACGTGGTAGCCGCCGTATTCGGCTTACAGATGCGGGAGTGCTGCTTTATGACCGTATAAAGCATATTCTTGGCATGGTAGATGGAACGGTACGGGATATTACAGATATCGGGTCAGGGGTAGCAGGTGCTATCCGCCTGGGAACAATTACTACTTCTGGAGCTATGCTGCTGCCAGGGCTTGTAAAGGATTTCAACCAAAAATATCCAAAGGTAACATTCCAGGTATGGGAGGGCGAAGGTGCTCGTATTCTGGAGCTTCTGGATGATAGGATTATTGAAATAGCAATAACCAGAACTCAGGTAGATAACAATACCTATGAATCAATCCTGCTGCCAGATGAGCCGCTTATTATTGCCATGAACAAGGCTTCCTGCTGCTGCGGCAAGGATGATGACCGGGTTCGTCTGGTGGAGCTTAAGGATATACCGCTGCTGGTACCTCTCAGATGGAAGAGTATTTTTATGAGCCATTGCAGCCGCATCGGCTTTGAACCTAATATTCTCAGCGTCAGTGATAGTGTAATGCAGAATATTCTCTGGACCCAGCAGGGTATAGCAGTATCCCTGGTGCCAGCAGCTGCCTGCAGCATGATTAGCAGTGATAATCTGGTGTTTAAGCGCCTTATGGAGCCAGAAATTTCCACCCATACCGTGGTTTCCTGGCTAAGAGGCAGGACCCTTTCCTCAAGCTCAAAGATGTTCATTGAGATGTTTAAGCAGAAGTATGTGAAGGATTGATAGATTATGAGCGGAAACAAGGTACTGATAGTCGAGGATGAACGCCATATTGCCAGATTCCTTCAGATGGAGCTGGAGCATGAAGGCTTTGTAATTGCCACTGAATCAAATGGACAGAGAGCATATGAGCGCATAGTTCAGGAAAACTATGATCTTGTACTCCTTGATGTGATGCTGCCAGATATGGACGGCTTTACCATCTGCAAAAAAATCCGAGAGGTCATGAATGTTCCAATTATTATGCTTACGGCCCGTGATGAGATTGAAGATAAGGTAAATGGTCTTGATCTGGGAGCGGATGATTATCTGACCAAGCCTTTTGCTATTCAGGAGCTGCTGGCACGTATGCGTGCCTGCATGAGAAAGCATAATAGCATGCCTAAGGAGGCTGAGCAGGGCGAGGTATTGTCCGTAAAGAACCTTAAGATTTATACTGCCCGTTATGAGGTTGAGGTGAATGGTGAGCCTGTTGAGCTTACCAAGACTGAGTATGACCTGCTGGAATTCCTGGTGCGCAACAGACGCAATATTCTTAGCCGTGACCAGATTCTTTCCAAGGTCTGGGGCTATGATTATAGTGGTGACACCAATGTAGTAGACGTTTATATACGCTATCTCAGGGCCAAGATAGATGACCGCTTTGGCGAGAAGTATATACATACCATGCGAGGCGTAGGATATGGCATCAAGGACTGAAGCCTTAGCAAGAGTTAAAGCTTGGACAAGCCGTTTGAGCATTTCGACCAAGCTGACTATGCTTTATGGTGGAATGCTCAGCTGTGTCATGATTATAAGCAGTATACTGATGATAGGCGGCTTGTATATGGTGCTTTATCATCAGGCAGAGGTAGAGCTGGAGATTTCTATAAAAAACTGCATGGATGGTATTGATGAATATACCAATGGTGCAGATGATGTAGAGGTCATGATGCATGGCGGCGATCAGCTGGAGCGCGTAATGTTCGGGCGTCCGAAACAGCGTAAAGAAGATGATTCCAGCCGTCCGCGGGGGCTTATGCCGGGAGTAGTTCTCCGGATAACTGGTCCAGATAATGAAATAGTATATGACAGCAACAAGAATTACTTTCCCAATGATATCCTTGATAAGTATGAAAGCAAAACAGATAGAATTTGTTTTGCCAATGATAAAATCAAGGTTATAAATATCAGGGATGCCATCCTCATTTATCATAAGGAGGGAGAGGTAAAATATCTTGGGCAGGAATATAAATTTGATTTCTATAACACCATTACAGCGGAATATGCTCTCATGAAAAGAGTGCAGTATATTGCAGTTATAGTGAATATACTGGGATTATTCCTGGCCTTAGGTATTGGCTATCTGTTTATTCGTCGTGCCATCCGGCCTATAGGGGAGCTGACTGAGGCAGCCAAGTCTATTGAGGTATCTAATCTCAGCCAGCGCCTGGCAGTAAGCCCGGCCAACGATGAAATTGCGGAAATGGGAATGACCTTCAACCGCATGCTGGACCGTATACAGGAGGGCTTTGCTGCTCAGCAGAGGTTTGTTTCTGATGCGTCCCATGAGCTTAGAACTCCGGTAACAGTAATCAGCGGCTATGCTGATATGCTGAGCCGCTGGGGCTCCAAGGATCCAGAAATTCTTGGTGAAGCTATAGGAGCTATCCGCACTACTGCGGCAGACATGAGCGAGCTTATAGAAAATCTGTTATTTTTGGCCCGCACTGATCAGAAGCGGCAAATTATAAATAAGGTACCTATGGAGATGGAGCCTCTGGTGGCAGGTATATTCCGGGATATGCAGATGGCCACCGATAAGCATGAAATAAGTCTGCTTAAAAATGAAGATGCAATTATCCTTGGCGATAAGGTGACCATTAAGCAGATGCTGCTGGTTTTCCTGGAAAATGCAATCAAATACACCCCGGCTGGCGGGCATATCACCATATCCTCGGAGAGGCTGGGCGGCTTTTTGAAGCTGGAAATTGCAGATGATGGAATCGGCATCGCTAAGGAGGATCATCAGAAGATTTTTCAGAGATTCTACCGCGCTGACTCATCAAGAACCAAAGGCCAGGATTCTCCAGGCGGTACAGGACTTGGCCTGTCCATTGCTCAATGGATTGCTGATAGCCATGACATAGGTATCAGCGTAGAGAGTGAAATTGGTCAAGGAACTAAGTTTATTTTAATGATTCCGTGTTATAATGAAATAGATTCGAGTAACAGCGAGGAGGTACAGCTATGAAGGTTTTAATAACTGGCGGAGCTGGATTCATAGGTTCGCATACATATAGGAGGCTTTTAGCTAGTGGTCATGAGCCAGTGGCCTTTGACAATCTGAGTACAGGCCTCAAGGCAAATCTTCCAGCAGACGCCCAGCTTGTTGAAGCAGATGTAAACAGTGATGAGCTGGAAAAGACCTTAGCTCTGGGAAGCTTTGATGCTATAGTGCATCTGGCAGGACAGACTATGGTAAATGTATCCATAGATAATCCATACAATGATGCTCAGCAGAATGTGCTGAATACAGTACGCCTGCTGGAGGCAGCTCGTCGCAACGGTATCAAGCGGATAGTATTTGCCTCAACTGCTGCAGCCTATGGTGATGTTCCAGAGGCTGATTTGCCTATCCGTGAGTCCAAGGCAGCAGCTCCAATGTCCTTTTACGGTCTCAGCAAGGTGGTAGTGGAGCAGTATTTAGATATGTATCATCAGGTATTCGGCCTTGAGTATGTAGTGCTCCGTTTTGCCAATGTATTTGGCGAGCGTCAGGGTGATGGCGGCGAGGGCGGAGTAATATCCATCTTTGCTAAAGCAATTGCCAATGGCAATGACATTACCATATTTGGTGATGGCGAGCAGACCAGAGACTTCATATATGCAGGTGACATAGCAGCAGGTATAGAAGCAGCTCTCGTCACTGATGAGGTTAATATGACCTATAATCTCAGCACTCAGACTGAAACCAGCCTTCGTGAGCTGGTAAGTATTCTCAGCAAGGTGGCTGGCCGGATAATAACTCCTAAATACGGACCAGAACGGGCAGGAGATATCTATAAATCCATGCTTTCCAACCAGAGAGCTAAAATAGGCTTAGGCTGGAATCCAGAAATATCCTTGGAGGAAGGTCTCAAGAGGACTTATCAGCATTTTGTAGATACTAAATAAGAATGGTATAGTCCCAAAATGTGAAAGCCGACGGTGATAAATCCTTTAAAAACGTAAGGGCGACAGTGGTCGATTCCCCAAAAAAGGCCTCGAACGCATGGTTCGAGGCCTTTTGAAACATTTTTCGCAAATACAATTTTTATACGGTTTTGCTGATAAGTGCCATAAATACCAGATTCTTGTCAGAAGAAGGGTTTTCAATGCTGTGACCCTCGCCATCCGGGCAGTAGGTAGTCTGACCAGGAGTCAGGGTGAGCATCTGCTGGCCGTTGTCATCATAGAGAGCCTCGCCCTCAAGAATGTAATAGCTCTCAGCATTGCCATGATGCTCATGATAGCCGATAGAGCACCCTGGAGGAATGGTAACCTGAGCATACATATCGTTGGCATTCAGCTCACCAGCACCTAGAATATGCTTTATAGTAATCTCGCCCTTGCCATTTGCTTTGTTTTTTGCTTTGATCTCATTGCTTGCAACAATACCCATAGTAGAAATCTCCTTTTTATGATAAAATTTACACTTATGTACATAGGGGATGATGGTGGTCACCCCACAATCTGATAAAATTAAATTCTGCATAATACGGGATTATCCTGCTTAAATAATAAATAAATTGAGGTACCCATATGATTTATATTCTTAAATTCGGTGCCAGCTTTCTCATGGTGCCAGGAATCTTTTATGTTCTGTTATTTATTATATCTGCTTTGCTGTGGCGGAAAAATGAACGGCGTATTGCTGGTATTATGGCTGGACTTACAGCGGTGTTTTACCTTTTTTCCACAAGTCTTATATCAGGACTTCTTATTGGCAGCTTAGAAGATGAATACCCTCAGCCAGCAGATCCAGAGGGAGATATAATTATTATGCTGGGCGGTGGAGCTACTGCAGATACTCCTAGCCTGGGAGAAAAGGGGGATCTTACATCAGCGGCAGGAAATAGATTGCTGATGACAGCCCAGCTATATAATCTCCTTAAATTGCCTGTATTAGTATCTGGCAGTGCAGTATTTCCGGGTAGTGGCTGTGAAGCGGAGCTTGCCAAGCGAGATCTTATCCGGCTTGGAGTACCAGAGGAAAAAATATATACAGATACTGAGAGCCTGAACACTCGCCAGAACGCTGTTTATTCAGCTCAGCTGATGCGGGAGCATGGTTTTAATAGGCCTATACTGGTAACCTCTGCCTTTCATATGCCGCGTTCTGTGCTGAACTTTGAAAAGGAAGGTGTTCAGGTGGTGCCGTTTCCAACAGATTATATGGCAAATTCTATTCCAACGTACCACTTGAATAAATTTGCGCCAAGCTCGGACGCGCTTTTTGAGGTAGACCGTTTTTTTAGAGAAAAGCTTAGGATAGCTGTAACAAAATATCTTGAATAAAAACGTAGACTAAGAATTGCTGAGGTAGTTTTTATGGCAATTAAGCAAATGACAGCAGGAGATCCTGCGAAGCTGATATTTTTCTTTACAATGCCCCTTATTGCGGGCAACATAGTCCAGCAGCTGTACGGTTTTGTGGATACGTTGCTGGTAGGCCGCTTCCTGGGAGTACAGGCTTTGGCCTCGGTGGGCTGTGCAATGGCCCTGATGTTTCTCTGTGTATCAATGGTTATTGGACTTACATCCGGCATGACCATATATACTGGCCAGATGTTTGGTGCTACCCGCTACGAAAGAGTACATAAAAGTGTGGCGGCATGCATAGTCATGGGAATGATTATTGCCATAATCCTAGGCGGACTAGGCTATTTCTATTGCCGGGATATTCTAGAATATATGGATACCCCTGCTGATGTTATTGATGGTGCCGTAGCCTTCATAGAAGTTTTCTTTGCTACATTGCCCTTAGGTATGATGTTTATCCTGGGGACCCAGCTTATTCGTGCCTTAGGCGACAGCAAGGCTCCAACGATTATTTTTTCAATTACGCTAGGCATTAATATTCTGCTGGAGCCGGTATATATGCTCTGGTTTGGCTGGGGTATTCCAGGAGCGGCCTGGGCAACAGTCACCTGCCAGTTCGTCGGACTTATTATGGTTGTTTACTACATATGGAAGAAAATACCTCTTCTTCATGTCAGAAAAAGTGACTGGGAACTGAACTGGTATTTCATGTATATGCATATCCGTCTGGCACTGCCTATGGCATTTCAGTCATCGGTAATTGCTTTGGGAATATTCTTTGTGCAGGTTGCTCTCAATAAGCTGGGACCAGCGGCAGTAGCTTCCTTTGCGGCAGCTATGAGAGTAGATTCCATCGCCATGATGCCAATGATGTCCTTCGGTATAGCTATGGCGGCTTACACGGCACAAAATTACGGTGCTCAAGACTTCGACCGTATCCGTGAGGGTGTAAGGAAATGCATCTACATGTCGGTTGCCTTCAGCATACTGGTTGGTATATTCAATGCCTTCTGCGGTATATGGATCATGGAAGCCTTTGTGGGAGCTGATGCAGTAGAAGTTATAGAATATGGCGATATTTATCTGCTTATAAATGGAAGTACCTACTGGATTCTTGCCCTGCTGTTTATATACCGTTACACGCTTCAGGGTGTCGGACAGACTATTGTGCCAACAATTGCCGGCATTATGGAGCTGATCATGAGAGCAGGTGCATCTATATATCTGGCAGATATATGGGGCTATACTGGCGTATGCTTCGCCAATCCTCTGGCTTGGCTGGGATCCTGTGTGCCTCTGGCTATTGCTTATTATGCTACGGTATATAAAAGAAAGAATCCTGGAGCTCCTCTGGTAGAATAAAAATCTCAAAAATCTGAGAGTTTTTGGAAACTCTCGGATTTTTTTTATTTTTTTAGAGGAAAATAAAAATCTATAAAGAATATTAATGATTAATTAGTATGGGTATGCTTATTTTTAGAGTCCTATAATTCTGGAGGGAAAATACATGGCAATTAAGTTGGAATCCGGTTTTTCATTTGACTATGATAATTTATTTGGTGATGGCAAGGTTACCAAGGCTGATGTGGAAGCAATTGCTGATCGTATAGCTGATGCTCACAAGGCTGTAGAGACCATGCGCGAGACTGGCGTTATTCGTGGACATCTTTCCAAGGATGGCACCCCAGAGATGGTATATTTCTCTACTCTTCCATATATCAAGGAGGGTAATCTGAATTCTCCAGCATCTTTGGCACATCTCAAGGAGCTTACAGACTCCGTACAGAACAAGGTTGATTCTGTTGTATCCCTTGGTATCGGCGGCTCTTATCTCGGCAATAAGGTACTTTTTGATGTAAAGTGTGGCGAATTCTGGAATTCCATGACACCTGAGGAGAGAAACGGTTTCCCTAAGGTTTATTTCTCTGGTAATAATATCGATCCACGCCGTACTACTGAGCTTATTAAGCAGCTTCAGCGTGAAGCAAAGCAGGCTAAGGCAGAGGGCAAGGAATATACCGTAATGCTTATCTGCATTTCCAAGTCTGGCGGCACCCTGGATACCATGTCCAATTTCATGGTAATCTATGATGCACTTCAGAAGACCGAGGGTATCAACATGAAGGTTGTTGCCGTAACTGACCCTAATGTTGAGAAGCCAACCCTCTTAAAGAAGCTGGCTATGGATAAGGGCTGGCCACAGTACAGCGTTCCGGACGGAGTCGGCGGACGCTTCTCCGTATTCTGCGAGGTAGGTCTTTCCTTGGCAGCAGCTATCGGATTTGACATCGAGGCGTTCCTCAAGGGCGCAAGAGATATGGACGAGGCCTGCAAGACAGACGATATCTGGCAGAACCCGGCAATGCTTAATGCAGTTCTCAAATATATTGCTGCTGAGAAGTATGGCCGTGACATTGAAATTATGATGCCATATGGTGATTATCTGAAATCCTTCTCTGAGTGGTATATCCAGCTTCTGGCTGAGTCACTCGGTAAGCAGGAGGACAGAAACGGCAAGGATGTATTCTATGGCCGTACCCCAGTAGTTGCAGTCGGCACCACCGACATGCATGCACAGACCCAGCAGCATCAGGAGGGCAAGCTCAATAAGGTTGTTCAGTTTGTCCGTGTTGAGGAGTGGGATGATGATCCAGTTATTCCTGACGTATTCCCAGATATCCAGAAGCTGTCCGATATCTCTGGCATCAGAATGAGCCAGGCATTGGAGGTGGCTCGCCAGTCTAATGCTGATGCACTGGCTTCCAACAGCCGCTTTAATGCACTCTTCTCTATGCCAAAGATGAACGAATATTATTTAGGTCAGCTGCTTTACATGCTGGCTCTTGGTATTGCTTATGAGGGTGAGCTGGCAGATGTTGATGGCTTTAATCAGCCAGGCGTTGAGGCCTACAAGCGCATTATGGGCCCATCCCTTCAGAAGGTAAAGGCTGAATCCGCAAAATAATGGAGAATATATATGCACATAATTAAACATTATGTGAGTATTCTGCAGGAAGTTATGAAATCCAGTAAATATGCTGCCCCGCTGGCAGCCTTGATTATAGCAGGGCTGTCAGTGTGGTATGCAGATACAGCAGCTGATGATGAATTGAAATCTGCTGCTGTAATAAATATGCCTGAGGAGCAAGTGACAGATGATGTGTCCAAGCCGGCAGAAGCGATGGCTGTAAGGGGCTATCGAAAAGATGCCTCTAAAAAGGAGCTCCTGGACCCGTTTTCCAGAGAGCATCCATCAAGGGTGGAAAGGGCCTTGGCTAAAGCTCCGGCAGCAAATGCCGGAAGGCCTGATAGGCCAGCCTTAAGAATCATCCTGCTGGGAACCATCATAGATGAAAGCAATCAGGCAGCAATAGTGAATATAAATGGCAGGCAGGAAACCCTTTTTATTGGAGAAACTAAAAATGACATCCGGCTTGTCAAGGCTGATAAGAAATCAGCAGTTTTAGATACTCCATCAGGTCAGCTGGTGCTGGAGATGGAGTATCAGAACACGGATCTTACATAACAGAATACAGGAGCTCACCAAAATGAAAACAATCTGGACACTAATTGTCTTTTTTCTTTTGTCGTTGCCGTTTTCAGCTGTAGCTGATGCATTTTCCCTTCATGCAAGGGATGCTGATGTGCGGGAGCTGCTGCGTTCCATAGCAGGAGTAAGCGGCATAAATCTGGTGATGGATGACTCGATAAAGGGTAATGTCAGCGTGGCTCTGGAGGATGTTCCTCCGGAAGAGGCCATACGATACATAACCCTGGCCAGAGGATTCTCTGTCACTCAGGAAGGTCAGACAATGATAATAAGCAGTCCGCAGGCCATAGAAAATGGCTTTGCCGCAGTCCATGTGTTTCCGCTGAAATATGCAAATCCCGATGATATGGTATCGGCTGTACAGCTCTTTCAAAGAAACACAGGTCAGGACGCTTCTAAGGTATCCAGTGAAAAATCCGAAAAATCCGGGATTAACAGAATCTGGTCTGATCCTGGTACTGGTTCTCTGCTGTTTTATGGTACAGCCAGCAGTGCCAAGGAAATCGGCAGGCTGATAAATCAGCTGGATGTACCGGCAAAGCAGGTAGCACTTGAGGCAAAGATTGTTTCCGTTGAGAAGGAGGCTGCCAGAAAGCTTGGCGCGTCCTGGAGCTGGTCTACTGTAGGCCGGCCCTTTGAGTTTTATTATGCAGCCCTTGTGGAGGGCCTGATATCCGATGGTAAGGCAGAAGTCCTTTCTAGGCCTAACATCACCACGGTTCAGGGCAGGGAAGCTATAATAAATATTGGTGGCGAGGTTCCTGTACCAGCTGTTTCTGTTACTAATTCCACCACAACGACATCGATGGAGTACCGGCAGACCGGAATTATCCTGCGATATACCCCTTACATAAATGAGCAGGGCTATATCACTGCCAGGGTGAATACTGAGGTAAGCTCACCTCAGTATGTAGATGACCTTAAGGCCTATAGATTTTACAAACGTTCCGCAGAAACCATGGTACGTCTCAAGGACGGTGAGACCATGGTCATTGGCGGTCTGATAGACAGTGAAGAAAGCGAGCATCTCAGCAAGGTTCCATTTTTAAGCGAGCTTCCTCTGCTGGGCAGCTTTTTCAAAAGCATACATAAAACAAAGAAGGATTCCGAAATAATGATATTCCTGACAGCTAAGCTTCTTGAATAGCATGTATTTTAGCCAGGGATTCAAATGGAGGTTTACATAATGGCAATTAGAATTCTGATAGCAGATGATCACGCACTTCTTAGGCAAGGCATCAAGCGCGTACTCAACTTTGAGGATGATCTGGAGGTAGTGGGAGAGGCCGGTGATGGTCAGGACGCATTGGCCCGTACTCTCGTTGTTCAGCCAGATATTCTACTGCTTGATCTGAATATGCCAGGATTAAAGGGTCTTGATGTTTTAAAGCAGCTGGTAGTAGCAAAGTGCAAGACTAAGGTGCTGGTACTTAGTATCCACGATTCCGATAACTATGTGCTGGAGCTTCTGAAAAACGGTGCTGCAGGCTATCTGCTGAAGGATGTAGAGCCAGCAATGCTTATAAAGGCCATTCATATAGTACATGAGGGCGGTTTTTACATCTATCCAGAGCTGGAGGAGAGAATCTTTGGCAGCCTGAAGGTAAATACCGATATACAGGCACTGGCAAAAGAAATCTGGCGGGAAGGCCACAATGAACGTCTTACTGAGCGCGAAATGGATGTACTTCAGTGTATATCCGAAGGCTGCAGCAATCAGGTTATTGCTCAAAGATTGTTCGTAAGTGAGAAAACCGTAAAGAATCATCTGACCAATATATTCCGCAAGCTGGGAGTAAATGATAGAACTCAGGCATTGATATATGTGTTAAGAAATAATATCATGCATTTAGAGTAAGGAGACTCATAGTAGATAAGGGCTGGCACGATGGTGCCAGCTTTTTTTGCATGAAGAAAACCCCTGGTTAGACCAGGGGTTCAGGGAAGCTTTAGCGT
>CAMCDL010000056.1 GCA_945873565.1 uncultured Selenomonadaceae bacterium | reverse complement strand
TTTTTGGTTTTTGATTTTGTTTTTTATGTTTTTTATTTTGTGTAGTATTAAGATGTGTATGAATATTAGGATGATGATGACGATGATGATGACGATGATGATGACGACTACGACGACGAAGACGACGAAGACGAAGATGATGACGAAGAAGATTACGACGAAGATGATGAAGAAGAATACGAAGACGACGAAGAAGAGTACGATGATGAAGAGGAGTACGAAGAAGAGTCCTGTGATGATGAGTCCTATGATGATGAGTCCTATGATGATGAGTCCTATGATGATGAGTCCTATGATGATGAGTCCTATGATGAGGATGAAGAGTAAGTATCTTCTGGCTGCATAAGTAATCTGTATAAAAATACCCCAGTCAGCAACTGCTGGCTGGGGTTTTGGAATTTTATCAGGTTTGCTATTTGTAATGGGAGGATAGTATGACTGTTAGAGAACAGCTGTTGGGGCTTCAGGATATACAATACCGTGATTTTACGGCAAAGTTGGTTCCAAATATAGATAAGGCTGATATTATCGGTATCCGTACACCAGTGCTGAGAATGATGGCTAAGGAGCTTTCATCAGCAGATGCGGATATGTTCATTAAGGAGCTGCCGCATAAATATTTTGATGAGTATAATCTTCATGGTCTGCTTCTATCTAAGGAAAAGGACTTTGATCGTGCTATATCAGGATTGGAGCAGCTATTGCCCTATATTGATAATTGGGCAACCTGCGATATAATAGCTCCCAGGTCCTTTAAAAGAAATACAGACAAGCTGCTTCCACATATTTATGAATGGCTTGGAAGCAATAGGACGTATACTGTAAGATTTGGTATTGGGATGCTCCTGAAGTATTATCTTGATGCTCCTTCGTTTAGCCCCCAATATCTGGAAGCTGTAGCTGAAGTGAAATCTGACGAGTATTATGTAAACATGATGATAGCCTGGTATTTTGCAACAGCTCTGGCCAAGCAGTATATGGATACTCTTCCTTACATCGAAGGGCACAGGCTCTCAGACTGGGTTCACAGAAAAGCAATTCAGAAGTCAGTTGAAAGCCGGCGGATAAGCGATGAGCATAAGCAGTATCTCAGGTCCTTGAAATAGCAGATGAAATGCTTTGGAAAAAAGTTGTTTAATAGATAAGGCGGTGACAATAGTATGAAAGCAGTAATAGCTATAGATTCTTTTAAGGGAAGCCTGTCCTCTGCTGAGGCAGGAGATGCAGCCTCCAGGGCTATAAGGTCCGTATTTACTGAGGCTGATATTGTGCAATTTCCTTTAGCCGATGGCGGTGAGGAGATAGAGGCTGTTCTGCCATATATGGTCCGCTTTAGGCAAGTCTTTTCATATCATGGCGTAGTCTGAAGAACATTACTATAGCACTGGTTAAAGCCCCGATGTCGAGGCTTATCCAATATGAATATACACCCATGTTGAGATAATAATCTATATAGAAGCCTAGAGGCAAACAGATCACCCAGAAGGCGATTACTGCAGCTATCAGGGTAGCGTTCATATCCTTGATGCCACGTGTGATGCCCTGCATTGGAGCGCATAGCATATCTCCAACCTGCCAGATGCAGGCCAGCATAATAAGGTTAGTAATAATTGGAATTACTTCTATGTCATTGGAATAAAGATGAGCAATCTGACCGCAGAATATAAGCTCAAGAATGATATAGATTATTCCAACGCCGCAGCTTAGCTCGATGAAAAGCCTGGTATACATCTTTAGCATTCGCATATTTCTGGCACCATATTCATAACCTATAATGATGTTGGCTGCCAGTGAAAAGCTTAATGGTATCATGTAAATCATGGAAGCAAAGTTTATTGCAGCCTGATGAGCTGCCAGGGCTACTGTGCCAAATTTTGCTACAAGTCCGGCTGTGACACCGAAAATGCTGGTTTCCAGCATAACAGATAATCCGAGAGGCAGTCCCATCTTCAGATAAGAAAAATAGGTGAGCTGCTTCTCTTTTTCTATGTTTTCCACGGCATCATTCTTGCTGCAAATTTGATAAGTGTTAAATGGACTGGTACAGACAACAATGTAACAATACATTAAAAAAAGTATCCAGTAGGTAATAGCGGTGGTTATTCCGGCGCCTATGCCTCCAAAGGCTGGTAATCCAAAAGCTCCGAATATGAAGCAGTAGTTCAGAATTGCGTTAAATGGCAGGGCAATTAAATAAATTTTCATTGATTTATTGGTAAAGCCCATTGCATCTACCATGGATCTTAACGGTATTGTAAGCAGGGCTGCCGGACTGCCACAGCCTATAGCGATAAGATAGCCCTTAGCTACGTGGTATACCTCAGGCTCTAGACCGATTTCCTCTAGGATTGGTGGAAGAAGGACAATTCCGGCGGCTATGATGGCTAGATTAAAGGCAATAGCCATAACAAGACTTTTGCGGACAACATCGGATATGGCACTGGTATTTCCTTCGCCAAGCAGGTTGGCAATTATTGTCATTGATGCCATAAGAATACCAGAAATGGTAGTAAGTACAATCATCCAGATGTTACTGCCTACAGCAACGCCAGCTAAATCTGCAGAGCTGTAGTTGCCAGACATGACGGTATCAAAGAAGTTCATACCTACTAATGACGCTTGGGTTGCTATGATTGGCAGCATTATTCCAAGCAGATATTTTATTTTTGGTGGACTGTATTTTTTGAATATTAGCATTAGAAAGTCATCTTTCCTATAAAATGTGAATCTTATTTTATCAGTTTATTATTTTCTATGCAAATTTTATGCAGAAGAGGAATGTTTTTCCTTATAGTAAAGACTATTTTCTTTACATTATATAAGGAAATAGATATAATGCTTTTTAATGGACATTTTCTTTAGATGATTAAAGGGGAGACAGATTTGAAAAAAGTAGTTAAATTTGGTGGAAGCTCATTAGCTAGTGCTGAGCAATTCAAGAAGGTTGGCGCTATTATTAAGGCGGATGCTTCAAGAGTATACGTCGTTCCTTCTGCACCAGGAAAAAGATATTCAGATGACACTAAGGTTACAGACATGCTGCTGCATGTTTATAAGACAGCTTGCGAGGGAAAGGATATTTCTGCAGAGCTTAAGGCAATCAAGGCTAGATATGACGAAATCATTGAAGGTCTGGGCCTGGATGGCTTTTCTCTGGACAAGGAGTTCGAGACTATTGCAGAGATGCTTAAGACTGATCCGTCCGAGGACTATGCAGCCTCCCGAGGTGAGTATCTGAACGGCAAGATTATGGCAGAGTATCTCGGCATAGAATTTATCGATGCTGCTGAAGTTATTTTCTTTAACGAAGAGGGGAAGCTTAATGGCTATAAGACTGAAAAGTCAATGGCAGCGAAGCTTGCCCAGTATGATAGGGCAGTTATTCCAGGATTTTATGGCATGGGCAAAAATGGCAGGGTAAAGACCTTCTCAAGAGGTGGTTCTGATGTTACAGGCTCAATTGTAGCCCAGGCTGCCAAGGCAGACGTCTATGAAAACTGGACCGATGTATCTGGCTTTTTGGTAGCTGACCCAAGGATTGTTAATAATCCTAAGCCTATAAAGTATATCACCTATAGGGAACTGAGAGAGCTGTCCTATATGGGAGCTTCTGTACTTCATGAGGATGCGATTTTCCCTGTAAGACAGTGCGGTATACCTATTAATATCAGAAATACAAATGCTCCTGCTGATGAGGGGACCTGGATTGTAGAGAGCACTGCCCGTAAGCAGGATTATGTTATTACTGGTATTGCAGGCAAGAAGGATTTCTGCACCGTATTTATTGCAAAGGCAATGATGAACTCTGAGGTCGGTTTCTGCCGTAAGGTTCTGCAGGCCTTTGAGGAGAATGATATATCTGTAGAGCATATGCCATCTGGTATTGATACTATGACTGTTGTGGTTCATGAGGATGAATTTATGCATAAGGAGCAGAAGGTCATCTCTGGTATCCATCGCCTGGCTGTACCAGATTCAATTGAAATTGAGGCTGGTCTTGCTCTTGTAGCTGTGGTTGGCCGTGGCATGAAATCTGCTAGCGGTACTGCCGGCAAGCTGTGCACTGCTCTGGCAAAGGCTGGTATCAACATTAAGATGATTGATCAGGGATCCTCTGAGCTGAATATCATCATTGGTGTCAGAAATGATGATTTCGAGACGGCTACCAGAGCTATCTACGATACATTTATTGGTGACTGACATTAATAAGCTTATGCATGATACAGGCAGGTCAAATAATTGGCCTGTCTGATATTTTTGTGTAAAAGGAGTTTCAGGTGAATTTTTACTTAGCTCCCCTTGAGGGAATAACAGGCTATATATTCAGAAACGCATTCAATGAGTTTTTTGGAGCTGGGGTAGATAAATATTATACTCCATTTCTGGCACTCTGCCCCAAGAAAGGGATAACTGATAGAGATCGGCGTGAGGTACTGCCAGATAATAATAAGGTTAAGCGGCTGGTTCCGCAGGTTATGACTGTGTCTGCCGTTGATTTTCGTAAGGCAAAGTGTATGCTAAGGGAGCAGGGGTATGAGGAAATCAATATTAATCTCGGCTGCCCAGCAAGAACTGTGACTTCAAAGGGCAGGGGCTCAGGTGCTCTGGCTGATCTCACAAAGCTGGAAAGCTTCCTGGATGAGGTTTACAGTGATGGTGATATGAATATTTCTATTAAAACCAGAATAGGCGTAGAGCAGCCTGATGAATTCTGGAAAATATTGGAGATATATAACAAGTACCCCGTTAAGGAATTGACCATTCACCCAAGGGTAATGAAGGAGCTCTATAGAGGAACTACGCATCGTGATATTTTTATTGAAGCATTAGGAATGGCTAAAATGCCAGTGTGCTACAATGGTGATATTAATACCATAGATGATTATATAGTATTGTCGGAGCTTCTGCAGAAGGCTTCTGGCGGACCTGTATCTGGTGTAATGATAGGCCGTGGCATGTTGAAGGACCCTGCTATCATAAGAAAACTTCATGCTTTTGATTTGTCAGCAGGTGCTTCTGCCGGAGAGCTGAATAAGCTTGAGGCCACCAGGGATGAGCTTCTGGGGTTTGTACTGAAGCTGCAGCATGATTATGCGGAAATTTTTTATGGCGATACACCAGTACTTCACAAAATGAAGGAGCTGTGGGCTTTTCTGGGGCCAGGTCTGTATCCTGAGCAGAGCAAGCTCCTGAAAAAAATAATGAAAAGCAGAAGCCTGTCAGAATATGAGTGTATTATGAGACAGATATTGTCTATAAATTGATTTTTAATATCAACTTTTATGGCGATAGAGAAAATTTGATGATATAATGTAAGGCATGTCTTAAATTTTATATGGGGAGAGGTTTATATGAACGATAGAAAATCGTTTGGTGGTTCCATTGGCTTTGTGCTGGCAGCAGCAGGAAGTGCTGTTGGCCTGGGTAATATCTGGAGATTTCCTTACCTGGCAGCTAAGGATGGAGGCGGATTGTTCCTGCTGGTATATCTGATTCTGCTGGTAACCTTCGGTTTTGCTCTGCTGAGTTCAGAGGTGGCTATTGGCCGTAAAACTAAGCAGAGCCCGCTTACAGCCTATGATAAGATTCAGAAGGGCTGGAAATGGCTTGGTATCTGTGCCTGCATTGTACCAGCGATTATAATGCCTTACTATAGTGCTATTGGTGGCTGGGTATTGAAGTATTTTATGGTGTTTGCTAGCGGAGAGGGTGCTCAGGCAGCTCAGGACGGCTTTTTCGGGGCATTTATTACTGGACAGTACGATACAGTCGGATATATGGCAGTTTTTCTGGTAGCATGTACCGCGGTTATTGTGCTGGGCGTAAATAAGGGTATTGAGGCATCATCAAAAATTATCATGCCGTTGCTGATAATTCTTATTTTGATTATTTCGCTGTATTCACTTACCATAAGCTACAATGATCCAAGCGGTGTCACTCGTACCGGTATGGAAGGTCTGGCGATATATCTTATTCCTAATTTTGATGGACTGACATTCAGCGGCTTTATGACTATCCTTATGGATGCAATGGGCCAGCTGTTCTTTAGCCTTTCTGTTGCAATGGGTATTATGATAGCTTACGGATCTTATGTCAGTGATGATGCTGATGCTGTTTCTGCTGTTAACCGTATCGAGTTCTTTGATACATTGGTAGCTATGCTGGCTGGCCTGATGATTATCCCTGCTGTGTATACCTTTATGGGAGTTGAGGGACTTGCCTCTTCTGGGCCTGGACTTATGTTTGTTTCTCTGCCAAAGGTTTTTCAGAGCATGGGATCTATGGGTACTATAATAGGTGTAATGTTCTTTGTAATGGTTCTTTTTGCAGCTGTTACAAGTGCTGTATCTATTATGGAGGCAGTAGTATCAAGTATTATGGATGAGTTCCATATCAGCCGTATTAAGGCAGCTGTTATCGAGTTTGTTGTTGCTATGGTATTTGGTATTGTTGTATGCCTTGGCTATAATGATTTTTACTTTGAGCTGACTCTGCCAAACGGTGCAACTGCGCAGGTCCTTGACCTGATGGATTATGTATCTAATAATCTGCTGATGCCTATAGTTGCTATTGCTACCTGCGTTCTTATTGGCTGGGTTGCAGGGCCTCAGGTTGCTATATCTGAGTTCGAAAAAAATGGCGAAAGCTTCAGCCGTACTAAAATTTATATCTTTATGATAAAGTATGTTGCTCCAGTTATGCTGTTTATTCTTTTGGTTAAGTCCTCAGGACTGATTACTTTCTGATACTAAATTAAATAGCTTGCTATATTTATGAGGTAATGTCTGATAATGAAATATAGTAATGTTGCAGAAGCTAGATTTATTAATAGACCAAATAGATTTATTGCCCATGTAGAGCTTGATGGGCAGATTGAAACAGTACATGTGAAAAATACAGGTCGCTGCAAGGAGCTGCTTCTGCCTGGAGCTAAAGTTATACTGGAGCGGTCTGATAATTTGACTCGCAAAACCAGATACGACCTGATTGCTGTTTATAAAGAACCTATTGGCCTTATAAATATGGATAGCCAGGCTCCTAATAAGGTTGTAAAGGAGTGGTTGGAAGGTCAGGAATTTGATTATGTCAAGCCGGAGTATACCTACGGAAAATCCAGGATAGATTTTTACATGGAAAAGCAGGGGAAACGGTATCTGATGGAGGTCAAGGGCTGTACGTTGGAAAAGGAAGGCATAGGGTATTTTCCTGATGCACCTACAGAACGTGGTATAAAGCATCTGCATGAGCTGGCTAGAGCTGCTGCAGAAGGCTTTAGCTGCAGCCTGGCCTATGTTATTCAAATGCCAGGTGTTACTGAGGTGAGGCCTAATATTGCTACGCACCCGGAGTATGGTGAAGCTTTGTCTGAAGCTAAGGCTGCTGGTGTAAAGGTTATATTACTGTGCTGCAGTGTTGAACCTGATGAGCTGGTTATAAGTCATGCAATTATTGGTGTGTAAATGTGTAAGGACGTGGGGTATGCTGAATATAGGTAATCATATTTCCTCTGCTAAGGGATTCCTGGCTATGGGGAAGGAAATAGTCAGCCTGGGTGGTAATGCGTTAAGGCTATTCATCTTAACGACAGCATGACTCCATTTGGTTCCCATAAGGACCGTCATGAACGGATAGGCGCTGGCTCAATAGGGATAAAGGATTTTAAAAATATTATTAATAATCCGCATTTGAAAAAACTTCCTTTTATTCTGGAGACACCTAATGATGCTGCTGGATATATGGAAGAGATTAAGCTTCTGAAGAATCTGTATGAATATAAATAGCAAGAAAAAGAGAGAACAGCTGGTAATAATGCCAGCTGTTTTTTTGCAGGAAATGTGACTGATGGGCTGGAATATATAGTAACTAAGGTCTATGGTTAGGCCTGTAGCTCAGATGATATAATATAATTGAATATATCAGCAGGAATTTTGGAATGGATTTTTGGCGCATACTTTTTTAGCTGTGCTGAATAATGAGAGGGGTTTCCTTATGGAAAAGATTAAAATTGGCAAGGGTGAGGTTCTACATAAGAAGGGTGATGTGGTAAAATCGCTGGAAATTATTCTGGCAGGTGCTCTTCAGCTGACCGATGGTAATGGCGTAGAGGTACGGCTAGATAGCGGTTCGCTGGTAGGGGCTGTATACCAGACTGGTGAAATATATTCCTTTGATATTGTGGCACTTATGGACTGTGTGCTGGTAGTAATTGATTATCGTAATGAGGATTCCATTGCTGAGGCGGTAATGGCTACTCCAGCTATTGCTCCGGTAATGGCTTCGGCAAGTATGGCTTTTTCCAAGGCACTGCTGGAGTCCCTCAGTATAAATGAAAATATTGCTGCTGATCTCTGCAAGGAGATTAAGCGTAACTATATGGATTACAGCTTCCTGTGTGTGAAGCTGGAGACTGAGCCACAGAAATTCTCATTTATTGAAGCTATGATTACACCGGAGCCTTCTAAGCTTAGTGAAGGCTGGGAGGCCAAGGCATGTCTGGCGTTCTGTGCAAATAGTGATGAAATAAAGAAGGGTTATCTGGCAATGGATGTCAGCTTCTGTGTATCCGTGGTGATGCAGGCGGCAGAAACCGGACGCAGGATCCGCAAGTCTTTGGAGGCAGCATCTACCTTTATCAGCTGGACTAAGGCTGGTTCTGCTGATTTTGTCCGTGCATATTATGATGTCAAATCCAAACTGGGAATTCAGGACCGTGAGAACGCTGATGGCAGCAGCCATCTTATCAGCGATGCCTTGGAGATTATATTGGCATATTCCGGTATTGATGCTGAAGTTGCCGATGCTTTTCGTAAGGATGTCAAGGCTTATACTGAAGTTGAGGACAGACGGGCTAAATCTGATGAGATGCGAAGCCTGCGCATGAGTATTTCCAAGGGGTTCTATCAGATTTATGAGGCAGCCTTCTTCAATAGTATGGAAAATACTCATGTGCCAATAGAGGTGCGGATGTTTTTATTGTTTGGCTTTGTGGATGAAGTGCTGGCTGGCAGTACAAATACTGCTGAGCTGTATAATATGGCTGTTGGCTGGGAGGAAGATCCTGATGGACGCATCCTACCCATGTGTGATTGGCTGAAAAAGATATACGACGGAGAGGCTACTCCATCCAAGAATCAGTTTGACAATGACTGGAAGGCTTATCTGCGAGAAGCAGTACGTACATCCCAGATGACTCAGCGGGAAGCTGATGAGCTCATGGATGACAGGGTGGAGATGGTAAAGTTTGAGATTCATAACCTTTTTATGACAGCTAATAGGTTAGTTAGCGGTCATCTATCATCCTTTGTGCCTATTTTCAGTGCACAGGATGTTATCCGTCCTTTGGATAAATCCCTGTCAAGCGTATCAGCTGTTCGTAAAGCACTGGATAATGTAATTGATGTTGATTATGGCTGCTTCTATCGTCCCGCAACAGTAGAGCTGCCAAGATTCAATATGCAGCGATTTATTTTTAATCAGGAAATCCGTCCATATTTCATTCTGATGCCTAATGTTGGTGAGCGCGGTATTATGTGGCAGGAAATTGAAGGTGCAAGCCGTCAGACCCCAGCTCATATGCTGATGTCCATATTCCATGTTGCTGAGCTTGAAGAGACCATGACTCGTATGTGTGCTGATTTCCGCTGGGAGATGTGCCGCCGTATTCAGGGCGTTCATTATGCGGATATTACTGAACATTCCCTTACATCTGAATATATGAACTATTTGCAGTTCTATAAGAAAAACAGCACTCTATCCAGCGAAGTGAAGGAAAATGTAAAGCTGGCACTCCAGAAGGCTCGCAATGATTACAAGGCTGTTTTCATTAAGGAATATAGCCACTATATCCTAAGCGAGGCACAGGGACGTCCTAGACTTAATAAGGTGGCTCGTGACATCATCTTTAGGTATTGTACTTTTTCCAAGAAGTACCGTGCATCATTGGCAAGCAATACTCAGTTTGCACCGCTTATTGATAGATGGCGTCAGAAGCAGGGGGCAAAGATTCACACTATTGAGCTTCTCGAACAGAAGCTGACCAGAATGCTGAGGCCAGGTGAGGAACTTCCTGGGGAAATTCAGATTGAAAAGGATTTCTTGCTCCTTTGATAAATTTGTGATATTATTTTTGAGAATAAAAGATGGCATCCGCCAGGAGCCATACTGTTTTTGGAAAAATCTTTTTCGTGTCGCTTAGATCCATGGGACTGAGACGATTGGCAGCAGAATCAGTGTATGATTATGCTTTATTTGTGTACCAAGCCTTTCTATCATGTTTTATGGATAGGAAGGCTTTTTTATTTAGCATTAGGAGGTTTTGATGAGAAATTTTGTAGAGAAAATAACGGATTTTCTGGTAAAGAAGATTGTGCTGCTGGTGGTATTGATATCTGCTTTGGGGCTGATGCATCCAGACAGTCTCACTTGGGTGGGACCATATGTGTCCATTCTGCTGGGTGTTGCTATGTTTGGAATGGGTATGACTCTTACTGTGGATGATTTTAAAAATGTGGTACGTAATCCAAAGGCGATTTTCCTAGGGGTATTAGCTCAGTATGTTATCATGCCTATGGTGGCTCTGGCGCTGGTTAAGGTTTTTGCTTTGCCACCAGAAATTGGTATTGGTGTAATTCTTTTGGGTGCCTGCCCAGGTGGTACATCCTCAAATGTTATTACCTACCTGGCTAAGGGAGATGTGGCACTGTCGGTATCCATGTCTACAGTTTCTACCCTTCTGGCGCCGCTGGTTACGCCTATGATAACCTGGCTTTTGGCAGATGCTGTTATTGATATTTCTTTGGGAGCCATGATGACCTCGATTTTCCAGATGGTTGTTTTGCCAGTAATACTTGGTCTCGCAATTCATCACTTCTTTGGCAGCTTTTCTGAAAGGGTTATGCCGTTTATGCCAGCTGTTTCTTCAGTTACTATTGTATTGATTATTGGTGGTATTGTGGCATTGAGCTCAGGAAAATTGCTGGAAATCGGTCCTATGATGGCAGCTCTGGTACTGCTTCATAATGGCTTTGGACTTCTTCTTGGCTATGGTCTGGCAGCAGTCTTCCATCTTGATTCCAGGCAGGCAAGAACTGTTGGTATTGAGGTAGGCGTTCAGAATTCAGGTATGGCAGCTACCTTGACCGTTATGTATTTCAATCCAGCGGCAGCTATTCCAGCCGCAATCTATAGTGTATGGAATGTAGTTTCCGGTGCCATTGTTGCAAATATGTTTGTCAAGCTGGATGAAAAAAAGGGCCAGCCTTGTCTTTCCGAGAATATCTGATAGATTTTAGACTTATTTTTTGTTAAATATGGAGATGGTATTATGAAGATTTTATATACTCAGCATGAGATAAAGGAATACGCAGTCGAGCAGAAGAAGGCAGGAAAGCTGATAGGCCTGGTGCCTACTATGGGAGCTCTTCATGAGGGACATCTTACTCTTATGAGAAAGGCCCGGGAAGCAGCTGATATTGTAATAGCATCCGTGTTTGTAAATCCGGTTCAGTTCGGCCCGAATGAGGATTTTGATGCTTATCCTCGCCAGTTTGAGGAGGACTGTGCTAAGCTGGAGGCCGCTGGTGTAGATGCAGTTTTTCATCCCGAACCGAAGGATATGTATCCTGATGGATTCTGCACTTACGTAAACGTCGAGGGGGACTTTACTAAAAAGCTGTGCGGTGGTCAGCGTCCAGGGCATTTCCGCGGTGTGGCAACCGTGGTAACAAAGCTGATTAATCTGGCAAGAGCTGACAAGGCATTTTTCGGTCAGAAGGATGCACAGCAGGTATGTGTTATCCGCCGTTTTGTGGAAGATTTAGCTATTCCTGTTGAGATTAACATGGTTCCGATTGTGAGAGAAGACAGCGGTCTTGCTAGAAGCTCCAGGAATATGTATCTTTCCGCAACTGAAAAAGAGGCTGCACTGGTACTTTCCAGAAGCCTTCGTACAGCTGAAAAGGCCTTCAATGATGGAATTTCTGATGTAAGCGAACTGAAGAGGATTATTGTAAATACCATAAAGGAAGAGCCTATGGCAGTAATAGATTATGCTGAAATTTACTCCTTCCCTGGACTTGAAGAGATTTCCAAGATTGAGGGCGAGGCTATTATGGCTATTGCCGTAAAGATTGGCAAGACTCGCCTCATAGATAATATTATTCTTAATTTATAAATCTAGGACACAGGTCTGATTATTTTTTGTTTTTCTAGGCCGTACATTATTTCTTTTTCTGTGGTAATGGTGTATAATAAATTTGTGTTTTGAGTTTTCGGTTATAACTAACTCCAGGCATTAAGTTGTGAAAAGATAACTATGGCTGTCTCTTATACACATCTGACGCTGCCGACGATATGCAGTGTGTAG
>CAMCDL010000055.1 GCA_945873565.1 uncultured Selenomonadaceae bacterium | reverse complement strand
ATAGAATATATTAATAAAGAATTATTGTTTAGGAGGTTTTTATAATGAAGAGATTATTTCCTTTATTAATTTCCCTTATAATAATGATGTGCACTGCTGCTGCTATAGCTGCACCAGTGGATTATGAAGGGATTAGCCTAGAAAAAATTGCTCCTTATACTGTTGGAAAATGGTGTGATGAGTCAGGACATCATTGGGTAGATCTGACTCCTGACCGTATTAATGGTGTTCGTATTTCTAATGCAGAGAATATTAAGATTAATGGCTCTGATGGCAGTGCTGATTTGATTATTGCTGATATCAGTGGTGACTGGACTCTCAAGGTGACCTGGCATAATGGAGATGACGGCAGGTATATAACGCTGGATGGCCTTAAGCTGGTGCCAATGAAAAATCAGGCTCCAGTGTGCGAGACAATCGGCGGTATTTATCTTGATATGTCCCAGGATGCCCTGAAAAGGGTGTACGGCCAGGGAAATATTCTTTCTGATGAGCAGGTATACGATATGTGCGGCGTAAATTGTGATGGATGGTATTATCCAAATGATAAGCTGATTATTACTATTGATTATCGTACTAGTACCGTTGATAGGATTATTATGCTTCAAGGTTCTGACAAGTTCCTTGATAATAGCATGCTGAATGTTTCTTCCCCGCTGGATAAATATCCTGGCATTTATGGCTTTGATAAGGTTCCGGCTGCCGGCGATGTATTTGATCTGGGCTATGGAGAGAAGCTGAGCTTTGCAGATTATCCTCGTTCAATTATGCTGACTCTGTGATTTGAAAATTAAGGAGGCGAGTTCTCTCGCCTCTTTTCTATTGGAGAAATAAAATGAAGCTGAATGAGTGTTTTTCTTCTAATAATAAATATGCTGTTGCATATTCAGGAGGAGTGGATTCATCATTTCTCCTTTATGCCGCCATAAGCAGCGGGGCAAAGGTGCAGGCCTATTATGTAAAAAGCAGCTTCCAGCCGGAGTTTGAATATGAAGACGCAATGCGTACCGCAGAGCATCTTGGGATAACAGACAGGCTGACAGTGATGGAGGCTGATGTCTTAAAGCAGCTTGATATTACGGCTAATACCCCTGAGCGCTGTTATTTTTGTAAAAAGCTTATAATGGGAATCATAAGTGAGCAGGCAAAGGCTGATGGCTGCAACGTTATACTTGAAGGGACAAATGCCTCTGATGATATTGCTGACCGTCCAGGCTTTAAAGCGCTTGAGGAGGCTGGCATAAGGTCTCCGCTCAGAGAGGCTGGATTTACTAAGGAAATGATTCGTCAGCTGTCTAAAAATGCTGGTCTTCCAACATGGGATAAGCATTCTTATTCCTGCCTGGCTACCAGGATTCCACATGGTACTGCAATTGAGACTGAAACACTTGAAAGGATTGAAAAGGCAGAGTGGTATCTCTTTGAGCAGGGCTTCAAGGATTTTAGGGTACGTTTTGATAACGGAGCAGCCAAGCTTCAGATTAACAAGGATGACTATGGCCTTTAT
This sequence comes from uncultured Selenomonadaceae bacterium, assembly GCA_945873565.1. Taxonomy (GTDB): domain Bacteria; phylum Bacillota; class Negativicutes; order Selenomonadales; family Selenomonadaceae; genus CAMCDL01. Next base: position 10,904 of record CAMCDL010000055.1, on the reverse strand, counting down.
CTTTTGAAGGAATCCGAAGTTATGTCCAGGCTTAAGGATTTTTTTTCAGAAGCCTATCTGGATGAACATCGCCGATAAAATGACCTTGCAGGGTTTTATGATGCTTATGTAGAATATTACAAGGTCAGATTATATCGGGAGGTTACTATGGCAAAATATTATGTTGATTATGAAAATGTAAAAAGTGATGGCCTTGAATCAGTAGTACAGCTGACAGAGGATGATACAGTATATATTTTTTATTCGGAGAATGCCAATCATCTGCGGGTTGACATTATAGAACAGATTAGGCTGTCCAAGGCGCATATAGAATTTATCAAGGTTGAGGCAGGTATTCCTAATGCTCTTGATTTCCAGCTGATTACTGCCCTTTTCTGTCAGTATGAGAAGGGGGAGACCTATTATATTATCAGCAAGGATAACGGATATCTTCCAGCAATCCATATGGCGGCTAAGCTAGGCTTTGATTCAATTTATAAAAAGGATTCAATAAGGTCAAATGACCAGAGAAAAATTGCTGAGCCAAAGACTAAGACAGTGGAGCAGCCAGTAAATAAGGAGACACAGCTGAAGGAGCAGACTGTAAGTAAAGCTACTCAGCCAAAAGAACAGCCAGTCAAGAAGGCAGCGAAGGAGCAGACTGTAAGTAAAGCTGCTCAGCCAAAAGAACAGCCAGTCAAGAAGGCAGCTCAGCCAAAAGAACAGCCAGTCAAGAAGGCAGCGAAGAAGCAATCTGAGGGAGAGCCTCAGATTGATTTCAAAACTCTTAGAAAGCATCTAGTGAATACCTATCATAAGGAATTCAGCCAGCGCGAAATTGATATTATAGCTAATGCCCTTAAGCGAAGCAGCAATCGTCAGCAGTTTTATATTACCTTTACGAAGAGCCTGGGAATGGCAGATGGAAAGGAGCTATATACCCTGCTAAGGGCTGGCTTTCAGCAGATGAAGGCAATGGTTCATTATAATGAGGCAGTAAAATGATTACAGGAAAGACAAAAAATCTTGGTGTTATAGGATGGCCGATAGCACATTCCTTTTCCCCGAACATGCATAATGCAGCTATAGCTGAGGCTGGCCTTGATTATACCTATATGGCAATGCCGGTGAAGCCTGAGGATTTGAAGGAGGCGGTGGCTGGTGTAAGAGCTCTTGGCTTCAAGGGAATAAATGTAACTATTCCTCATAAGCAGGCTATTATGGAATTTCTTGATGAAATTCATGACGATGCCAGAATCATTGGTGCAGTTAATACTGTGGTTAATGAGGATGGCAGGCTCATAGGCTATAATACTGATATAGACGGCTTTATTAATGCACTGAAGGCTACAGGGTTCGATTGCAAGGATAAGAAGGTCGTAATGCTGGGGGCAGGCGGGGCTGCCAGGGCTGTAATATGGGGCTTTATAAAAGAAGGTATTTCCAGGCTTACTATTGCAGTACGTAATGTTCCGAAAGTTTTGCCGCTGGCTGAGTCCTTCAGCAGCTATCTTGATATTAAGGTTATAAACTGGATTGATAAGGAATACAGCGATGCCTTGAGGGAATGTGAGCTTCTGGTGAATACCACGCCTCTGGGAATGTATCCAAAGATAGAGGCAATGCCTCCTGTAGATTTTGATGCACTGAATCCTTCGGCCTTTGTTTATGACATTATATATACTCCGGCTGAAACAATGCTGCTAAGGAAGGCTAGGGAGAATGGCTTGAGAACCTTGAATGGCGAGGGGATGCTTGCTGGGCAGGGGGCTGTTGCTTTCAAGCACTGGACCGGTGTGGAGCCTGATATAAATGTTATGGCGGAGGCCCTTCGCAAGGCTCTGAAATCATAACATATTCAATAATTCTATTATGTGATTATATTATGAATAATTGTCATGATGAGAAGGCGTATATGTAAGCCCTGCAGGGGTATTTACGCCTTGACTATAACTATGCTAAGTGGTATTCTTATAATCGATAGAATATAAATTGTTTGTATTGCTACGATAACCGAGAGTTATAGAAAATCATGACTTTTGGTTATTGGTTTTTGCTGTGTATTGAGGTTATTACGGCAATGCATCAATAAGTAAAGTTCGATAGAACTAAGGGGAGGATTTACGATGATTGATATTACCAATCGCGTGCGCTGCAAGGAGCTTCTCAGCAAGATCTGTACTGCTGAGGAAGCTGCGGCATTCATTAAGCCTGGTATGAATGTTGGTACCTCTGGATTTACCCCATCTGGTTATCCAAAGGCTGTACCTCTTGCATTGGCTGCTCGCATGGAGAAAGAGCCTTTCAAGATTAACCTCTGGACTGGTGCTTCCACCGGTGACGAAGAGGATGGTGCTCTGGCTCGTGCTAATGGCATTAATTTCCGTATGCCATATCAGACCAACAAGGATATGAGAAATGCACTGAACTCCGGCAAGATGGAGTATTTCGATTATCATCTGTCCGAGTCTGCTCAGCTGGCACGCTGCGGTTTCATTAACGGCAAGATTGATGTTGCTATTGTAGAGGTCTGCGCAATTACTGAGGAAGGTAATCTGATTCCTACTACTTCCCTGGGAAATACTGCATCCTATGTTCAGTCTGCTGATGTTGTTATCGTTGAGGTTAATACCTCTCAGCCATTAGAGCTTGAAGGAATGCATGACATTTATGTTCCAATGGATCCTCCAAATCGTCTGCCTATTCCTGTTGTTAAGCCTAATGACAGAATCGGAACCCCATATATTCCTTGCTCTCCAGATAAGATTAAGTTTATCGTTCCTTGCGATATTACTGATAAGGTACGTCCTCTTGGCGAGATTGATGAGAATTCCAAGAAGATGTCCCAGAACTTCCTCAAGCTTCTGAAGGAAGAGGTTGCTGCTGGCCGTATGCCTAAGAACCTGCTGCCACTGCAGTCTGGTGTAGGTGCTGTTGCTAATGCTGTAATCAGCGGCTTTGTTGATTCTGACTTGAAGAACCTCACTGTTTATACTGAAGTTGTACAGGATGGTATGTTTGACCTGATTGATGCAGGCAAGCTTGATTTTGCGTCTGGTACTTCCCTGTCTCCTTCTCCAGAAGGCCTGAAGCGTTTCTATGATAACATCGAGGAGTACAGAAAGTATATCATGCTGCGTCCTCAGGAGGTTTCCAACAGCCCTGAGGTTGCACGCCGTATCGGTGTTATTGCAATGAATACTGCTATTGAGGTTGATATTTACGGTAATGTTAACTCCACTCACATCATGGGTTCTAAGATGATGAATGGTATCGGCGGTTCCGGTGACTTTGCACGTAATGCATATCTGACCGTATTCTTTACCGTATCTACTGCTAAGGGTGGAGCAATTTCCTCCATCGTTCCTATGGTTTCTCATGTTGATCATGGCTCTCAGGATATCGATATTATCGTTACTGAGCAGGGCCTGGCTGATCTCCGTGGCAAGTCTCCACGTCAGAGAGCTGAAGAGATTATTGAGAACTGTGTACATCCTGATTACAAGCCTATGCTCCGTGACTACTATGAGAGAGCACTGGTTGAGACCAAGAATGCACACACTCCTCATATCCTGAGCGAGGCACTTAGCTGGCATGATCGCTTCCTTAAGACCGGTACTATGAAGGTAACTGAGTAATATAAAATATATAGCTGATGCTCACAAGCCTTTAGCTGATAGTATCCAATTTAAAAGGTGTTTTCCTAAAATTTCATATAGGGGGATAAGAAATTATGAGCAATGAAAAGATTCAGGCTGGCTTAGAAAAATATAATGCCAGCGTAGAGAAGACTGTAGCAAAGTTCCCAGAGCGTGGCAATCTGCCTGAGCAGCGTCTGTACACTCCACTGGACGTAAAGGGCGTTGATTCCTATGCAGAAGAGATTGGCTTCCCTGGCATGTATCCTTACACCCGTGGTGTACAGCCAACCATGTATCGTGGCCGTTTCTGGACCATGCGTATGTATGCAGGCTTCTCCACTGCTGCTGAGTCCAACAAGCGTTATCGTTACCTGATTGAGTCCGGTGCAACTGGTCTCTCCTGCGCATTTGACCTGCCAACTCAGATTGGCTATGACTCTGATGATCCAATCTCCGAGGGCGAAGTAGGTAAGGTAGGCGTTGCTATCGACTCTCTGGCAGATATGGAAATCCTCTTTGACCAGATTGATCTGGGCAAGGTTTCCACTTCCATGACTATCAACGCTCCAGCTTCCGTACTGCTGTCCATGTACATTGCAGTTGCTGAGAAGCAGGGCGTTCCAGCTGATCAGCTGAAGGGTACCATTCAGAATGATATCCTGAAGGAGTATGCTGCACGTGGTACCTACATCTTCCCTCCACGTCCATCCATGCGTCTGATCACCAACATATTTGAATATTGCTCCAAGAATGTTCCAAAGTGGAACACTATCTCTATTTCCGGTTATCACATCCGTGAGGCTGGTTCTACCGCTTCCCAGGAAATCGCATTCACCATCGCTGATGGTATTGCATATGTTGAGGCTGCTATCAAGGCTGGCCTGAACGTAGATGATTTTGCTGGCCGTCTGTCCTTCTTCTGGAATGCACACAACAATGTACTTGAAGAGGTTGCAAAGTTCCGTGCTTCCCGTCGCGTTTGGGCAAAGGTTATGAAGGAGCGCTTCCATGCTGAGAAGCCAAAGTCCATGATGCTGCGTGTTCATACTCAGACCGCTGGCTCCATGCTGACCGCTCAGCAGCCAAACAACAATATCGTTCGTGTTGCTCTGCAGACTGCAGCAGCAGTAATGGGTGGTACTCAGTCCTTGCACACCAATTCCAAGGATGAGGCGCTGGCACTGCCTACTACTGAGTCCGTTACCATCGCTCTCCGTACTCAGCAGATTGTTGCTTATGAGTCCGGTCTGGCTGATGTAATCGATCCACTGGCAGGCTCCTACTATGTAGAGGCTCTCACCGATAAGATCGAGAAGGAAGCTTGGGAGTACATCCAGAAGATTGATGAGCTGGGCGGTGCAGTTGCAGCTATCGAGAAGGGTTACATCCAGAAGGAAATCCAGGATTCCGCTTACAAGTGGCAGATGGATGTTGAGTCCGGTGCTCGTACCATCGTTGGTGTTAACAAGTTCCAGCAGGAAGAGCCAGCACCAGAGGGCCTGCTCAAGATTGATGCTTCTGTAGGTATTGCTCAGTGCGAGCGTCTGGCTGCTATGAAGGCAAAGCGCGACAATGCTGCTGTTGAGAAGGCTCTTGCTGATCTCAAGGCTGCTTGCGAGGACGAGAACGAGAACCTCATGCCTCATATCCTCAATGCAGTTCGTACCTATGCTACCCTCGGCGAAATCTGCGGTGTAATGCGTAAGGTATTCGGCGAGTACGAGGCTCACGTAAATCTGTAATCTTTAAGCTTAACGGATAATTGGAGGTATGTAGAAATGGATAAGCCAATTCGTGTATTAGTTGCAAAGCCAGGTCTTGATGGCCATGATCGTGGTGCAAAGGTTGTTGCTCGCGCACTGCGTGATGCAGGCTTTGAGGTTATTTATACTGGTCTTCGTCAGACTCCAGAGCAGATTGCAGAAGCAGCTCTGCAGGAGGATGTTAATGTAGTAGCAATGAGCATTCTGTCAGGTGCTCATCCACACCTTTTCCCTAAGGTAGTTAACCTGATTCGTGCTCAGGGCCAGGAAGATGTTCTCATCATCGGCGGCGGCGTTATTCCTGAGAGTGATATTCCAGCTCTTAAGGAAGCAGGTATCGCTGAGGTATTCACCCCAGGCACCCCAACCTCCGCTATTGTTGATTTCATCAATGCAAATCTGAAGTAATTTATTAATGTTTGGATTGACGGGCGGGATTTCCCGCCCGCCAGTTCATGCTAATACTACCCCGAAGGTGGTGCAGTGACATGGCAATGGATATTGCTGAAGAGTTATTGAAGGGAAACCGTCTGGCTCTGTCCCGTGCTATTACAGCTATAGAAAATGAATATGATAATGCTACTGAGATTATGCAGAAGCTTTATCCTCATACAGGACATGCATTTGTATTAGGTATTACCGGCCCTCCAGGTGCAGGTAAATCCACCCTTACAGATAAGCTTGCCAGGGCGTACCGTGATCAGGGAAAAACAGTCGGCATTATTGCCATAGACCCTACCAGCCCATTTACTGGTGGTGCCATCTTAGGTGACCGTATCCGCATGAACGGTCTTACCATGGATGAGGGGGTTTTCATCCGCAGTATGGGTACCAGAGGAAGTCTGGGCGGCCTTTCACATAAGACTGCTGATGCGGTTAAGGCCATGGATGCTTTTGGCAAGGATGTAATATTTGTAGAGACAGTAGGTGTTGGCCAGTCTGAGGTTGATATCGTCAAGGCAGCAGATACTACAATGGTAGTTCTGATTCCTGGTATGGGCGATGACATTCAGGCAATCAAGGCTGGTATTCTCGAAATCGGTGATGTTTTCACAATCAATAAGGCAGATCACGATGGAGCAGATAAGCTGGTTCGTGAGATGAACATGATGCTTGATCTGGACGGCGTAATGAAGGAGTGGCGTCCGCCAATTCAGAAGGTTATCGCAAACCAGAATGAGGGCATCAAGGAAACCATTGAGAATGTAGAGAATCATTTTAAGTACATCAGTGAGAATGGAATTCTTGCTCAGCGAAGAACAGAGCGTACAAAGAATGAAATGCTGGATGTTCTTAACTCTAACATCGGTAAATACATTACCAATAAGCTGGTTGCTACTGGTGAGCTGGATGAGTTTGTTGAGAAGATAAAGGCTCATGAAACTGATCCATATACAGTAGTGGCCAAGGTAATGAAGGATATGTTAAAATAAATTCAATGTATATTTAGGAGGTAAACAAAATGGCTTTTAAGCTTTTAGGCATTGACCACATTGGTATTGCTTGCAAGGATTTAGAGGATGGCAAGAACTTTTGGACCGCAGTAGGCCTGCCATGCACTGGTGAGGAGACTGTTGCTGAGCAGAAGGTTACTACTACCTTCCATCCAACTCCAAATCATTCTGAGGTTGAGCTTCTTGTTGGTACCGATGCTGACAGCCCAGTTTCCAAGTTCATCGAGAAGAACGGCGGTCGTGGCGGTATTCAGCATATGGCTCTCCGTGTTGATGATATTGTTGCAGCTATTGCAGATTTGCAGGAGAAGGGTATTGTTATGATTGATAAGGTTCCTCGTAAGGGTGCTGGCGGTGCTGACATTGCTTTCGTTCATCCTAAGTCTACCGGTGGCGTTCTTTTAGAGCTCTGCCAGCATGCGGACAGATAATATTAGCAAAATACAGCTTTAACGCTGTTTTAGGAGGTAAAAAATGGCTACAGTTCAGGAAAAAATTGAACTTATGAAAGAAAAGAAGGCTCACATCGAGCTGGGTGGCGGCGAGAAGCGCATTGCCAAGCAGCATGAGAAGGGCAAGCTCACCGCTCGTGAGCGTATTGAGCTCCTTTTCGATGAGGGCTCCTTTGTAGAGCTGGATGCTTTTGTTAAGCATCGTTGCACCAACTTCGGTCAGGAGAAGAAGGATCTGCCAGCTGAGGGCGTTGTTACCGGTTATGGTACTGTTGATGGCCGTCTGGTATATGCATTCGCTCAGGACTTTACCGTTGAAGGTGGTTCTCTTGGTGAAATGCACGCAAAGAAAATCTGGAAGGTTCAGGATCTGGCAATGAAGATGGGTGCTCCTATCGTTGGTATCAATGATTCCGGCGGTGCTCGTATCCAGGAGGCAGTTGATGCTCTGTCTGGTTACGCTGGCATTTTCTATCGTAATACTGCAGCTTCCGGCGTTGTTCCTCAGATTTCTGTAATCATGGGACCATGCGCAGGTGGTGCTGTATATTCTCCAGCTATTACTGACTTCATCTACATGGTAAAGAATACCTCTCAGATGTTCATTACCGGCCCTGCAGTTATTAAGTCCGTAACCTATGAGGAGGTAACTGCTGAGGCCCTTGGCGGCGCTATGACTCATAACTCCAAGTCTGGTGTTGCTCATTTTGCTGCTGAGAACGAGGAAGACTGCATCAACCAGATTCGTTATCTGCTGGGCTTCCTGCCAAGCAACAACATGGAGGAGACTCCACTGGTTGCTTCCACTGATGATCCTAACCGCATGGATGAGAGTCTGAACAGCGTTATTCCTGACAACCCTAATGCTCCATATGACATGAAGGACATTATTACTTCTCTCGTAGATAATGGCGAGTTCTATGAGGTTCATCAGCATTTTGCTAAGAACATCATCACCTGCTTTGCTCGCTTTGATGGCCGCAGCGTAGGTATCATTGCCAACCAGCCTAACGTAATGGGCGGTTGCCTTGATATCGATGCATCTGATAAGGCCGGCCGTTTCATCCGTGTTTGCGATGCTTTCAATATTCCACTGGTTAACCTCGTAGACGTACCAGGCTTCCTGCCAGGCGTTGGCCAGGAGCATGGCGGTATCATCCGTCACGGTGCTAAGATGCTGTATGCTTATTCCGAGGCTACCGTTCCAAAGGTTACCGTTATTACCCGTAAGGCATACGGCGGTTCCTACATCGCTATGTGCTGCCGTGAGCTGGGTGCCGATCAGGTTATGGCTTGGCCTACTTCCGAGATTGCTGTTATGGGTCCTGCTGGTGCAGCTAACATCATCTTCAAGCGTGATGAGCCAGAAGAGAAGGCAAAGAATACTCAGGCATATGTTGATGAGTTTGCTACTCCTTACAAGGCTGCAGAGCGCGGCTATGCTGATATGGTTATTGAGCCTATCGAGACTCGTCCTCGTATCATCACTGCTCTCAATGCTCTTGCTAGCAAGCGTGAGGCTATTCCTGCTAAGAAGCACGGTAATATTCCATTATAAGAATCAGGGGAGGCGTTTTTATGGATATCAAGGCAAACCAGGTATCCCCAGAGGTAGTTGCTGTTATCTCAGCTGCTGTTCAGCATATGATGGGCAACAAGGTAGTTGCAGTAAGCATAAAGCGTGCTGATAACTGGACTCTTGCAGGACGCCAGAGTATTCTGTAATTTAAATGAATTTGGAGGAATTTTAAATGAAGAAGTTTAACATTACTGTTAATGGTACCGCATATGAGGTTGAGGTTGAGGAAGTAAAGGCTGGCGGCTCTGCTCCAGTTGCTAGACCTGCTGCTCCTGTAGCTGCTGCACCTGCTCCTGCTCCTGCTGCTGCACCTGCTCCAGCTCCTGCTGCTCCAGCTGCTGCTGCTGGCGCTGGCGAGACTGCTGTTGAGGCTCCAATGCCTGGTAAGGTTATCAAGGTTGTTGCTGCTGCTGGTACTGCAGTAAAGAGCGGCGATGTAGTTATCATCCTCGAGGCTATGAAGATGCAGAATGAGATCTGCGCTCCTTGCGATGGTACTGTAAAGGCTGTTAATGTATCTGCTGGTCAGACTGTAACTGCAGGCCAGGCTATGGCTATCATCGGCTGATTCTAACAGCATAAAAAAAATAGATTAGTTTATTGGAGCAGGCTGCTTATGCAGTCTGCTCTTTTTAACTAATACTTATTTATTTGCAATTTGAACTGTTTTTTATTGACTGGATATATTGTTTATTGTAGAATAACATTTACATAAATAGTAAATAAATTTTACTGATATGTATAAGCAAGTAAGTATTTGAGGTGCTAGTATGGGCCGCAGAAAAAAAGAACAAAACGTTATTCCAGTAAAAAACCTTTTCAGCCTTTTAGATGTTGATAATGATCTGCAGGATCTTCCTGATGCTGCAAAGCTAGAAAAGGGAACCAAGGGAAACAAAAAAGATCGTCTTATCCGTCTATGGCGTTTCCTGTATGAGTATACTGATGAGAAGCATCGTATTACAACTCAGGAAATAATCAAGCTTTTTGAAAAAAAGTACGGTATGGAGGTTAATCGTAAAACAGTAAAGGATGATGGTGAGACTCTTCATGATGCTGGTTATTCAGTAGAAATTAATAAGAGTGCTAATAATCAGTATTATATGACAAAAAGGGAATTTACCATTCCAGAGCTGAAGCTTCTGATTGATGCAGTAGCGGCAACACAGTTTATCTCCAAACAGACAACTATGGACCTGACAGATAAGCTGTTCAGACTAATGAGTGTACATCAGGCTCAGGAAATGGGCAGTTATGTCCATGTTGATTATGGTGTAAAGGCTGATGATGATTCTATTTATCAGGTTATAGCCGCAGTTTCAGAAGCTATTTCCAAAAACAAAAAAATAAGATTCCTTTATACCACCTATAATGCTAATAAGGAGCTGGTCATCAAGAATGATGGTGAGAAATATGAGTTTAGCCCTTATATGCTCAGATGGAACATGGATCACTATTATATGGTAGGTTATTCAGACAAGCACGAGAAGGTTAATCAGTTCAGAGTGGACCGAGTATATGGTGATGTTGAGATAACTGATGAGGACGCAGTTCCAAAGCCTCCAGATTTCAAGGAAAATGAATATGGCAAAAACATTTTCGGTATGATGAATGATGGCAAGCCTGTTAAGGTTACTCTTCGTTGCAATGGTGACCGTATGAAGGATATCATTGATGTTTTTGGCATTAATGTGGAGACTAAGGCTTTGGCACGTTCTGACAGATTCGATGTACATGTGCCGGTTTATCTTAGTCCAAATTTCTTCAAATGGATATTTGGTTTTCATGGGGAAATAATAATAAAGAGTCCTCAGAAGGTTGTAGATCAGTATCTTCAGAGTCTTAATGAGGCACTTGAGGTTTACGAAAAGGATAATTGATTTCTATAACAAGGAGCTTAATGCTCCTTGTTTTTTTATGATTTATTAAGGACAAATGTGTGCTTTTTTTGCTTGCTTTTAGCTGTGTGTAAGGTTATAATAAAAATGACGAGTTTGTTCGGCTCTTTTTTTAGTGTGTATTTGTTCGGGTTTAAT
>CAMCDL010000054.1 GCA_945873565.1 uncultured Selenomonadaceae bacterium | reverse complement strand
ATTTTCCCCTCCCAACACACGGGTCGACCACCGTCGACCCCTACGGGTTTATTCGGCTTTGACCACCGTCGACCCCTACGGTTTATTCATCTTCGACCACCGTCGACCCCTACGGGTTTTGTAAAGGCGCTGCCTCGCAGTACATCCTGTGAGTAAACTCTACAGCGGCACCATCTTCTGCCCCCAGCACTGCTGCATAAATATGACCGATGTAGGAATTATCGGTATCAATATCAGCATGCACCCTTACCAGCACATTCTTGTTATCACTATCCAGCACCATGCTGAAAAATTCATTATTGCCATCTGCAGATGGATGCCACACATAAATGCCGCTGATAAGCTCATTCTCAAGGCCTGATACCCGGGCATAAATCTTAGAAAAATCCTCTTCCCTAAGCTCTAAGGAAGCCTCGCGGGCACAGTCACCGGCTATCTGATTCAGCCGATAATAGTCCGCAAAGCACATGCTGAAATAAATAATTCCCAGCACCATAAAAAGGAACAGGGGCAGCACTAAGGCAAACTCCAAAACAGATTGTCCCTTCTGGAAATGCATCACACTGCCCCTCCTTTCATTCAGCAGCTAGAAATCAGTTACCGCCACCAGCAGGTGGGTTAGCTCCAGTATTACCACTCAGGGTGTTTGCAGTATTATCAAATACACCCTTAATAGCCTCGCCCAGACCGCTATCAGTGCTCAGTGCAACACCAGCAATAGCAACAACAAATGCCAGCAGCAGAGCGTATTCTACAATACCCTGGCCCTTCTCGCTCTTAAGGCGAGATACAACATAAGTGTACAGATTCATCATGATGTTTTCCTCCTTTAAATAAATAAATTAATAATTACATATATTAAATGTCTTTTCAGACATCAATATCAACAATTCTCTTGATAACCAGATAACCCAGGAGCTCCATCAGGAGAGCAATACCTATGGCGACTTTTCCCATTGGCGATTCCAGCAGCGGGTCAAAGTAATCATGATTCACACTGAACAGGAAAGCCGCCAGTGCTATTGGCAGAAGAGCCAGTACTACAGCTGACATACGGCCTTGAGCCGTAAGAGCCAGCACCTCACGCTTCATACGGATACGCTCATTAATGGTATCGCTGATATTATCCAGAATCTGGGCAAGATTGCCACCCACCTGACGCTGAATCAGCACTGCAGTTGTAATCAGCTCAAACTCCGGGCATTCCACCCGACGGTTTATATCCTCCAGAGCGGTCTCCATTGGCACACCTACATTAATTTCCCGTATGAGCTTGGAAACCTCCACGCTCATGGGAGCTGCCATTTCCTTGGAAACAATCTCCACAGCCTGAACAAAGCTGAAACCTGCTCTAAGGGCACTTGCCACCATGGATAGCATATCACCAAGCTGATTAACAAAATCCTTGCGACGCTTACGTATCTTCATCTGAAGAAGCATCCAGCCCACCAATGGCATAAACAGAAAAGCAAGAATAGCCACTGGCAGCTGCATAGTAAGCAAGCCAGCAAACACAAAAGCAATAATAGCTGCAACCAGCTCAATAATCAGAAACTCAGAACCCAGGATAGGCAAACCTGCCTGCAGCATCTTAAGATCAAGGCTGCTTGAGCGGTGCACCTTCTGGATAAGTCTGGCACCCTTCTGCAAAGCTTCCTTCAGACTATCCGACAGGTCCTTTTCTTCCTGCTTCTGGATAACATTATGTCGACCTGCGATCCTTCCCGCAAAACGCTCCATACGCTCCAGCACAGTTTCTCTTTCCTGTATACGCTTTCTTATAGCAGCCGCCATAAGAGCAAATATCAGCAAGCCGGCACTTAAAGCAATCAGGATATTAATCATAGTGTATCCCGCCTAACCTGATGCCTGATTATCTTATCAGCAAGATGGGAAATTGCATCCGACAGACGGCTGTCTGATGCGATGTCCAGCGCCATACGGCCATTATCTGCTGCCTTTGATACCAGCATATACTCATTAGGAAGAATTCCCTCCATTGGAAAGCCAAGCTGATTCTCCAGCTCGCTGCTCTTCTCAGCACCATAAGGCTCCACACGGGTAAATACCACCTTCAGGCGATCCTTAACATCAGGCCAGTCCTCCTCAAAGAGAGAAATTGCCTTCCTGATATGCTGCTTCTCAAAGCCATCATTATTCATAGCAACAAGGTAGGTCACATCAGCTATTTCCGCAGCAGAAATAGAGGTGGGATTAAAGCCTGCCGGCACATCAATAAGAAGATATTTAAAAAGGCTTCTGGCACTGTTTACCACAGTCTCGAAATCCTTTATAGCAACTCTGTCGATAAGGGACGGGTTTCTGGTGCCGCACAGCACCGAAACATTATCCGTTACCGGCACAAAGAATGACTGCAGCGATACTGGAGCCAGGAAATCAGCATCCCTGGCAGCCTCTACTATGGTGTTGGAAGGATTAAGATTAAAGAACACAGCCATATCACCAAACTGCAAATCTGCATCTATGATACCCACTGGCTCATTAGTCTTTCTAGCAAGAGACATGGCCAGATTAGCAATGAGGGTAGTCTTGCCGCTTTTGCCCTTTGGACTGAAAAAGGTCATAACCTTGCAGGAGGTCTCAAGGCCTCCGCCCTTAGCAAAGGTATCAATTGTATCCTTAAGCTCTACAGCACTAAAAGGCTTAATAATATAGCCACTGGCACCAGCCTGTACCAGATGGCTGGCGCTATCCGCCTGCCAGCGCTCACCCATACAGATGATTATGGCAGAAGGAAAGGCCTTCCGGAATTCAGTAATCAGCCATGTAGCATCCTGGCTTTCCACATCAATCAGCAGCAGATTAGGATTAAAAACCTTGCCCTGACCCAGAGCATCGGTATGGCTCTGATAGGATGCCACCAGATTACAGTTGGGAGCAGACTTGATGACATTGGACAGGGTGCCCAGCATTATGCGATTACTTTCATAAAGAAGTACATTATGTGCCACCTTGGCTCCTCCCCTTCAAAAAATAGTCATCAGTTGAACAGCTTAGACAGCCAGCCACCAGACTTCTCCTCAGAGATATCCCCCGGCTCAGCAATACTTTCATATTCCACCGGTTTATTGGTATATAGTGAAACCAGGCTTCTTAATGCCCTGGCCAGCTCTGAATCATCAGGACTAAGCACCAGTGGCACCCCCGTTTTTATAGAGGTGCTGGCCGAACGGAAATCATTAGGCAGAATATGATAAAACCGCTCCTCCAGCAGATTTTCTACATCAGCCCTGGAAATCTGTGACTTTGCATCACTGCGGTTTAATACCAGACGGATTTTATTGGAATCATAGCCCAGGCTGCGGAGAGTATCATTACCGATTTTCATATTCTTGATAGTAGGAATGAAATCCACGATGCCCAGAAAGGTTACTATCGTACTCAAATCAAGCAGCCTCATATTCAGCGTACTGAACATGGAGGTAGTATCTACTATGATGTAATCATAATATCGCTGCAAGTCCCGCACCATGCTCTCCACAATCTCCGGCTCTATATTATAGGCCTCAGAAAGCTGAAGCGGAGCAGGCAGCACATGGAAGGCTACGCCCCTGTGCTCATACTCTGTCAAAAACTCATATATCTTAAAATCGCTGTTTTCCGCCTGCATCATGCGCTGGATATCAGCCATGGTGTAGATAGGATTCAGCTTAAGGTAATTGCTGACATCGCCAAACTGCAGATCCATGTCAAGAAGGCATACGCTATAACCCTCGCGGGCCAGCTCCGATGCCATGTTGACACTTATCAGGGTCTTGCCTACAGCCGAGGCTGTACTGAAAAAAGTAATGACCACGCCATTTATTAAATTTTCTTCAGCCATTGGCCCGCCCCCCTGCCTTTCAATCAAGAATTACATATTCTTGGCATTTACAGCTCCAGGAGCTGGAGCTGCATTAAGATCTACAGAATTCATTTCAGCCATACGCCGCTTAGAGGCCTCAATCTCATCTCTGAGACGATCCCCAACGGATACCCTGGAGGTATCTGACACAACAGTAGGAGTAATCAGAATTATCAGCTCACGTCTTTTCTTGGAAGAAGCAGTATGCTTGAAGAACTGTCCAAGCACTGGAATGTCCCCCAGAATTGGAATCTTCTTTATGGTCTTGCTATCAATATTATCCAGGAGGCCGCCAATTGCCATTGTATTGCCATCCTTGATATTAACTACGGTAGTTACCTTACGGGATGTAAGAGCAGGAATCATTCCAGCAGTAGTAGGTACAGAATTTGCTGGGTCTATACTGCTGACCTCAGCCTCAATGCTGGTAGTTATCTTGCCTTCAGTATCTGCTGTAGGCAGAATCCTCAGCTTAATACCATATTCCTTCCAGGTAACAGAAATCTCTCCGTCCTTGCTGGTAGGAACAGGAATTTCACCGCCCACCAGGATCTGAGCCTCATTACCGCTCATGGTAGTAACATTAGGCCTGGAAAGCACTCGGCCGGTGCCATTTGACACCATAGCCTGAACCATGGCATCCACACCAGCAAATACACGGCCAGTAGCTCTATCCCAATTCTGACCGCCATAGAAGACACCTGCATCACCGAAAACTATATCATTGGTACCATAATTTCCGTCAGTACTGTTATTATTAGGAACCTTCTCAGCATTGGCATACTGAATACCAATTGCCTCAGCATCTGATGCATTTACATCAAGGACCATAGCTGCCAGATTTATCTGCAGCGGCTTAAGCATCTGAATCCTGCATATTACATCCGCAGGATCTGCCACATACATTTTGGCTACACTTACCGCCAGATCCAGCTCAATCTGATCATTTACAAAGCCTGTGAGAAGGACCTTGCTTCCAATACGCTCAACCTCCACAAAAGGCAGATCAAGCTTCGCCTTTATAGCATCTGCAGAGCCGCTGTCTACCGGCTCAACAATTACAGTAAAATCCTGACGCATGCCATTGGTAGTCCATACCACAAGACTGGTAGATCCGGGCTGCTTACCTATGAGATTGATATTATCTCCATCCAGGACCATAACATCTGCAATCTCCGGATTGGCAACAGCCAGTCTTGCCACAGTACCGCCTGCATCAAACATAGTAGAATGATTAATCTCCAGCAGAATACTCTGCTGAGCAAATGCTACGCTGCTTAAGAGCAGCATCAGCATCGCTGTAAACAATATGAATCTTGAATGTATGCTACTTAGCATTCTTTTCATTCTATTTACCTGCCTTCACGGGAAGAAGAATTACCGCGGATTACCTCTACACCGCCTGACGAACCGCCTGACGAACCGCCAGAGGATGCTGCCCTAGGAGGCGCAATGGATGGTGGCCCCTGATAAGCAGGAGTCCCCACCTTCTTATTTACGGTAGTATATTTAGTATCAAATACGTAGTTATTCTTTGGCTGGTATGGTCTTAATACCAGGTAAATGGTCCCCTTTTCAGCAGCTGCAGCCAGCTCCATCATCTGGCGTGGTGTCACTGCCACGGTAGCAGTATCCACAGCACCTCTGGTAGTGGCCTGTACAGAACCAGTAGCACCATCAGTTCCAGACTGATTTGGATTGCCTTCCTTAGCCTCAGCTGTCTCATATGTATCAGGACCAGTCTTGTTGACTGCCAGCAGCAATACATTCTGGAGAACGATATTGGAGTTAATCAGCCCGTCACCCTTATCGCCAGCAACCACCATGATATCTACATAATCGCCTGGCTGAGCAAAGCCTGCCACACCAGTAACATCGCTCACTTTAATGGACATTGCCCGGCAATCCGGCGGAATCATTCCCACAAAGCCTGCCATACGGACATCAGCATAAACCTTGCGCTCAGTTACTACATCATCCTTCATAATCTGAACACTTGCAGGCACATTCACCACCATAGAAATATCTGTCAATGCATCATACGGCACTGCATTCTCTGGCAGCTCCACCAGCTTCAGCATATTCTCCTTCAGGATTGTCCTTGGAGCAATATCCTCAGCAGCCACAACCACCGTAACCATATTTGCTGCCGGACTTTCAGCGGTTTTTGCTGGCACTGTAGCCTTGCTTATAATGGAATATACCAATAGTGAAAGCAGCAGGCTGGTCACTCCTGCTAATATCAGCATATGCTTATATGACAGCTTTTCAGCAAATGCCTCGAGCCGTTCCCGGATTTTTTTCAGCATTCTTCATCATCCTCAGGATTATTTATCAATATGCACATTATGAGTAGATTATTGTCTTTTACGCTCTTTTATAGTATCATAAATTGTCGATTGTATCTATATTTTTTTATACTTTAATAATGGAGAAACATTATGCTTTCAAATGTAAATAGTGCTATGGTTTCATTAATATTTCTTTCAGCAATATATGCAACTGCAGGATGCTTGTTATCAGACCTGGCTATTTCCTGGCTGTACAGCCATTATCCCGATGAGCTATCATCCCCGCAAACACTAAGAAAATCAACAATACTCCGCAATGTCCTGTTATGGCTTGGAGGACTCATCTGTGCCTATAGTACGATAGTCCCCAGCATCTGTCATTCACTATTGCCAGATGCTATTTTAAGCGAAATTTTAAGACTTTTGTCCTGTAGTATTTTGTTAATATGCTGTGCCACAGACTGGGAACAGCGGATGCTTTTTGACTACGCCCTGGCCCCCCTGGCCATAATCGGCATTACATCCTGCCTGCTATCTGGACAATCTATCACCGATCATGTCCTGGCTGCAGCAGCCGGAGGAGGATTCTTTCTCATTTTAGGCATCATAACCCGGGGTGGCTTTGGCGGCGGTGACATCAAGCTCATTGCAGCCCTAGGACTGCTCTTAGGTACTGAAAAGCTTCTGGCCGCAGTCTTTGGCGGCATACTGGCCGGAGGTGCCGCTGCCCTTATCATGCTTATAGTGCACAAAAAGGACCGCAAGTCATACATTGCCTACGGACCTTATTTCGCTATCATGGCGATACTGCTTCTGACAGCAAAGGTTTAAAACTCTCCATCAGCAAGCTTCTCAAGGAATCCTATATACTCATCAGCCGACATAGGCTTAGCATGGCCGTATCCTGAAATCAGGCTGCATCCAGCTCTCCTGATAAGGTCTGCCTCCGCCTCAGTCTCAACGCCACCAATAAACAGCTGCATATCCATCGCTTCAGCCATCTTTACGAAGCTCTCAACGATTAAGTCAGGCTTGCCAGAAGGAACATCCTTTATAAAGCTTGCATTCACCTTAAGGTAATCTGCTGGAAGCACCTTCAGCATGTTAAGTGATCCATGCTCCCTGCCAAAATCGTCCAGAACTATCTTAAAGCCATTGGTCTGAAGCTTTTTTAATACCTTGATAAGCATCTGAGGATTATCGTTATAGGCCTCCTCAGTTACCCCTATCAGCAGCTTGTCTGCCTCCACCTCATGCTGCTTGGTAATGCTGATAAGATAATCAGTAAAGCCCGGATCATAAAGATGTACCTTTGAAAGAATAATTTCCACTGGAAGGACATTCAGTCCACGGTAACGTTCCTCACTAATGAAGCTGCTTACTTTCTCCCATATATAGCGGTCAAGCTTTGTAATGAATCCATTTTTCTCAAAAATAGGCAGGAAATGGTCAGGCTCAATAATCCCCTTAGTTGGATGAACCCAGCGGGGCATTGCCTCAGCACCTATAAGCTGATTGGTACTCATATCATATATAGGCTGCATATACACAACAAACTGCCCGCTCTCCAGTGCCAGCTCCATTTCACGGTTTACCATCTGCTCCTCAACCAATGTATTTCTAAGAGCATCATCATATACAGCAAAGCGTTCTTTGCCAAGTCCCTTAATCCGCTTCAGTGCCAGATGTGCCCGATCTATCATCTGAGCAACAGATAAATAGATATTATCTATATGGTAAACACCCGCATAAAATCTTAAATCCCTGTAAAGTGCCATTGACCGCATAAGCCCATCCAATCCTTGGATAAGAAGCTCAATATCAAGGCTATCCTTTGGAATACAAAGAGCAAAACGGTCAGCAGAAAGACTCCCGGCAATGCCGCGCTTTCCGGAAACTGTGCGGAAATAGGCTGCCGCGGTCTTAAGCACCACATCACCTGTCTCCACATTAAACAGCTCATTAATCATTCTGAAGCCGCTTATGTCAAAGCATACCATGCTATAGCGTATATCGCGGTTTTCCTGCAGCAGCCTGGTAACATTTGTAATAAATGAATCACGGTTATAAATACCAGTGAGCGCATCGATTTCAATATCATGCTTCATGCGCTTTATTTTGTCATCCTGAGCTGCCTGCTCCAGCTTGCGCCACTCATTCTCTTGACGAGCCATTACATTGTGTACACGACACTTTACCACAGTTGGATTATATGGCTTGGTAACGAAGTCTGCTGCCCCCATCTCCATGGCCCGTACCTCTTTGTTTACCGACTCCTGGGAGGTTGTCACAATAACCGGAATGTTATTCAGGGTATCAGACTGATGCAATATCTCCAGAAGCTCCATACCACCCATTACTGGCATCACTATATCCAAAAGTATGATATCCACCCTCTGGCGCATAATAATATCCAGCGCCTCCTGCCCATTGGCAGCTTCTACGATTTCATACTTGTCTCTAAAATAAAGAGATAAAATTTCGCGGTTGATATCAACATCATCTACCACCAGCATTATCGGCTGTCCAATCATAAGCTCACCACATTCCCAAAGCGTTCAATACAACAACATATTATCCTATGTACTATTCTTTATAAGACTCAGTTTTTCCTTTAGAAATAAAAAAAAACTATCATATTGAAATAAAAAAAACTAAAATGTATAATATAAGTGGAAAGGTGGTGAAAATAATGTCTACAGTATCTGCTTTAGCAAATAACACCGCAAGCGTTACAAGGCTGACAGCAAAAGGAGTCCTGAAACCTGATTCCTCTATTGCCGACAGCTCAGTTGCGCCTAACCTGTCAGCAGGAAACAGCTCCAGCAGCTCTGCTTATTCCTTATCCGATAGTCTTTCTGCTCTTCTTAAGGATCCTTCAAGCAGCCAGCTGAACAGTACCTGGTCCAGCATAATAAACAATGCCAACGGCCAGAGCAATTCTATCCTCAAGAATCTGGGCAATGCCTATGATGAAGGAAGGAAATTCATTCAGTCTGTAGCCGATGCACGTTCCAGCATCAGCCAGCTGGCAAAGGACTATACTGATACCAAAAGCACCTTCAAGGCTGAGCTCGGCTCTACCATGACTGATCTGTCCAGCTCCATCTCCAAGATGCGCAGCGGCGGATTTTATGTAAAGGGCTTCACTGAAGAGGATACTCAGAAGAACATCAAGTCTGTCATCAGCAATGTAGCAGATTTTGCTAAGAACTATAACGAGGCAGTCGGCTTCATGAACGACAATTCCTCAGTATCCAAAAGAGTAGAGCGATTAGCAGGCTCATTTGCAGATAACACCTATTTCGCAAGCTCTCTCAACAAAATCGGCATTTCCGTTGATAAGAAGGGTGCTCTCAGCATAGATGAGACCAGACTTGCAAAGGCATTAGAGAATGATAATGGTTCCACCAGCTACACCTTGGGACTTTTAGCCAGCAGAGCAGAAAACAAGGTCTCTATGACCAACGCTCAGTCTGACCGTCTCTTCCCAAGCATCAGTGAAATGATGGGCAGCAGTATGAAACAGACTCAGGCTTTGTATTCCGCATCAGCTCTCACAAGACAAAATGCGTACAACAGCGTCGGCGGACTCCTGGATATGTATTTCTAAAATTTCTAAAAAACATATTAAAAGACCTCGGACATGAGGTGACCCTAAAGGGGCCGATACATGTTCGAGGTCTTTTTTTTGAGGGCTTAACCCTTATTTCATCATCTTATCACGGAGAATAACGTCGTGAGAACCGCCCTCTACAATGGAGGTAGAAGATACCAGAGTCAGACGTGCCTTCTGCTGAAGCTCAGGAATAGTGAGGGCACCGCAGTTGCACATGGTAGAACGAATCTTGCTAGTAGTTACTGCAACGTTCTCCTTGAGGGAACCTGCATACGGTACCAGGGAATCAACGCCTTCCTCAAAGGACAGCTTCTTGCTGCCGCCAAGGTCATAACGCTGCCAGTTGCGGGCACGATTGGAGCCCTCACCCCAGTATTCCTTGTAGTAATTGCCATTAATCTTGATACGGTCAGATGGGCTCTCATCAAAACGGGAGAAGTAACGGCCCAGCATCATGAAATCTGCACCCATAGCCAGAGCCAGGGTCATGTGATAGTCATGAACAATACCGCCATCAGAGCATACAGGAATATAGATACCAGTATTCTCATAGTACTCATCACGAGCCTTGCATACATCAATCAGTGCAGTAGCCTGCCCACGGCCGATACCCTTGGTCTCGCGGGTAATGCAGATAGAACCGCCGCCGATACCGACCTTGATAAAGTCTGCACCAGCCTTAGCCAGGAACATGAAGCCCTCACGGTCTACAACGTTACCAGCACCAACCTTTACATCCTCACCGAAATTCTCATGAATGTAATTCAGGGTAATGCGCTGCCACTCGGAGAAGCCCTCGGAGGAGTCGATGCACAACACATCAGCACCAGCCTTCAGCAGGGCAGGAACGCGCTCTGCATAGTCGCGGGTATTGATACCAGCACCTACAATGTAGCGCTTCTTGTCATCAATCAGCTCCAGCTCATTCTCCTTGTTATCAGTGTAGTCCTTACGGAATACCATATAGCGGAGACGCTGATTCTCATCAACCAGAGGGAGCATATTCAGCTTATTGTCCCAGATAATATCATTCGCCTCACTGAGAGTAGTATCTGCGCTTGCATATATCAGATTCTCAAATGGAGTCATGAAATCCTTAGCCTGAACATCAAGGCTCATGCGGGTGACACGATAATCACGGCTGGTAACGATACCCAGCAGCCTGCCGGTAGGAGTACCATCCTCAGTTACTGCCATGGTGGAGTGGCCAGTCTTATCCTTAAGGGAAAGGATCTCACCTAAGGTAGTAGTAGGCTTGATGTTGGAATCACTGTCCACAAAGCCGGACTTATAATTCTTTACGCGGGCAACCATAGCTGCCTCTTCCTCGATGGTCTGAGAACCGTATATAAAGGAAACACCGCCCTCACGTGCAAGAGCAATAGCCATAGTATCATTAGATACGGACTGCATGATGGCAGATGTCATCGGAATATTCATGGAAATCTTAGGCTCTTCGCCCTTTCTGAACTTAACGAGCGGAGTCTTGAGAGAAACATTAGCTGGAATACACTTGTCAGAAGAATAACCAGGTACCAGCAGATACTCACCAAAAGTGTGAGATGGTTCAGAGAAATAGAATGCCAACTTAATCCCTTCCTTTTCTTTAAGATATTGTAGAATATAATAGTAAAAAAATGTACTCTTGTCAAACAAAAAGTCACAAAGTATAGAATAAAAGAGCCGCCTGACAAGACGGCTCATATTCAAATTTCTTATTACTCAACAGTAACAGACTTTGCCAGATTACGAGGCTTATCAACATCACAGCCTCGGGTAATAGCAGCAAAGTATGCCAAGAGCTGCAGAGGCACAACAGCCAGCAGCGGAGAAAGAAGCTCATCAGTCTGAGGAACCTTAATCACATGATCAACGTACTTCTCCAGTTCATTATCTCCCTCAGAAGCAATACCGATAACCACGGCATCACGTGCTTTAACCTCCTTGATATTGCTTAGGGTCTTCTCATATACACTCTTCTGAGTAGCCAGGGCAATAACAGGTACGCTCTGTGTAATAAGGGCCAGGGTACCATGCTTAAGCTCACCAGCAGCATAGGCCTCAGCATGAATATAGGAAATCTCCTTCAGCTTCAGGGAGCCCTCCAGAGCTACATAGTAGTCCAGAGAACGGCCGATGTAGAACACATCATCATTGAAGCCATACTGCTTTGCAAAGGTCTTGATAGGCTCAACATCAGACAGAGTCTCGCTGACCTGTGCAGGAAGCTGCTTCATGTCATCCAGCAGCTGCTTTACACGAGCCTTGGACTGGGTACCGCGAAGCTGTGCCATATAAAGTCCCAGCATAAACATAACTACCAGCTGAGTGGTGTATGCCTTGGTGGAAGCAACAGCAATCTCAGGACCAGCCCAGGTATAGATAACCTGATCGGCCTCACGAGCAATAGAAGAACCTACAACATTGGTAACAGCCAGAGTCTTTGCACCAAGACGCTTGGACTCCTTCATAGCAGCCAGAGTATCGATGGTCTCACCAGACTGGCTGACAACGATAATCATAGTCCTGTCATCAATGATAGGGCTTCTATATCGGAACTCAGAAGCCACATCAATCTCAACAGGTATACGGGCCAGCTTCTCAATATAATACTTGCCCACCATGCCGGCATGATATGCAGTACCGCAGGCAACAATATAAATCTTGCTTATGGAATTTACAAACTCCTCAGTCCACTTCAGCTCATCAAGAACAATGGCATCGCCATCCTTGCTTATGCGAGCAGACATAGTATCACGGATAGCCTTTGGCTGCTCGTGAATCTCCTTGAGCATGAAGTGCTCATAACCGCCCTTCTCAGCTGCCTCAGCATTCCAGTTAACCTCGAATACCTTCTTGGTAACAGGCTCACCCTTACGGTTGCTAATCCAGACAGAATCCTTCTTCACGATAGCCAGCTCGCCATCATTGAGAATATAATTGCGGCGGGTATAAGCAATAATAGCTGGAATATCGGAAGCGATGAAGTTTTCACCATCACCCAGGCCGATAATCAGCGGATTATCCTGCTTAGTGCAGATAATGCAATC
>CAMCDL010000053.1 GCA_945873565.1 uncultured Selenomonadaceae bacterium | reverse complement strand
TCAGATGTGTATAAGACACAGATATATAACATTATTTATATAGAAGACTAAATACTATATACAAAACATTTATCAAGGAGTGCATGAACAATGACCAGCGTAGATTTAGAAGCATTAGATCTTCATAAGGAACACCAGGGCAAGCTTGAGGTTATCAGCAAGGTCGACCTTGACTCCTCTAAGGACCTGACTCTGGCCTATACCCCAGGAGTAGCAGCTCCATGTCTCGAAATTAAAGATGATTATAGCAAAATTTATGATTATACAACCAAGTCCAACATGGTAGCTGTTATCACTAACGGCACTGCAGTTCTTGGCCTTGGCAACATCGGTGCTGGTGCTGGTCTGCCAGTAATGGAAGGAAAAGCTGTTCTCTTCAAGGCATTTGCCGGTGTTGATGCTATCCCGCTGTGCCTGAATTCCCAGGATGTAAATGACATCTGTCGCACTGTAGAAATGCTGGAGCCAAGCTTCGGCGGTATCAACCTGGAGGACATCAAGGCTCCTGAATGCTTTGATATTGAAAACCGTCTTAAGAAGACCATGAATATTCCTGTATTCCATGATGACCAGCATGGTACTGCTATTGTAGCAGTATCTGCTCTGATGAATGCCTTCAAGCTCATCGGCAAGAAATTCGAGGATGCTAAAATTGTCGTAAACGGCGCAGGTGCTGCAGGCATGGCTATCACCAGACTTCTTCAGACTGTTGGCACTCGCCACATTATCCTCTGCGATACAAAGGGTGCTATTTATGAAGGCCGTCCTGAAGGCATGAATCCATATAAGGATGATATTGCCAAAATCACCAACCAGCAGAAGGAATCCGGCGATCTTGCAGATTGCCTCAGAGGTGCTGATGTATTCGTTGGTGTATCCGCAGCAAACTGTGTGAGCCAGGATATGGTGCGCAGCATGAACAAGGATGCTATTATCATGGCTATGGCAAATCCAGCTCCAGAGATTATGCCTGATGATGCCAAAGCTGCTGGTGCCCGTGTTATCTGCACTGGACGTTCCGATTTCCCTAATCAGGTAAATAACCTCTTAGCTTTCCCAGGCATTTTCCGTGGCGCTCTTGATGTACGCGCTACCGACATAAACAACGATATGAAAATTGCCGCTGCAAAGGCTATTGCCTCCCTCATCCCTGATGATGAGCTCAATGAGGAAAACATTATCGTAAGCCCATTTGACAAGCGTGTTGCACCAAAGGTTGCTGCAGCAGTTGCTCAGGCAGCCATTGATACAGGTGTTGCAACCAATAAGGATATGACTCCTGAGATGGTTGCCGAGCATACCATTGCATTACTTGGTTCATAAAAAAACTGGCTCATAAATATGAGCCAGGCTTATATCAGCTTAACAGCTTTTTGGCGTTAAAAAAGTTAAACACTGCCTCTGCTGCAGGAGTGGTCATTCCATCCAGGGATGCCATTTCTGCAACGGAGGCTTCTTTTATTTTGTCGATATTAGAAAAATGCTCCAGCAGCAGCTTGCGCCGCTTTGGTCCAATGCCATCAATATGATCAAGTACAGATACCAGATTACGCTTATTTCTAAGCTGCCTGTGGAAGGTAATCGCAAAGCGGTGTGCCTCGTCGCGTATCCTCTGTATAAGGTACAGTGCCTGACTGCCCCGGGGGAGTATTACCGGATCAGATTCGCCTTCCCGATAAACCTCCTCAAAGCGCTTGGCCAGACCCACTACAGCTACCGAGCAATGACCAGCCCCACGTATTATTTCAAGTGCAGAGCTCAACTGACCCTTACCGCCATCGATAATTATCAGGTCTGGCATTTCGGCATCAGGCTTGCCATATCGGCGCATTGTGACCTCACGCATTGACTTGAAATCATCCGGCTTACCCTCCGCACTTTTTATCTTAAATCTGCGGTAATCTGATTTCTTCGGTACACCATTCTCAAACACTACCATGGACGCTACCGTTTCTGAGCCTTGTATGTGGGATATATCAAAACACTCCATACGCTTTGGTGGCTTAACCAGTCCCAGATAGCGCCCAAGGTCAGCCACGGCTCCTATGGTCTGCTCATTAGCAAGCTTGATCCTGTCAGACTCATCTGACAAGGATTTTTTTGCATTTTCAACGGCCATATCTACGATGTCCTTCTTGGTTCCTCGCTTCGGGCAAATAATTTCTGCCTTTTGACCCTTAAGACCAGATAGCCAGCTTCCTAAAAGCTCCATATCTGGAATCTCAATCGGCAGCAGTATTTCCTTAGGCACGAAGGATGCCTCACTATAGTACTGCTGCAGAAATGCCTGCAGCAGGTTCTCATCAGCCTCATCATCACTGCCCGACAGCAGGAAATGATTTCTCCCCACCATCTTGCCATTACGGATATAAAAGACCTGTACACATGCTCCTAGGCCAGAACGAGCCATGCCGATTGCATCCTGATCATCCGTGCCAGATACTATACGCTGCTTTTCACTGATGGCCCGCACAGCCAGAAGCTGATCTCGCAGCCTGGCAGCTGCTTCGAACTCCAGATTCTCTGCTGCCTCATTCATGCGGCTTTCCAGATCATTATCCACCATTTCGGTCCTGCCTTCTAGAAACAGAAGTACCGTCCTTATCATTGCGCCATAGTCATCAGCTGATACCTTGCCGGCACAAGGTGCCAGGCACCTGCCGATATGATGCTCCAGGCATGGACGATCGGCATCCATCCGCCGGCAGCTTCTCAACGGAAACAACTTCTTAAGCAGCTTCAGGCTATCATGAAGTGCACTCACATTAGTATATGGTCCAAAGTACTTACTGCCATCCCTCACCACACGCCGGGTAATATATACACGTGGAAAGTCCTCAGCCATTGTTACCTTCACATATGGATAAGTCTTATCATCCTTAAGGCTGATATTATACTTAGGCCGGTGCTTTTTTATAAGGTTGCACTCCAGTATAAGAGCCTCCATCTCAGAGCCGCATATAATAGTCTCAAAATCCTCCACATGAGATACCATAGCCTTCACTTTAGGAGAATGATTATGGCTTTGCCTGAAATACTGAGACACGCGGTTTTTCAGACTTATAGCCTTACCCACATATATTATCTTGCCCTTATCATTCTTCATTATATAAACGCCAGGACTATGGACAAGCTGTTTCAGCTTTTCTTCTACAAGACTGTTCATTCTGATACCTGCTTTTTCTCTAAAATTCCCGATGCCAGAACAGGCTTAAGGAATTTTCCTGTATAGGATGCCTTTACTTCTGCTACCATTTCCGGAGTACCCTCAGCAACTATAGTACCCCCCATGTCGCCGCCCTCTGGTCCCAGATCTATAATGTGGTCAGCCGTCTTTATAACATCAAGATTGTGCTCTATTACTATAACAGTATCACCGCCATCTACTAGTCTCTGAAGAATAGCCAGCAGCTTATGAATATCTGCTGTATGCAGCCCTGTGGTCGGCTCATCAAGTATATATACAGTCTTGCCTGTGGATCGCCTTGATAATTCAGTTGCCAGCTTTACTCTCTGAGCCTCGCCGCCGGACAACGTAGTTGCAGGCTGTCCAAGCTTGACATAACCTAACCCTACATCCTTCAGGACCTTTATCTTATTGTAAATACGGGGAACATTCTGGAAAAATTCCACAGCCTCTTCAATTGTCATATCCAGCACATCGGCAATAGATTTTCCTTTATATTTTACCTCCAAGGTCTCACGATTATATCTGTCACCCTTGCATACCTCACATGGTACATAAACATCAGGCAGAAAATGCATCTCTATCCTGATGATACCATCACCGCGGCAGGCCTCGCAGCGTCCGCCCTTCACATTAAAGCTGAAACGTCCAGGCTTATAGCCACGTACCTTTCCCTCTGAGGTCTGGCTGAAGAGAGTACGGATCATATCAAATACTCCTGTATAGGTAGCAGGATTAGATCTTGGAGTACGGCCAATAGGCGACTGGTCAATATCTATGACCTTGTCTATATTCTCCAATCCCTTTATTTCCTTAAAGCGTCCCGGCTTAGCCTTAGCATGATAGAGCTTAGCCGCCAGCCCCTTGTACAGAATGTCATTTATAAGGGTTGATTTTCCAGAGCCGGATACACCTGTAACTACAGTAAAGGTCCCCAGCGGGAATTTTACCGACAGATTTTTCAGGTTATGCTCTGACGCACCTGTTATCTCCAAAACATTGCCATTGCCAGCACGTCTTTCTGCTGGTATAGGAATATATTTTTTATGGCTTAGATACTGTCCAGTAATCGATTCCTTGCAAGCCATAATATTCTTTACATCGCCCTCGGCTACCACATTTCCGCCAGCAGATCCTGCCCCTGGTCCTATATCTATAATATGATCAGCAGCATACATGGTATCTTCGTCGTGCTCCACCACCACCAGGGTATTGCCAAGGTCGCGAAGATTTTTCAAAGCCTCCAGCAGGCGATTATTATCACGCTGATGCAGTCCTATGCTTGGCTCATCAAGAACATATAGCACACCTGCCAGGCCAGAGCCTATCTGGGTAGCCAGACGTATACGCTGGGCTTCACCACCAGATAATGTTCCAGCCGCCCGTGACAGAGTAAGGTAATCCAGTCCTACAGTTTTCAAAAAGCCCAGCCGGGCATTAATTTCCTTCAGCACCTGACGGGCAATCTTTGCCTCGCGTTCAGTAAGCTCCAGGCTCTCAAAAAAAACTATGCATTCCCTGACAGTAAGGTCTGTCACATCGCTGATATTTTTATTCCCAACGGTAACCGACAAGGTTTCAGGCTTCAGTCTTTTACCCTTGCAGACAGGACATGGCGACACACTCATATAGCTCTCATAGGTCTCGCGCATAATGTCTGAATCAGATTCCCTATAACGTCTGTTAAGAAGAGGCATTACTCCTTCAAAAGCACTGTTATGAATCTTATACACTCCAAACATATTCTCATAACCAAAATCATAGCGCTCATCACCAGTACCGAACATCACAAGATACTGGACTGTTTTCTTGATATCACGCCATGGCGTATCAAGATCATAGCCGTGTTTTTCCAGAATAGCCTTTATCTGGCATATAGAATATGATTTCTCATTACTAGAAATTGGGGCTATCGCTCCCTGTGCAATACTGAGATTATGGTCTGGAATAACCAGCTCCAGGTCAAACTCTGTATTACTGCCAAGACCGCTGCAGGCCGGGCACGCACCAAAAGGAGAATTGAAGGAAAACAGCCTTGGTGCTATTTCTGGCAGGCTTATTCCGCAATCCACACAGGCAAAGTTCTGGCTGAACATCATGAGCTCACCATCAACCACCTGCACATAGGCCACTCCAGCCCCCATCTTCAGAGCTGTCTCCAATGACTCTGCCAGGCGCTGGCGTATACCATCACGTACTGCCAGACGGTCTATAACCACCTCTATGGTATGCTTTTTGTTCTTTTCCAGCACTATATCCTCACTGGCATCCACATTTTCACCATCAACACGGATTCTTGTATAGCCCTCATGACGTATATGCTCAAGAATTTTCTTATGTTCACCTTTTTTTGCCCGTACCACCTGGGCCATCACCAGCAGCTTAGTACGTTCCTCCATTTCCAGCAGCTGATCAAGCATCTGGTCTATGGTCTGCTGATTTACGGCTTTGCCACACTTTGGGCAATGAGGTCGCCCCGCCCTGGCAAACAGAAGTCGCAGATAATCGTATATCTCTGTAACAGTACCGACTGTAGAACGCGGATTGCGGCTGGTAGTTTTCTGGTCAATTGAAATAGCTGGTGAAAGACCATCTATATAATCTACATCGGGCTTATCCATCTGCCCTAAAAACTGCCTTGCGTAGGAAGACAGTGATTCCACATACCTTCTCTGTCCCTCGGCATATATGGTATCAAAGGCCAGAGATGACTTGCCCGAACCGCTGAGGCCTGTAATTACCACCATCTTATCCCTAGGTATCTTTACATCTATATTTTTCAGGTTATGCTGACGTGCACCCTTTATTCTTATGTACTTTTCCATATGAAGCTCCTGATTATCATCTACGCCTTTTTCTTTATAACGCTTTTTCCAAGGGTTGCCTCTAGCTCAAAAATCATATCTCTAAGCTCAGCAGCCCGCTCGAATTCCAGGCCTCTAGAAGCCGCCTGCATCTCCTTCATCAGAGTCTTAAGCAGATTTTCTGCTTCCTTCTTGGACAACTTTTTGCCTGGACGTTCAGTCTTTACCTTTTCCTTGATCTTATATGGAGACTTACCTTCAGCAACCATGGTCAGCTCAATAAGATCCTTAATAGGTTTAACTATAGTTTGCGGTTCAATTCCGTGCTCCCTGTTAAAGCTGTCCTGGATTTCCCTACGGCGAGCAGTTTCATCCATAGCCCGCTTCATAGAATCAGTAATCCGGTCTGCATACATTATTACCCGGCCATTTGAATTTCTTGCTGCACGGCCCACAGTCTGTATAAGCGAGGTATCTGATCTCAGGAATCCCTCCTTATCAGCATCAAGTATGGCCACCAGCGAAACCTCTGGCATATCCAGTCCCTCACGCAGCAGGTTAATACCAACCAGCACATCGAACTCACCAGAGCGCAGATCCCTGATTATCTCAGCTCGTTCAATGGTTGCGATATCAGAATGAAGATATCTAACCCTTATCCCCATTTCCTTAAGGTATTCAGTCAGATTCTCCGCCATTCTCTTGGTCAAAGTAGTTACCAGGGTCCGCTCATTCGCTTTATTGCGCAGCTTAATTTCACCCAGCAGGTCATCCATCTGCCCCTCCAGAGGCCTTACCTCTATCAATGGATCCAGCAGGCCTGTCGGACGTATAATCTGCTGAACTACCTGGCTTGATTGTCCTAGTTCATAGGCAGCTGGTGTGGCCGATACATATATAGCCTGATTTATCCTATCTGCAAATTCCTCAAACCGCAACGGACGGTTATCAAAAGCAGATGGCAGACGAAAGCCATTTGCTACAAGAGATTCCTTGCGAGAGCGGTCACCAGCATACATAGCCTTCAGCTGCGGCAGGGTAACATGAGACTCATCCATAACCAGCAGAAAGTCCTCAGGAAAATAATCCAGCAGGGTGTATGGAGCCTCTCCGGGGGCACGTTGTGTCAGATGCCGGGAATAATTCTCTATTCCTGAGCAATAGCCCATTTCCTGAATCATTTCCAGATCATAATTAGTACGCTGCTCTATACGCTGAGCCTCTATAAGCTTGTTTTCGGCCTTGAATTTTTTGACCTGCTGCAGCATTTCCTCTCGGATTGTGCCCATGGCTACCTTCAGATCATCACTGCCAGTTACATAGTGGGAGGCTGGAAAAATCATAGAATGTGTCCGTTCACAATATATATTACCAGTCAATACATCAAATTCCAGTATGCGCTCTACTTCATCTCCGAACATTTCAATGCGTACAGCCCGATTATTGTAGCCAGCGGGAAAAACCTCTATAACATCTCCTCTGACCCGGAAATTGCCACGCTCCAGCACCAGGTCATTACGGTCATACTGTATATATACTAAACGGCGCAATATCGCATCGCGGTCTATCTCCTGGCCCTTATGCAGCGAAAGAACCATCTCATGATAGCTTTCTGGTGATCCAAGGCCATAAATGCAGGACACTGAGGCTACAATAATTACATCTCGGCGTTCAAACAGAGAACAGGTTGCAGAATGCCTCAATTCATCTATTTCATCATTTATAGATGCATCTTTTTCTATATAGGTATCAGTAGAGGCAATATAGGCCTCTGGCTGATAATAGTCATAATAGCTGACAAAATAGCCAACATAATTATCTGGAAAAAAGGCCTTGAACTCACTAGCCAGCTGAGCTGCCAAAGTTTTATTATGGGCAATTATCAGGGTAGGCCGCTGTACCTTTTCTATGACCTTAGCTATTGTAAAGGTTTTGCCGGTGCCTGTAGCACCCAAAAGGACCTGCGCTGGCTGACCATTTTCTACACCAGCTGCCAGATCATCTATAGCCTGAGGCTGATCACCCATAGGTTCAAAAGGCGCCACCACCTTGAAGGGTGTGCCTGCCTCTAAATTCATTGTATTCAGCTTAGGTACCGTAGTCATAAAAACACCCTCCATACCGACATAATTCACTCTAATATTATATCTGTTCGCTTTTAAATATGCAACAAAAAGCGGACCCGTTTCTATGGGTCCGTCTTCATTGTACGCATATTATTCTACAGCCGTCAGCATCTCCAAAATATCTCCTGCCAGCATGCCCATTCCTTTTTTTGCAGCTGCCCTGTCCCCAGCTGTTCCGTGCATATACACACCAGCTATAGGAGCACAGCCCTCTAAACACTGCTTATACAATCCAGCAATAGTGCCAGCTAGAACATCTCCACAGCCAGCAGTAGCCATAGCAGAATTTCCGCAGGATGAAGCGTATGCCCGGCCATCGGGATAAACTACAATAGTACATTCACTTTTAGCTACCAGTACAGCGTCAAAAGCCCTTGACGCCTTCCTTGTACTAAGCAGCAGATTCTTCCTCAGCTCCGCAACTGATGTCTTAAGCAGAGCAGCCAGTTCACCAAGATGAGGAGTCAATACTGGTCTATAACCACAATTCTTCAGCAGCTCCCCCTGCCCATTAAAGGCGAAGATGGCATCAGCATCCAATATCAAAGGACACTTAGCCTGCGCAGCAAACTGACGCACCAGTTCCTGAGTTGATTCATCACGGCCAAGTCCAGGACCAATCAATGCAGCATCATACTGTCCAGAGAGCTCCAGCAGCTCCTTAAGCGCAGATATACCCATAATTCCTGTTTTTTCCTCCAAAATAGGCCTTGTCATGACTTCTGTCAGCTTTACTTCCATAATGTCATTAAGACTTTCTGGACACGCAAGAGTAACAATCCCTGCACCCGCTCTCAAGGCAGCACCAGCTGCCAGGCAGGCTGCACCAGTCATTCCCCTTGAACCAGCAATCACCAATATACGTCCGCAGCTGCCCTTGTGAACATCCGCCATACGAGGCAGCATTACTGACTGTGCCAGGCTGCCATCAATAAGCTCTTGGGCTATAGTCTCCTGCTCCAGAAGTTTCTGCGGTATACTGATCCCATCCACCAGAAGCTTGCCAGTATGCATAGATGCCGGAGCAAACAGACAGCCCCACTTTGGCAGGCCAAGAGTCATAGTAACATCAGCCCTGATGGCAACTGATCCTATATTACCAGTATCAGCATCAATGCCGCTTGGAACATCAATAGACAGCACAGGCAATCCTGCTGCATTCACCGCCTCAATGGCTCGCCTGACATTGTCACGCAGCTCTCCTTTAAAGCCAGTTCCGATTATTCCATCCATTACACCATCGGAAAAGCGCAATGCTACATTCAGACGGTCCCAATCCCGCTCTGTCTCCAAGACAGTTATCTCGATTCCCATTTTAGCCGATATTGCCCTATTAATTTCAGCTGAAGACGTCAGCTTTGACAGAGCTCCAATCAGAAAAATCCTCAGTCTGGCTCCGCTATTATGCAGATGCCTTGCAGCTGCAAAAGCGTCTCCACCATTATTTCCAGTACCAGCCAGAATGGTAATTCTTTTGCCAGCGCATCCTTCCACCAATTCATCCATAGCCTTGGCAATTTCACGGCTGGCATTTTCCATAAGCACAATTTCCGGTATGCCATAACCATCTATGGCAGCCCGGTCTATATCACGCATTTCTTGCGCCAATGACAATTTCATACCTGCTCCTCTTTCTATTCAAGAATACAAGTGGCTGTAGCATATTCCTTGGAGTGACTGATGGAAACCATAAGCACATCAGCCCCCAGCTGCTCCATCTGCTCCTTGAACCAGCCCTGAACCCTAACCTTAGGACATCCAAGTTCATCAGGCAGAATTTCTATATCCGTCAGGTTGCCATACCTGAGTCCTGTTCCATAGGCCTTAAGTACAGCCTCTTTAGCTGAAAAAATGCCAGCAAAGGATGATGCAGCCTGACCGCCCCTGCTATTACAGTAAGCAATTTCCCCAGGGGTATACACCCGTTTCAGAAAATG
Source organism: uncultured Selenomonadaceae bacterium (assembly GCA_945873565.1). Lineage (GTDB taxonomy): Bacteria > Bacillota > Negativicutes > Selenomonadales > Selenomonadaceae > CAMCDL01. The sequence continues at coordinate 2,946 of CAMCDL010000053.1, read as the reverse complement.
CTCATTGGTTATGGATCGCTTTACTCTCGGGATATCTATAATATCTGTACCAATTCCCTTAACCATATGAAGTCCTCCACATAAAACAATAAGGCTGCTGCAAAACGCAGCAGCCTTCATAATCACGGATTGATATTCTTGATATCTGTCTTATAAAGATGAATTGAACGCTCCACCATAACCTCAACACGGCGATTCTGTGCCCGCCCCTCCTCAGTATCATTTGAGGCAACCGGTCGATACTCGCTGGAGCCCATTGCGCTAAAACGTGCTGGATTCAGACTTCCATCACATGACATTATGAACTTCATGAAATTCAATGCACGGATTGAACTCAACTCCCAGTTAGAAGGAAACTGTGCATTGGATATCGGCATATTATCTGTATGACCAGAAATCATAACTCGCTGAGATATAGGAGCCAGAAGGGCCGCCAGTACAGGACCGATACGCTGAGACTCTGGCAGAAGATCTGCTGAGCCGGAGGCAAACAGTGCCTGCTCCTTTATGCGGATCATAAGACCGTCCTCAGTCATAGCCGTACTGAGCTCATCCTCCATATGATTCTGTGCTATATACTGATCAAGCTGCCGCTTTATAGCCTCCATCTGCTGGTTTTCCGCCATATAAGCCCGAGTACCGCCATCCTCTGCAGAAAGAACATCTCTAGAGCTCTGCTGGGTAGGTCCGGCACCATCAAAGAAGGATGGACCGCCCAGGTTAAATGCTGAGCTGAAGGCCTGAGCCATCTGGGTAAGCTTGGTTTCATCAGTCTGAGAAATTGCGAACAGGCATATAAACAAAGCAAGAAGCAGTGTCATCAGGTCGGAATAAGGCAGGAGCCATGCCTCAGAGGCTTCTTCTTCATGCTCCGCCGGCTTTTTCTTTCTAGCCATTGATTAATCCTCCTTCTTTAAGTTTGCACGTACAGACTGAGGAATAAATACCATAAGCTTGGACTCGATAGCAGTAGGTGAATCACCTGCCTGCAGAGACAGAATACCCTCAATAATCATACGCTTCTGACCAATTTCCTGCTCAGACATAATCTTCAGCTTATTAGCAAACGGCAGCCACAGAACGTAGCCTGTGAATATACCAAGTATTGTTGCAACGAATGCTGCTGCGATGGAATGACCAAGCTTCTCGATATCATTCAGATTACCAAGTGCTGCAATCAGACCTACAACGGCACCAAGTACGCCCAGTGTCGGAGCGTAGGTACCAGCCTGCGTAAACATGGAGCGACCTTCAGCATGACGTCCCTTCATGATTTCCAGCTCAGCATCAAGTACATCACTAACAAATTCCGGTTCCATACCATCAATTACCATACCAAGACCAGTACGGAAGAACGGATCCTCTATTTCCTGAACCTTAGACTCCAAGGCCAGTATACCTTCACGACGTGCAATCTGGGAAAGCTCAACAAACATCCTAAGCAGCTCAGCCTGCTCCTGAAGAGCTGGCTTCTTTAATGTGAGCTTTATAAGATTAGGGAAATTCTTCAGCTGCTCCATACGGAAACCTATGAACAGGCATGAGAAGGTACCGCCTATGATAATCAGGAATGCTGCAGGGTTATTTAACGCAGTAAGCGGAGCACCCTTCAGTATCATACCTACGAATACTGAGATAATACCCATGCCAATGCCTATCACTGTCGATGTTTCCAAATTAAGTCCCCCTATTCCATTAGAAGATATCTATTTCATCCAGAAAAATACTCTATCGTTGTATTATTCAATACAAAAAAGAAAAAACCTTCTATAAACAAAAAAATAATACTAAAAGCAGCTATAGCATAAATCTGCTCATATATACTTCGGCATATTCTAAAAAAAACTTCAATAAATTGCAATTATGATATCATACATTCTTAAAAAATATGGTATAATATCTTCAGAATAAGTTAAATTTATCGTTATAGCAATACATCAAGCTTTAATAGGAGGTAAAAGCATGGAACTGCGACAGCTGGAATATTTCCAGATGGCAAGCAAGCTGCAGAACATTACCAGAGCAGCTGAGCGACTCAACGTCTCACAACCAAACATTACTGTAGCCATAAAAAAACTTGAGGCTGAGCTTGGCATACAGCTTTTTGACCGTAGCCAGAAGCAGCTGGTGCTTACCCCTGAGGGACGCGTCTTCCTTAACCGCATAGAGCTGGCACTAAGAAATATCCAGGATGCAATTCTAGAGGTGAATGATTACAAGTCTCTTCAGCGTGGAACCATCAAGATAGGCATCCCATCCATGATAGGTGCCTATTTATTCCCTAAAATATTTACAAGCTTCCGCGAAAAATATCCTCACCTTGATATAAGACTTTTTGAAGAGGGTTCCATCGCTATCCGGGAGCAGCTCGAACGTGATGAACTGGATTTCGGCATAGTAATACTGGCCAACGCCTCCGACGCGCTTCAGACACTGCCAATGTCAACCAGGCACATAGTAGCCTGTGTATCAGAGGCTAGTGACATGGCTAAACGGGACAGTATAAGTCTTAATGACCTGCGGGATAAAAAGCTTATTATGCTGAAGGAAGGCTCCTTCCTGAGAAAGATGGTTCTGAACACACTGAGGGATGCCAATATACCTACCAATATTGTTCTTGAAACAAATCAGATAGACACCATAAAGGGACTAGTTGCCACCGATCTTGGCATGTCCTTCTTCCTTGACTTTATAGTTGAGGATACTCCTGGAGTAAAGCCTCTGCTATTCGAACCGGATATCTCTGTAGATGTCGGCCTTGCCTGGAAGAGAGACCGCTATGTATCAAAAGCCAGCCAAAGCTTTATAGACTTCTGCAAGAATACATTAAACACCTAATGTATTCTTGTACACATAGGCAATGCTACTTTAAATCCTATACATTCTATGTTATTATGTTATAGTACAATAGAAATATAACTATTTTTATTATAGTAATATATGTGC
>CAMCDL010000052.1 GCA_945873565.1 uncultured Selenomonadaceae bacterium | reverse complement strand
GGTATCAGCTGTGCCTTTGCGCTGGATACTACATTATCTGCCTCGGCACGCTTCTGGGCAGCATCGTTCAGGTAGTTGGTCTGAACAACACGGCTGTTGTAGTTATCGTTCCGCTGATTGGTAAGGAGCGTCTGCTGGTCCTCTTTGTAAGCACTCAAGGAGCTTGCGAGAATGTCCTGCTGGGAGCCGGAGAAGTCAATACCGGCAGAACCGGCTTGTGCCCTCTGTGCGCCCTGTGCCAGCCTCTGACGGTTTCTCAGGTCCCTTGCCTCTTTGGCATAGTTATCCGCTATCTGCTCCTGCTTCCTGCCCTCAATCTTGGCATTTCTTTCATCAGCCTCTGCCTGTGCTTTTAGGGCATTGGACTGCTGCTCCGCCTGCTGCATCTGCTGATGGTAGCCGAAAAGGCCGGCTGCGCCCATAAGGCCTGCTGCCAAACTGCACATTATCTTTCGCCCCCTATCGTAAATTTCCAAAACTCATTGCCGTTTTTCATGTACCCCCTGTCGAAGCTGGCACCGTAAGTCTTCAGCCAGCGTATGGAAAGCACGTTGCTCATGGCAACATAGTTCCACAGGGTGCCGTAGATGGCACGCCACTTTTTCAGCACTACCATGCAGCCGCAGACAAAGGATTTCTTGAACTCATTGAACCGCCTGGTGCCAAGGCACCATATCTGACCGCCCGGCTCGCGCCTTATCACGCCGTACATGACAATAACCTTGCCGCGGTTGTCTACAGCCACGTAGGACTCGTCAGAGGCGCGGACAGAGTCCTCTATTTCCTTGTGTATGCCGGATACCCCAAGCTGGCCTAGCTCGTCCCTGTCCTGAGGGCGGAGGTTTTCAGCCAAATCATTTATGTACCAGTATTTCTCAGCTTTCATGGGAAGTATCTCATATTTATAAACCTGTTCCACCTAAGGTCACTCCTCTCACTATGGATAGCAATGTAAACGGGTATGGCACCGAATGCTTTATGTAGATACGGCCATTCTTGTTGAAGCCGCCTGACGGGATTGTTACCCTCTTATCCCCTGTATAGAGGCAGGGCTCACCAAGATTCATTGCCCCCACGTCGTAAACTATGTCATGGAGCGTATCCTCGTTGGGGCCAATCTCACCGCCAAAGCTTTTGGACAGCCTCAGCACTGCCGTGTTGACTGTCTGCTCCATGCCCTGGATATTACCAAGGCCTGAGACAGTAGTGTTGAAGTTTGGCTGTTCCAGTATCATGGTGTAGGGCAAGCCTATCACTATATCAGTCACAGGCTGCTCCAGCTCTATGATTCCGTTTTTTACCGTCTTTGGCTCGTAGAGATAACCATCGCCCATAACGAGGACTTCACGGCCTTCCAGCCAGTCAGCTCCTGTAATCGTCTGCACGGGGCTGTCAAAGTGCGCCCTGGCGGAGCAGTCCAGCATTACATAGTCCTGCTGGTTTTCGCTGTCAGAATCAAGGTCAAGCTGTTCTATGTAGCGCACCTCCCTGCCGTTTATCCTGCGGGCGATAACGGCATATACAATGTCGTTGTTGCCCTGCTGGGTGGCAAGGACGGATTCTACACGGCCGTCAGTGACGATATGACTCCAGCCGTATACCTTCTGCTCCATGATATAGGTTAGGCAGAGCAGAACGCCGTCAGAGCGAACGAAGTAGATGATGCTGTCCGGCTCCTGAGCAAAGCTGCTGTCTATGATCTCCTTGTTGGCTATGAGGTGCTTGGCAAGTAGTGTCAGGTCATAGCCCCCGTAGGAGTCGGTATCGTAAGCATAGGCCATGTCCCTGATGATGCTGCCACGCCTCTGGACGTACACAAGGCGGTTGCCCACCCTTACAGGCTCTGCATCATTGCAGCCATAGTTCTGCTGGAGGCGCGGCGTTATGCTGCTGGGAGTCACCGTCTCGGAGCCGGATATGGTCCACTCGTTGCCCTCGGTGAGCACAATCAGGTCATTGCCTGCATCCATGTGGGTTATCTGATACGGCCTCAGGGATAAAAGGTCAACGGAAATCGCACTATCGTCAGTCACCGTGCCGGACTCCTTGTCCACGGAGAAGTTCTCATAGTCTCCTGAACGGCTCATCCATATCCTCTGAGGATACTGCTCACTGGCAGCAAAGCACAATCTATCCTGAAAAAAGGTTGCACAGCGCGGGTAGCCGTGGGACTTGCCCCAGCAGGAAAGGTACCAGTTGTTTGTCCTGGCGGTATTGCCCAGGGCTTTCACTACCACGGCATTTGCCACGGTACTGCTCTGTATGCCCGTTATCCTTGCATAGCCGATGTGGGTATATGGATATGCGGAAAGGTCTGCTTTGCAGCTGCCGGAGGACAGGGACACAATCACCCGCATGATGGCATACTCCTCCACGGTGCCCGACTCAGTAGGGTTGTAATCGTCAGAGGAAGTGTACTGCCTCAGCTGAAGCCAGGTTGCTCCGTTATCGTAGGAAACCTGTATAGTGACAGTGCCTGTCCAGGTGCCGTGGCAGATAATCTTCCAGGTCTCGCCTATAGAGATAGCACCGCTGGTGCCACCGCCACAGCTGACGGAAACGCCGGATACGTTCTGCTCCAGCTTTATCCAATCCCCGATGCTGTCGGCGTCCCACGTGCTGCCCACCGCAGTCAGGGTAATATTGCCAGCAGTGGCAGACGGTGTAATGTAGTTCCATTCGTCGAGATTGAGGTCACCGTAGGGCACCTGCTGCCAGCTTATATCAGTGAATGTCCAATTGTCTTCAGAATACCGTGTGAGCTTTTTTACGGGGTATTTTCCGCTGGCTATATACAAGACGTCCACAGACTGAACAAAGCGCAGTCTGGACAGGTCTCCTGCCTCGTAGGGAGTCTCTATCTCTATGCCGAGATATGTGCCGTTACGCCAGATGCGGATATACCTGTCTCCGAATTCAAGCATGTAGGAAATGGTGACCGTGAAGTTAAACTTTACCAGGATTGTCTTCCTGTCAGGGTACTTGCAGGTACCGCAGTACAGGAAGCCGGAACGCTTCCTCACAGCTCCATAAGGGCGCACAATGGCGTTTTCCGCCTGCAGGAGTGCCACCTGATATTTGTCCAGGTCGATACGGCTTGCCACGTCGCCGGATATTTCCCCGCCGGTAAAGGCAGGCTGGACGGAGTAAAAAGCATTAGGTGATGCCATGTAACTGCCTCCTCACGAAAACCTTGCCTCTGCATATCCTTCAGGATAGACAGTGTTCTTTCTTCTCTCCTGCGCGGAATACACCTTGGCCATCTCAATGCTCTCCTGATAGAGCTGGAACTGCGCCTGCTGGATGCTGGCACTGCCAGTCAGCACCATTGCCATATTGGCTGCCATGTAGTGGGCAAGTGCCTCAATAAACTCATCCGGGAACATGTCCACATCGCGGATATTGAAGGTATATTCGCACCAGGCAAGCTCCACATTGGTTGCCAGGGCTTTTTGGTTGCCGCTGGTCATGACCGTATCAAAGTCGCAGAGGTCTTCTTCCTTTGCGGCCGCATTTTCCTCGTCAAAAACGTAACGCACCGCCAGGCACTCAGCAGGATATGAATATGCATAATCATAGCCGGGCACCGTGGCATCCAGCAGGGCCAGCTTTACCGTCCTCTTGGCAAAGCCCCAGGGGTACTGCCTCAGGAGCAGGCGCCTGTCATGCTCGTAGTGGATTTTGCACTGGGCGGCTTCCTCGGTATTGTCATCCATGGAGGTGATTTTGCCCTTGGAAAGATAGCTCAGGGCAAGGTTGCAAATATCTGTGTTGGTCATGTCGTTCTCTCCTTTCCTGCCATTTTCCATACCGCCCGGCCGGCGGGAGATATGAAAAAGGGCAGGAAACAATGTTCAATTGCTCCTGCCCCGCTCCTTAGACTAAAACGTCATCATCGATGACAAGCCCTGCCGTGATGGCACCTGCGGAATAGGTGCTGGCTGCCGTCAGCTTCAAGTAACCCTTGTTGCCACGAGGGAGCTTCGCCTTGACAGGAAAGCTCTCGTAGGTGGCAAGCGTAGTGCTTTCGGAAAAATCCTCAGTCTCGCTAGTCACGAGGGCTACGGAAAGCGTGCCGGAGCCTTCCTTCTTGTGCTGGACAAAAAGAATCAGCGGATCGCTTGCCTCGCCCGGGCCGACGTTCAGAATGTCGGACTCAAGGGTAGTTGCAGACAGCTCCTTGCCCTCGAAAAACATGTTTTCAGCATCGAAAATCATACAAGCTACCTCCTTACTCTACAGCAGGCTCAGCCTCGGAAATGGCATCGCACTTCTTTACCGGCAGCCCTGCGAAATACAGCTGAGGCATCTGCCCCATCAGCTCCTGACGGGTAACATGCACATTGTTCTTGTCGGACAGCCAGATTTCCAGCATGTTGTAGATGCCCTCGGAAACGTACATGGCCATCTGCTTATCACCACGGTCAAGCCCCTGGATGCGGTTCTTCGCCTTGATGATAGCCTCGATGACCGACTTCTGATAGGCAGCAGTGGTCAGCTTGCTGACATCGATGTTGCGCACCAGTGCATTGGCGCGGATATTCTGCACGGACAAGCCCAGCTTCCAGGTGAACAAGGACTGCAGTGCCTGATACTCCCTGCCCTCGCTGTCCTGCACGGTCATCTCCCCAAGGTCGCGATGCTTCAAGCCCATCTGGGTGTTCTTAGGGTAGATGCCGCAGGTGCACTGGGTGCCCCAGCCTACGATGTAGATGCTGGTGTTATTGGTACCGGCAGTACCGGCAGAGATTACCTGATGCCCAGGCTCGCTGTCCTCCTTGTACTGCAAGGTGTTGTAGCGGATGGACAGGCCGTTGAAGGTGTCAGCGTCCGCCTCGGTGTCGCCGTAGAAAAGATTCTTGGCTGCCACCTCGGAGAAGCCCTGCACAAAGGCAGCGTCCTCGCTTCTCCTGAAGCCCTCCTTGTCCTTCTGCAAGGCAAGGAGTTCAATATCCACATTGGAGCGGTCCTCCAAAATAATGCAGGTATCCTGCACCTGCTTGGTGGTGCTCTTGGAACGCTTCACACCGCGGTTAATCTTGCGGATAGAAGGAGTCGGCAGGCTGGTGCGGATGGTGGTAACGTTGCCCGTAGGCAGGTTGCCTTCCTTCCACCTTGCATCCTGCAAGATAGGGTTGGACTTTTCCAACGCCTCAATGATAAACGCCGTAGAGCCGTCAGGGGCAAGGCGCTTCTTGTAGTCAGACATGGTAAGTGCCTGAGTGCCTAAAGTTGCCATTCTATTCACTCCTTAAAGAAAAATCTTAGTACAAACCAAAGTTAGTCTTGCCGTACAGGCTGGACTGCACGGTACCGCTGTTGGCGCCAAAGCCACGGAAGCTGTCCTCCTTAGTCAGCTCGCCGATAAAGGATAACATGCGGATCATCTCAATGCGGTTGCCTGCGCCGGTGTAGTTCAGGACGGAGCGGATATTAGGCACTGCCTTCTCCACCGCCTCAAGCCCTGATGCCGCCTGCTGCATCACGTGGTCAAAGTCCACGCCCAGTTCCTTCCTGCTTTCCTCCGCCCAGCCGTTAATCTCGTTAATGCGCTGCTGGTTCACGGCATCCGCTATCTGCCCGGCGTAATTCATGCCGTAGGCAGCCAGCTTCTGCGCCTGCTCGCTGGAGAGCTTCATGTCCCTGGCTACGGCGGAAAACGCCTCCGCCTGCTGTGCATCATATTCCATGCCTTCCGGTACAACGGATTTGAAATCATACGCCTCAGCCTGCGTATCTGTCTTTCCAAATAGCGTTTCCTGATTCTTGCCAGGAGGCTGGACCTGCGATGGCTGGCCTTGGCTTTCTCCTTCCTGGCTCTTTTCAGGTGCAGGAGCTGCAGTTTCAGCTCCCGTTCCAGCAGTCTCTCCCTGTGCTCCATCGTCACCACCCTCCGCGAAAAGCTGCAAGTCAAATTCAAAGTCGAGTTTCTTTTTCATCGTTACCTCCTATTCCCGGTACTTTTCCATTACCGACCGCCTGAGCTCTGCCAGCTGGGCATCATGGGCACGAGCTTCCTGTTCCATCTGATACATGAGACTTGCCCCGTCAGGTATGTTGAGGATGTTCTGCCGGAGTATCAGGCCTATGCGCCTCTCGCCCTCCTGCACCATCATGGCATTGGCATCCAGTACCATGCTTTGGTCAGTACGGATAAGCCCCAGTGCAGAGTATACATGGCAATTTTTCAGGAGCCTTGAAACAAACCACCTGCCATCAGGGGAGGACATGACATATTCAAGGGCTGCTTTATCCCTTGCGAGTATGTTCTCAGATACCACACGCCCTATCTCCTGATTCATTTCTGCATATTCCATAACACACCTCCTACATCATGCCGCCCAGCCACTCCTGCAGGGCAGGGTTGCCATCATTGGCAGCCTCCGTGATATTCTTTGCCGCCTGGGCAGCAGGTGCTGCCATCTGGACGGCCTGCGCCATCTGCTCCTGCTGTTTTGCCTCAGCCATAGCCTGGGCTTTCTGCTGCTGGATAGCCTCGTATTCTTCCTCAGTGCGCTTGATGCTGGCAGGAGCTCCAACCATATCAAAGTAGCTGTCAATGGTCTTTGCAAAATCTATCTTGTCAAGCACGCTCTGATCAAACTGTGCCAGCTGCCCGGTAAAGGCTATAGCCTGCTCAATGTTGGTCATGCCAGCCATCTTCTGTGCCTGTGCCAGCGGGGAAATATACTCAATCGTCACTTCCTCCTGACTGAGGGCCAAGGCAAGCTCCGCATCCTCAGGCTGTGGCAGGATGCCTGCCCGGTCGAGGATGTTGTACACGCGCTCAATAATTTTCCTGAGAAATTCAAACTGAAGACGCTGTACTACAGGGCCAAGCTGCTGAAGCTGTTCCTGCTTCCTCTGCAATACCTCCTGGGCTGTCATGCTCTTGTCCTCAAGACGCTCAAGCATCATAAAGAGGTCAGCACTGTACGCTCTCTTGATGCGGTCCTGCAAGTCGAGGATTTTTTCCTGTAAATGCTGGAGATTGACATTCACGTTAAACAGCGGCGTCACAGGCTCATTGCGCTCCACCACAGTATAGCTGCCGGGAGTCAGGTTGATGCCCTGCTTGGCAGTAGTGGCAGAGGCTGCCATAGGCGGATTGATGCCAAGCTCTACAGCTATAATGTCGTCTTTTTCCAGCTTCTGGAGTCCCTTGCTGTCGCCCTCGGCAAACCAGCCCGGGCCCTTGCCATAAGTCTCGTTACCTGTCACGAGATAACGGGCAACCGGGATAGGCCACTCCTGGAAGCCGCCAATGTCGAGAAAATCTTTCTCGCCTTCCTCAAGCCAGTACAGGGACAGATACTTCATGTGGTACTTGTCCATGACTTCCTTGTTGCGGTCGTGGAATCGGTTAGGCTCCACCAGCCACCACAGCTTGTGCTTGGTCTTCACACCGCCGTTTTCCAGCTCCGCCCGGATGGACGATGGCAGCCTGTCTGCGCCGAACTTGTCTGCCAGCTGGCGGGCAGTCATCTCATACTTGGTGCAGAAGGTGTCCACGATGCCGTCAGGGCCGTTCTCCATCATGTAGGTGCCGACAGTGAACGGCACGAAGTGCACGCCCGTGTCAGCGTCCTGGAATATGGCAAGGGGAGCCTGCCCGAAGGCAAGCTCGAGGTAGCTGCTGTGGATTGCGTTGTAGAAATTGGACTTCAGCAGGACGTCCTGCAGGATGTTCATGCGCTTGTCCAAGAGCTCCCCTGCCTCGGGGTGATTCTTCATGGTATCGTTGGACCATATCAGGCGGAACCACTGCCGGGACGGCGGGGTGAGGCCTGACATTACGCCAGCTGCAAAAGACTGGTTTGCCTGCCATGCCACGGAGTGGTAGATGTTGGTATCGCGCCGCCTGGCGTAGTCCGTGGTATCGGCAGTGTCATCAAAACAGCCGATGTATGGGAGCTGGTAGTCCCTGATTGCCTTCCAGCGCTTCAGGTAGTCCTGACGGTTTTCCTCCATCTGGCGTACCTTGGACTTGTATTTCTTCTTGTCGAGCTGAAGCTTCAGTGCCATATCCGATGTTGTCACAAAGGATGTGGCAGGAGCTCTCTGATTTGCTTCAATGTCCTGCATTACTTAACACCGCCTAAATTGCTTACAATGCTCGAGATGCCGCTTGCGGCATCACTGCTGCCGCCCAGCAGGGTGCCACGGTCATTAGACACGTTGGTCTTGACACGCTTCCTCTGCTTGTTCTTTGCGATAGCCTCCGCCTGGTCTGCGCCTGTATTGGTACTGGTTACCTGTACCGGGGTTGGATCCACTTTTGCTGGAGCGGAACTGCCGCCGCCTCCTCCTGAACACATATAGATGCGCCTCCTTTGTCAGTCAAATAAATCATAATCTGTATTGCATCTTGCGCGCCCACCGCCACGCCCAAAGCCCTTAGGGCGGACAGGATGCGCGAAAGTCAATGCCAATGAATCTGCTATATCCGGCGATTTGCCGGTAAGCTCCTTGATTTCCTCCTTGCTCATCAGCTTCATGCGGTTCGCGCTGTCGAAGCTATACTCCGGGAAGGTCAATTCGCTTTTAAGCTCCGGGTTCTGCGGTATGGCACCACCCTCTTTTATCCAGGCGGCAACTGCATCCCACATTTCCACGCGCTTGTTGACGTATTTTTCCGGGTAGATGGACTTTGCGCCAAAGTTTACCTCGGTTATGTCATAGCCCATCTGACGGCACCTGTCTATCACACCCTCGCCACGGCCTGCATCCACGAATACGGCATCAGGATTCCAGCTGTCTATCTCGTGCATGAGATGGGCGGCAAAGGTCATGTTGTCTATGTCACTGTAGATTTTCGGCTCAAATGCCACAAGCCCCTGCCTGCGGAAAATAACACACCTGTCATTCCCGAAGCGGGCAACATCAACGCCAAGGATTTTAGGGGCCATGCTTATATCCTCGGCCTTGTAGGTTCTCGATGCTGATTTGGTAACGTCATCGATTTTTATCAAGACATTGAAAGCGGATGCCGTGAAGTCGCACTCCATCTCCTGACGGAATGCCTCAGCAGACATTTCCTGCCGTATGCTCTCTATCCTGTCAGGGCCGTACTCACCGCCCTCGGCAAAAAGCCCTGATTCGTCCCAGCGCACCATGCAAGTATACCAGTTATCCTTACGCTGGGCGTCAAGCCACTTGTCGTAGAACTGATTCTGCCCCTTAGGGGTGCCGATGAACACCGCCCAGCCGTTACGGTCAAGGAGCGCCGGGGAAATTACCTCGTCCCAGAGAGTCGGCTTTATCTGGGCATACTCGTCAAGGAGAACGCCATCATAGTACATGCCGCGGAGGCTGTCAGGCTTATCCGCGCCACGTATGTAGATTCGCGCCCCGGTCATGCCGGAGTGCTTGGTGGGTAGCTCCACATAAAGCTCCGTTTCGTTGACGATGATATTCGGGATAACGTGGGTATAGTATTTCAAATAGCTCCACGCCACCTCTTTTGCCTGGCTTTTGAAAGGGGCTATGTAGGCATATCTTGGCATCTGCTTCTTGCAGATGATTGCCTGCTTTATCATGTGGTTTATGGCAAGCACCGTCTTGCCGAAACGGCGGTGGCAGACGATAACAGCATACTGGTGAGACTCAAGGTTTGGATGAATATGCTTTAAGGCATAGCTCCGGGGAGTGTAGGGTATGATTATTTTCTTCAAGGCTCATCACCCTCCATTCCAGCATCTCCAGTATCCCAGCCGAATGAAGCAGGCTCGTCACTGGTGATTTTGTTCTCAACACGTTCACGATATTTCTCAGGAGCATTGGCTTTTAATAGCACCTCCATCAGCTTGTCTGAGTACTTTGTTACAGTACCGACTCTCACGCCCTTGTAGTAGACATCTTCCTCGAAGCCCATGGCACGCCGCTGGGCTTCGTCCTCAAGGACAGATACACACATGGGCTTGATTTTGTCGTTGTAGACGGATGCGTAGTAGGCATCTTCATGGAGCCAGTTGTAGTGTGTCTGCCGGGTGATGCCAGACTTAGAAGCAGCCCTGCCGATGTTGCCGCCTGCGTCTATGAGATTATTAAGAAATACGTTTTTCTTCCGTTCAGGAACAAATCTGTAAAGTTTTTTCGCCATGCTGGCATCACCTCCTTCCTTGATTTTGCTGGGGTTGAGCGGATTGCAGCCCGGGCAGTTTTTCGCCGGTTCTTATGTGTCAAATTTCTGCACCGAAAATACCCCCTGTTAATACTTTACCACAGGGGGCTGTTTTTGATTATATTTTTGCGCACATAAAATCCGTCACCGGTGTCGTTTTTTGACGGTGGCGGCCTTATTTTTTTGTTTTTGCTCCCGGTATCTTCGTGCTTTGATAATTGTGGACTGGGGGTTAGACATACCCAGCAGCTCGGAAATTTCTTTCCAGCTACAGCCAGCAGCGTAGAGCATCTCTGCGTCCCTAGTCCTGGTCTTTAAATTCTTGTCCGGGTTTTCCATCTTGGCGAATGCTTCCTCGGCAGACAGGGGGCGCGGGTATAGTATAGCAAGAACGAGGGTGCAAATGTTGTAGGCGTGGATTGTTTCTTCGGTCTTGCTCATTGCCGTTTCCTCCCTGCATCAGGTGACGGGTGGATGTACTGCCCGTAAGGGACAGAATATCTGCGACGTTTGGTTGCAGTTATGGAGGCAGACTTCTGGAGAACTACATGCTGGCAGGGGAAGCCATCACGGGTATAGCACTGGTAGCTGACCTCGCTTACCACTTCATAGCCAGCTGGCACGTTTATGTCCAGGCTGTAGCATTCGGCAAAGCGTATCTCCTGCTTCTTCTCCACAGGCTTTGCCATGTTGTGGCTCATCAGGATTCGGGCTCCGCTGTCCTCCTTCTTCTGCTTCTTGAAGTACGAGGCAAGGCGGAAAGCATCCTCGGCAGTACCTCCGTATTCCTTGCAGTAAACATTGCCTTTGCCCCAGAGGCTGTTGAAAAAGTTTTCCCGAGACTTGTTGGTGGGCAGGTCAGGCATAGCAGGGATGAGGATGTGGAAGTGAGCACGGCCTTTGGTGTCAGGGGAAAGATTCTCAGGAATAGCAACGTACTTGAATTTCAGCCCTGCTTTTTCAAACCGTCTTTTCAGCTTGGTTATGGTGTTGCGGATGTCTTTTCTCACCCTGTTCTGCTTTTCATCGGCAGCAGGGAGGCTGGCAGAGTCATAGGTGAAGGTAACGTAGTAGTCACCCTCTCGGAAATTGTTGGCTATCTTCAAGGCGGCAGACTCTATAAGTATGCGCCTGTTGTTTTCTTTCATCGCTTCCGGGCTCTCTTTTCTGCGGGCTGCCCTTTTCTCTTTCAGAGCACAGCTGGTTGGCCTCACCTTCCAGCTGTAATATTTCTCTAGAACTATTATTCTGCTGTCTGCCGTCCTTGTAACTTTTTTCATATACGCCATATTTGTTCCCCTGTCAGTCAATAGTATGCGTTTTATTAATCACTTTATCCAGTTTCAAAGGGGACTCGCACCCCCTTTATTTTTCCCGTTCATTATGATAGAATTGATGTTGTAATGTTCATCTTAGCTATTGTCCTATAGCTGTGCCCCTGGCGGATTTTCCGTCAGGGGCTTTTCTTTTTTCTTCTATATAGATAAATAGGTGGATGTGGTTTCAATCTGCCTGGCGTTGCAGCCATTCGTGGATGCAGGCACGGCAGGTAGTGTAGTTGTCGCAATTCTTCTTATTACAGAACATATTATGCTGTTTCTTTGGCAGGTCGTTAAGGAATTGCGCCAGCTGAGATGGTGTCATCTTCGTTATCATTTCGTAATTATTTTCCATGGTGTCCTCCATGAAGTATTTACCTGTTTTAACTGCCCCTGAAATAAGCAGCCTCTCACTTCTTTGGTGTAATCATCAAAAATAATGCAGGGAATTGACCTGTTATTCTTCACCCAGCACAGGCTCTTTGAGTCAGCATACCGGTCAAGCTCATCCTGAGCCTCCATCCAATCATCATAGATGTATTTGGGCTTGCTTATTTTTCCGTCATCTGAACGCTGGCCAACTCTGCCATAAGTTTCATGCCGGATGCCGTTTTTATCGAAGAAAATAACCTTGGCGATGCCGATGACTCTGGGAGCACTGCCATTAAGGGCAACGTATAGCGACTTTGTCATTCTCATTTTCATTACCTCACTCCGCCCAGCTGGTCATAGAAAGCGTACCTCGTAGCAACTTCCTAAGGAGCGCGGCGTATTTCCTTTTCTTGTTTTCATCTGAGATTGCCATCAGCTGAGTGATAGCGGCTTCCAGCTCAGTTTTTACGTTCATCAGGTGGTGTCCGAAGGCTTTTTCCTCCGGTGTCTTGATGTCCTTGCCGGCAGCTTCCAGCTCCCGGATGCGGGCCAGCATCAGCTCCAGCTGCTGCTGGGTTTCCTCCGGCACCTTCTCCACTTCCACAATCTTTTCCACGGTGGCAGCTTCGATAGGCTGGCTTTTTGCTTCTTCCAGTTCCTTGGAGAGGGCATCTACTTTCTGCTGGGATTCCTCAAAAAGGTTCTGGTATTTGCCAGCTTCCTCGGCAATCTGCTCATGCTGCTTATCTGCCCGGGCAAGGTCACGCTGGAGGGCTGTGTATTTTGCCTTCAGGTCGGCCAGCTCCCGGCTCTCACCTGCCCCATCCAGCTGGGACTGCAAATCTGCCAGCTGCTTTTTATAATCAGCCATGGCATTTTCGCTATCTGCCAGCCGCTTCTGGAATGTGTCTGCCATATTCTTGGCATCGGTCAGCTTGTGCTTCGTGCGGTTCAGCTCCGCCACGGTTTCGTTCAGCTCCTTGGCAATGGCTTCCAGCTCCGTTTTGGACATATCCTTTATTTCACCCTTGTGCTCGTCCATGAACTCAAAGCACTTTTCCTCGTCCTTGATGCTCATCAGCGTCATGATTTGGGTTTTGTTCAGCTCCGCCAGCTGCTCCGGATCCGCGCTCCTGCCAAATAGCTTTTGCTGGCCGTCACCAAAACGCTCATAAGAAGCTATCAGCCTCTGGGCGGTGCGCGGGGAATAATCCACATTATCCTTGAGCCACTTCTCCCAGTTGCCATGACCTACGGCACCCTTGGCTTGCAAAAGCCTCTGGCCAATGTCCATCATAGCAAGGTATACTGTTTTTCTCGTCTGCTCCTTGATGGCGTTAATCTCAGAGGCCAGCCGTGTGAGCATCCCATCCGTAGTTTCTGCCGGTGTATCGGCAGGCTTAATCATCATTTCGTTTTCCATGTT
>CAMCDL010000051.1 GCA_945873565.1 uncultured Selenomonadaceae bacterium | reverse complement strand
GTTATGTAGTGTGCCTCTTCACGGATATATTCTATAGCCCTTAAGCGGCTATCCATTTCTGCATTTGTCTGACCAAAATAACCAAGCTTTACCGTCTGTCCAATAGTTACAGTTCCTTTATCTGGCTTCAGCCGGCCAGCTATAAGACTGAGCATCGTGCTCTTGCCGACTCCATTTCCGCCCAGAATACCGATGCGGTCATTCCTTAAGACCGTATAGGTAAAATCCTTTATTATAGGCTCATCCTGCCACAGGTACTCTATGTCCTCAAGCTCTATAACCGTGCGTCCCAGACGGCTGCCAGCCAGTCCTATCTCCACCTGGTTTCTGGCCAGATCTACCTTCTTGTCCCGAACCTCCTCAAAGCGCTGTATCCTTGCCTTCTGCTTGGTAGAACGGGCTGGTGCCCCTCTTCTTATCCAGGCCAGCTCATTTCGCAGGAAATTCTGACGTTTTCGTTCGCCAGCCTCCTCCCTCTCTATACGGGCAGCCTTCTGCTCAAGATACTGGGAGTAGTTTCCCTCGTAGGTATAGGTACGTCCTTTATCAAACTCCAATATACCGCTTGCTACACGGTCCAGAAAGTACCGGTCATGTGTTACCATCAGAAGAGCACCCTTCCAATGCTCGAGATATTCCTCCAGCCAATCTATGGTCTGGCTGTCAAGATGGTTTGTAGGCTCGTCCAGTATCAGAAGGTCACAGGGCTGGATAAGAGCTGTCGCTAAGGCCAGACGTTTCTGCTGGCCCGCCGACAGAGTATCCACTCTTGCTTCAAAATTATTTATCCCAAGATGAGTCAGTATGCTCTTTGCCTCATTTTCCATCTGCCAGCCGTTAAGAGCATCTATTTTTTCCGAGGCCCTGACCAGCATTGACTGTACATCCTCTGATGTATCGCCGTTTTCTGATTTTGCCAGCGCCAATTCGTAGTCCCTCAAGGCATTCATAAGCGGACTATCATCCTTGAAGGCCTCCATCAGTATGGTATGCTCTGGTATATATTCCTTGGATTGCTCCAGAAAGCTGATACGCAGATTACGCATGGTGACCATACTGCCGGTATCAGCAGTCATGCGGCCAGCTACTGTTTTCAGAAAGGTAGACTTGCCAGTGCCATTTACACCGACTATTCCTATTTTATCCCCTTCATTTACGTTAAGGTTTACGTGGCTGAACAAAACCTTTTCTCCATAGCTTTTGCCCAGCTCCTCTACTGTCAAAACCAAGGCCAATGCCTCCTTACTGATCTGATGCTGCCTCAGGCACTATACCCGTCAGATCAACAATTTCATCATGCTCTTCCTTTAAATCCTTATCCAGCTTGACCAGAAGCCTGGTGATGCGGAGATTATCCATCTCTTCTACAAAAAATACTGCACCATTCCAGGCAGCCATCATGCCTATCTGAGGCGGTGGCTGAACATTGCTGTATACCCATCCGCCGATAGTGTCGATATTATCTGCTTCTATTTCAATCTCGAAGGTATCGCTGACCTCTTCAATCAGCAGCATTGCATCTATGGAATATACACGGTCACCACGCTTTTCTATAGCTGGACGTTCCTGATCGAATTCATCCTGGATTTCTCCCACAATTTCTTCTATCAGGTCCTCAATGGTAACCATGCCAGCGGTTCCGCCATATTCGTCCACAACGATAGCCAGCTGCGAACGCTGCTTCTGCATTGTCTGCAGCAGCATGCTGAGCTTCATGGTCTCAGGCACTACCAGGGTCTTTCTGATAAGCTGGCGAAATCTTGGCAGACGATGCTTATGCATGTACATCATCAGGTCCTTGACATGAATGAAGCCTATAATATGGTCTTTATCCTCGCGGCACATAGGATATCTTGTCATTCGTTCCTTGACAATGGTCTCCATGTTTTCTGCAACGGTATCCTCCATATACAGGCACTTCATATCTGTACGAGGAATCATTATTTCACGTACATATCGATCAGCAAAGTCAAATACATTATCTACATATTCCAGCTCCTGCTTATCAATGTAGCCCTGCTTATGACTCTGCTCCATCAGTATCATTATTTCATCCTCTGTATGAGCAGCATCCTCGTTACTGCCGGATATATCTATACCAAGGCATTTAGCTGTAAATGCAGCCACATGATTCAGCACCCATACTGAAGGATACATTATACGCTGAAAAAACAGCAGTGGCAGAGAAACGGCCAACGTAACCCTCTCAACCTGCTGAATAGCGATATTCTTCGGAATCAGCTCGCCCAAAATAATATGCATAGACGTGATTATTGAAAAAGAAATAATGAAAGAAATCGTAGTGGCAATTGCGGTACCGCCAATTCCCAAAGCATCAAAAACAGGCATCAGAAGGAGACTTACTGTAGGCTCGCCCAGCCAGCCAAGCCCCAAGGAAGCCAGAGTAATTCCCAGCTGAGTTACTGAAAGTGATACATCCAAGTGGTCCACCAGCTTCTTTGCATAATGAGCCCGGCTCACACCAGCATTAATCATACTATCAATACGGGAGCTGCGCATTTTTACTATCGCAAATTCAGCAGCAACGAAAAAACCATTAAGTGCCACCAATATTATAACAGCTATCAGCTTTATTGTTATTTCTGCTATATCCAAAAAAATTCCTCCTGCTCAAAAGCTAGCTCATATACTCTCTGCAGAATGCCTGCATTTCCTCTTCACTAAGGTATGGCGAGGGCGCTGCAAAGCGTCTCGGTGCTGAATCCGGCTGCCCCTTAGCTGGAGCAGCTGACCTGGAGTCAAAATCAGGCTTGCCATCCTTATCATTGCAGCTCATCCTGCATCTAGGATAGCAGCTGCACCCCCAGAAGGGCCCATTTTTGCCATTACGCTTTATCATTATGCCACTTTTGCAGCGCGGACACTGGTTTTCATCTGCCTGTGGCTCCAGCTTAACCTCATATGCCTTGCTACAAAGACTGGTACAGAACCTGACCTGCTCAGCCAGAAAATCCTCAAGCTTTCCATCTCCATCAGCCATGGAGTGAAGATTATCCTCCCAGATAGCTGTGAAATCAGGATAAACCAGCTCATCCGGCAAAGCATCTATCAGAAGATAGGCAGATTTATCAGGCTGCAGATATTTCTTCTTACCAGTTTCTACAAGAAAGCGTCTTTTTATCAGATCATCTATAATGGTTGCTCTGGTTGCCTCCGTTCCTATTCCATATACATCCTTAAGCTTCTTTTTCGCCTCTGGATCCTTCACATATTTATGAATATCCTTCATGGCTGCCAGCAGCGAGGCCGAGGTAAACCTTACCGGCGGCTTTGTAGCCTTGGCTGAAATAGCCCCATCAATATAATCAGCACTATCTTTCTTTTTCATAACTGGCAGGGATGCTGTTTCATCCTCATCATTCTGCCCGCTTTCATCCTGGTCCTTAGCTGAAGAGCTGTAGAGCTCCTTCCAGCCCATATCTATAACCACCCGGCCATTTGCCACAAAAGCCTCTTCCTTGTAGGAAATCTCAACCTTGGTCTGATTGTAGATATGGACAGGATAGAATTGTGCAATATAGCTCTGGGCAATCAAAAAGAACAGGTTGCGTTCCACCTCCCCTAGCTTATCAGCAGCTGCCGGAACTCTGGTAGGAATAATCGCGTGATGTGCTGATATCTTCTTATCGTTCCAGGCACGGCTTCTAATAGAGGTATCCGCTTTAGCTGCCCACTGAGCAAGCTGCTGATTGCCAAAGCTCTGAAGATTCTTCAGTATTGATGCTGCATCCTTGAACTGATTCTGCGGCAGATACTCGCAATCAGAACGAGGATAGGTTGTAAGCTTTTTCTCATAAAGCTTCTGGGCTGTATCCAGCACCAGCTGAGGGCTGTAACCAAATCGTTTTCCTGCCAGCACCTGCAGTGATGACAGAGAAAACGGCAATTTCTGAGGCTCCTGCTTTTTAGTCTTTGTATAACCAGTTATTTCGCCCTGCCGGGGAGCAGCCAAAAAGCTGGCAAGCTTGCTTTCAGCCTCAGACTTATCTATAAGCCGGCCCTCTGAATCAAGCCCCGCCTGAAGCTCTGAAGGCTTCCATGTAGCATCAAAATCACCGTTTTCATGATGAAAGCGAGCCTTGATGGTATAGTAGTCTACTGGCTTAAAATTCTCTATTTCCCTTTCCCGGCGCACTACCAGAGCCAAAGTCGGAGTTTTTACCCGCCCCACCGGCAAGGTGAGCTTATGACCTGCACGTCTTGCTGCCAATGTGTAGGCACGAGAAAGATTCATCCCTATCAGCCAGTCAGCCCGGGCTCTAGCTAAGGCTGATTGCTTCAGGTTAAAGAAATCTGCATTATCCCGCAGGCTGTCTATGGCCTCCTTAATACTCTTTTCATCAAGTGCATTCAGGAGTATGCGCCTTACTGGCTTGGTATTGCCTACAAATTCCAGCACCTCATCTATCAGCAGCTGACCCTCTCTATCCGGGTCTCCAGCATGTACTATTTCATCGGCCTTATCAATAAGCCCCTTGATTACACCAAACTGCTTGGCACATGAATCTGACACCAGCAGCTTCCACTGGCTAGGCACAATTGGCAGATCCTCCGCACGCCAGCTCTTAAATTTTTCATTATATTCGTGTGGCTCAGCCTGACGCAGAATATGCCCAAAGCCCCAGGTAACAACATTATCGCCGACCTGAATAAAGCCGTCACCATTCCTGGAATTACCCTGAAGGCACTTGGCAATCTCCCGCCCCATGCTAGGTTTCTCTGCAATATATAATCTCATAATATCCTCAGGTAAAAATCAAACGATATAATCCGTAAAACACAGCAAGAATCCAGGATAGCAGCAGAAAGCCGGCTATTCCCATAACTACTGGCACATACCGGCGGTATCTCCAAGCCTTTATTTCACTGTCTGCCTTAACTCTTTCCGGAAGCATCCTCATAAGGAAACCGATAGCCATCGGCACCAGCACTGCATCATCCATAATTCCCAGAACCGGAATAGAATCCGGAATAAGGTCTATCGGGCTGAAAAGATACAGCAGCACCAGAAGCATACCACCTCTTATCTTGCCAGGCGTTTTTGGATTAATTATTGCAAATAAAAGCTCTGCCAGGTCTCTTTGAAACAATCTGAACAAGCCGATTATTCTTCCCATACAAAACACCCCCAAATTATAAAGGTTATCTTAGTATTATAACATGAAAACAACCTGCAACCAAAGACTAAAAACAACAGTATCCAGCCGGGCTTACTATATCAAAAAAGCATAGATTTTTTGACAGCCATATCTCTGTTGACATAGTTCAATCAATGCTGATATAATAATCTTGTTTCTGATTTTTATCAGGAAAAATGTCTAATTTTCAGGAGGCAACATCATGAATCAGAAAAGCTTTCCAATCTCTCAGGAGGCATTGGAGAAAATAATAGCAAAGTATCCTACTCCTTTTCATATTTACGATGAAAAAGCAATCCGCCAGAACCTGCGCCGTCTATTCAAGGCTTTCAGCTGGGCTCCCGAGTTCCGCGAATATTTTGCAGTAAAGGCCACCCCTAATCCACGGCTGCTGCAGATTTTCAAAGAAGAGGGTGCTGGTGCTGACTGCAGCTCCCTGGCTGAGCTCATGCTTTCCGAGGCTGCTGATATTACTGGCGAAAAAATCATGCTGACCTCTAACGATACTCCAGCTGATGAGTTCCAGAAGGCTATCCAGCTTGGAGCAGTCATCAACCTGGATGATATAACTCACATTGAATATCTGGAAAAGAATGCTGGCATGCCAAGTATTATGTCCTTCCGTTATAACCCTGGCAACCTCATTGAAGGAAACGACATTATCGGCAAGCCTACCGAGGCGAAATACGGCCTTACCCACGACCAGATCCTGAAGGCTTATAAGCTAGCTCAGGAAAAGGGAGTTAAGCGCTTCGGCCTTCACTGCATGGTTATTTCAAACGAGCTGCGCACCGAGGGCTTCCTGCTGACTGCCTCTATCATGTTTAATCTGGCTGTTGAAATAAAGAACAAGCTGGGAATCTCCATCGAGTTTGTAAACCTCGGCGGTGGTATTGGTATTCCTTACCGTCCAGAGCAGGACGAGGTTGACCTTGAAGCAGTAGGCGCTGGTATCCATAAGCTCTATCAGGAAATCATGGAGCCTGCTGGTCTTGGCAGCTGTGCTATTGCTATGGAATCTGGCCGTGCTATCACTGGCCCTTACGGATATCTCGTGTCCACTGCAATCCATCGCAAGGATACCTACAAGCATTACATCGGCCTCGATTCATGCATGGCCAATCTCATGCGCCCAGCTCTTTATGGTGCTTACCATCACATAACTGTTATCGGCAAGGAGAATGAGCCAGCAGATCATGTATATGATGTAACCGGTTCCCTTTGCGAGAACAATGATAAGTTTGCTATTGACAGGCAGCTGCCAAAAATTGATATCGGTGACCGCATTGTTATTCATGATGCAGGTGCTCACGGGCATGCAATGGGCTTTAACTATAACGGCAAGCTGAGAAGCGCCGAGCTTCTCCTCCACGAGGATGGCAGCGTAGAGCTGATACGCCGTGCTGAAACCATTGATGATTATTTTGCGACCCTCACCGGCTTTGACGGTGCACTGATAAAGTAAAAACGGTCCACCGTACTGATACGGCAGACCAGATATAGCTTAAGATTTATCCAGGCCTCGGGCACAATGCTCGAGGCCTTTTTTTCGGGATTGGCTTCATCAGCTTATCTAATCACACAATCTCTCAAATATAAAACAGCCAGTCCAGAAGGAGCTGGCTGTCATAAATCATAAGCCTATTAGATTCATTATCCATACCACAAGCGGCACTGCCGCAAGGGCAGGAAGATAATTTATAACCTTGAAGGAGGTGACCCCCATCATATTAAGCCCCAGGGCTAATATAATCAGAGAGCCAGTACAGCTCATCTCATTTATCAGGAAATCTGACATGAAAGGTGCCAGAAACTCCGCAAAAATAACTATTGCGCCCTGAAAAATCAAAGTAAAGGCAGCCGAGCCCATAACGCCTATGCCCATGGCCGCGGTCATCATGATACCAGAAATAAAATCCAGCAGTGACTTAGTATAGAGCATCGTATACTCAGCTCTGAGACCAGCATCCAGAGAGCCCACTATAACCATGGCCCCTACATTCATAATGAGGCACGAGGTAACAAAGGCATTAGCAATTCTGGAGGCTCCGCCACCGTGAGCAAATCTGCCCATAACCCGTTCAGTGAAGCGATTGACATGCCCATCCGCATCCATCAGCTCACCAGCAAAAACTCCGAGAGAAACAGCCACTATCATGATAAGAATATTAGTCTCATGAAGCGCTCCCTCAATACCTATAACAATCGTACACAGACCCAGGGACTTCATCAAGGCATCTGTCAGATGCTCCGGCACCCCGCGGCGTATGCACAGGCCAATGAGCGAGCCTGCTATAATCGCCAAGGTATTAACAATAACTGCAAACATACAAAACCCTTACGCCATAATATCCAGATTCATACCAACACCAGTCATAGCAGCTATATCAGCGGCATCTATGGATTCCAGAAGGTCTGTCATAGCAGATGTCTGGGTTTCCATTGCCATCTTTAACACAGCCGTATTCAACTGCTGGCTGGTCTGAAAAGCGTGAAGATTTACTGAAGCCGCAGCGATATCCATTGCATAATCCATAATCTCACACCCTTTCTCCTTATTATATTATAATCGTAATTTCCTCACTTGTCATTAAGCTTTTCACAGCTATGACATAAACATTTCTTCAAACTAGCCCCCAAAAACCGAATATGATATAATACGGATGTCTTGCATAAGCCTTTAAAATTAATAAATATAGGATATTAGGAGATGAATGATTTTATGAATGAAAACCAGCAGCCTTCCCCATATACAATGGAGGGCAGACTCCCTATGAGGCAGGCTATACCTCTCGGCCTGCAGCATGTTTTGGCAATGTTTGTGGGAAACCTGACCCCTATTCTGATTATCTGCGGCGGTGCAGGCCTTATGAGCGACCACAATCTGATGGTGGTTCTTATCCAGAACGCCATGCTTATTGCCGGCCTGGTAACCCTTATCCAGATATTCACCATAGGCCCTGTAGGTGGAAGAGTGCCTATCATCATGGGCACCAGCTCCGGCTTTATTGGAGTCATGAAGAGTGTTACTGATGTAATGGGCGGTGGTATCCTGGCTTATGGCGCCATCATGGGTGCTTCCATAGTCGGTGGTATATTCGAAGGCTTCCTCGGCTTCTGCCTCAAGCCTCTCAGAAAATTTTTCCCGCCTATTGTAACAGGTACTGTTGTGCTTTCTATTGGTCTTTCCCTGATTGCTGTTGGTGTAAAGTCCTTTGGTGGCGGAGCTGTAGCCAAGGATTACGGTTCTATTGAAAATCTCAGCGTCGGACTTTTTGTAATGGCTATTATCGTCCTCTGTCAGCACTGGGGTAAAGGCATGATACGCTCCTCAGCTATCCTCATCGGCATTATTGCCGGCTATGCTCTCTGTGCTATTATGGCAACACAGCTTCCGCTTACAGCTATGACTGCTGATGGAGTTGAGTTTACCAAAGCATGGGTTATTCACTGGGAGAATATTGCTAAAGCCGATTGGATATCCATGCCAACCTTGATGCCCGTAGACATCGTCTTTGATAGCCGTGCTATCATCCCGGTAGTAATAATGTTTATCGTTACAGCAGTAGAAACGGTAGGCGATATCTCTGGTGTTATGACCGGCGGTCTCGACAGAGAGGCTACTGACAAGGAACTAGCTGGCGGTGTATCCTGCGATGGCTTCGGCTCTGCACTGGCTGCTTTATTCGGTGTACTGCCAAACACCTCCTTCAGCCAGAATGTTGGACTAGTTGCCATGACAAAAATTGTAAATCTGACGGTCTTCGCTGCTGGTGCAATAATACTGATACTTTGCGGTCTTTTCCCTAAACTGGCCGCCCTGATTTCAATCATGCCTCAAAGTGTCCTGGGTGGCGCCGCAGTAATTATGTTTTCCTCTATTGTCATCAGCGGTATTCAGCTGGTAACAAGAGAGCCTCTTTCTACCCGCAATATCAGTATTCTCGCGGTTTCCCTGGGCCTCGGCTTTGGCGTAGGATCCAATATGGATATCCTCAATCAGCTTCCAGCTGCTGTAAAGCTGATATTCGGCGGTTCCGGCATTGTTCCAGCAGCACTTATTTCCCTGCTTATGAACATACTGCTCCCAAAAGAAAAAACTAATAATTAAGCTATCATTTTTCAGCACTGGGGCTGCCCTGATACGGCAGCCCCATTTCTTTTTAGTTTCTCTTTAAAATTAAAAAGGGATACACCCCTTCTTCAAAGAATATATACATATGCTTACTATAAAAGGAGCTTCTATGAAAATTTCAGGCTTAGAGAATACACTTATACTAATCCGCGGAGCTGGAGATATGGCCACAGGCACCGCCTGGGTCCTGCATAAAGCCGGCTTTCCCGTAATTATGCTGGAGATACCAAATCCATCGGCAATAAGACGCCGTGTTGCTTTTTCCGAGGCAATCTTCGACAGAACCTTTACTCTGGAAGGAGTTTCCTGCCTGCTGGCTAAGACACCTGAAGAATCAAAGCATTTTGCCATGAATGGGCAGCTTTCTGTACTTATTGACCCTGAGCTCAAAAGCCTGGAGGCCATAAGACCTGTTATACTAGTAGATGCTATTCTTGCTAAAAGAAACCTCGGAACCAGAAAGGATATGGCGGATTTCGTAATAGCCCTTGGGCCAGGCTTTACCGCTGGCCATGATGTGCATTGCGTTATAGAAACCATGCGGGGACACAGCCTAGGCCGTCTTATCTATGATGGTACAGCTATGGCCAACACTGGAATCCCAGGCCAGATTGCTGGTGCTGGCAAGGAACGGGTTATCCACGCTCCTGCTGCGGGCAAGCTGACATTAAAGCACGATATCGGTGACATCGTTGATAAGGAAACTATACTGGCTGTCATTGATACCTCTGAAGGCCCTGTACCAGTAAAAGCCACCATAAGCGGTGTGCTCCGAGGTATTATACGGAATGGCTTTATTGTAAGCAAGGGCCTGAAGATAGCAGATATTGACCCAAGGCTTACGGAACAGAAAAACTGCTATACCATATCTGATAAATCCCGGACTATCGGTGGCAGTGTGCTTACGGCTGTAATGACATATTTATCAGGAAGGCAGTGACTGCTGCACTATGATAATATCAGCAATCGATTCAAAAAATAAAAAATCCAGCTTTCGGCGCTTATCTGATGCACTGGCTATAACTCCAGAGGAAAAGCTTATCAGCATAATCGGCGCTGGAGGAAAAACCAGTATTATATATCAGCTGGCTGAAGAGTTTCGAGCGGATGGACAGCTGATATGCATTACAACTACAACTCATATTCTCCCGGATAGGCGTTATCCGCTGTTAACCAGTTTTAAAGCAGATAACGGCAAGCTTATGAAGCGCCCAGGCATTTATATGGCCGGCCAGCCAGACAGCCAGGGCAAGCTTACAGGATTGAGAGAAAAAAGCCTTCACGAGCTTTCCTTGATATTTGACCGGATTATTGTCGAGGCTGATGGCTCTAAACAGCTTCCCTTGAAGCTGCCAGCCCCTCATGAACCTCAGATTGCTCCAGGCAGCCAGCTTGTCATCATCACCGCTGGCGCTGATGCCTTGGGCAATCCTATAGAAAAAATCTGCCATCGGCCAGAAATTGTGAGCACTTTCCTCGGAAAGTCCCTGAAGGACAATATTAGTGAAGCCGATATTGCCATTATTTTCCCAGCTGCCGCAAAAGGCGGATCTGGCTTTCGTCAGGCTTACGTTCTTAATAAAATCAATTCAGCCAAAGAGCTGAAGTCTGCAATCAAAATCCACAGCCTTATGAAGGGGGAGAGACTCGTGACCACTGGCTGTTCACCAGATAGCTTATTATTCAAGGAAATAAGCAGCTGCATTAATACCACAGGCAGCGCTCTCTGCGCTATTCAGCTAGCACCTGACTGCGGACACAGATGCCTTATCAGCAGTACACACCCGCTGTATCCACAGCTTGCTGATAGCAGTCTTTATCTGCCGTGCACCGTTGAAAGTAATGGCATCAGGTATTATGTAGAGCGCATATATGCCCCACCAATACTTGTAATAGCTGGCGCTGGCCATGTCGGAAGGGCAGTCTCCCGCCTTGGGGCCTTCATTGGCATGGATATCATCATTATCGATGATCGTCCTGAGGCTGCCATCCGTGATAGCTTCCCAATGGCCAAGGAAATCCTATGTGGTGATATCTCTGAGCTGCTTCAAAGAGATTTTGGTCCAGGAGCCTGCTATGTAGTAGCCACCCACGGACATCAGATGGATCTGGCTGCTGTAAACACCATTCTCAAACACAGCTTCCGCTACCTGGGCATGATAGGCAGCCGAAATAAGGTAGCTGCCAACATGGCCAGCCTGAAAGAGCTAGGCTGGCAGGAAGAGCGCTTGAAGAAAATTCATGCACCTATCGGCCTGCGGATTGGTGCCATTACTCCGGAGGAAATTGCTGTCAGCATCATGGCTGAAATAATTCAGGTAATAAATACCCCTGGCTGCGACAAGAATATGCCTGATCTATTTGCCCTTCTGGCCAGAGCATCTTCTCCTGCTATTTTAGCTACTATTGTCAGCAAAGATGGATCATCGCCCAGAGGCAAGGGAAGCCGTATGCTTATAGACTCAGAAAACATCTGGGGCACAGTAGGGGGAGGCAGGATTGAGCTGGAGGTTATAAAGGATGCCAGGGAACTGCTCAGCAGCCATCAATCAGCAGTTAAGGAATATCTCCTTACTGCAGGACAGCCTGGAAGCCTTGGCATGGCATGCAATGGAAGGATCACATGCCTGCTGGAGTATGTATCGCCATGAGCAGCAGGATTGATATAATTATCCTGGCCGCTGGACTAAGCCACCGGTTCGGGCCAGAGGATAAGCTGATAATGGATGTAAATGGCCAGCCGCTATATAGCATAAGCCTGAAAGCAGCCACAAGCTTAAAGGATGAAATATACCAGCGGATTGTTGTTGCCAGAAATCCTGAAATTATGAAAGACGCCCATGAAATGGGTTTTACAGCCGTTTTTAATCCCCTTTCGGAAAAGGGGCAATCCGAATCTATAAGACTTGGCATTAATGCTCTTGCCAGCCGCAGCAATGCCTCTGAAGGGAGAGGAGCGGTTATTTTCATGAACGCTGACCAGCCTTTCATGAATGCTTCCGTTATCAGAAGACTTATTACCTGCTGGAAAAAAAAGGATATGATTATTGTTCCAGTGGCAAATGGGCATCCAGCCAGTCCATGTCTCTTTCCTCGCCGTTTTCTGCCAGAGCTCATGCAGCTTTCGGGAGATGCTGGAGGGAAAAAGGTTTATTCAAAGCATTCCGAGGAAACATGGTTTATAGGCTTTGATGATACCCCTGATGCAGAGCTATTATTTTACGACATAGATAGCCCTGAGGATAGAAGCTTTATAGAAAAATATCTTGATAGGAAGTGATCTCATGTATACTGCAAGGGAGTATGTACTGCCAAAAACCTTGGAGGAGGCCTACCAGCTTAATCAGAAAAAGCAAAACCGCATTATTGCTGGTAATATGTGGCTAAGATTTTCTAGCGGCAGCTTTGGTCAGCTTATAGACCTGTCAGACCTTGGGCTGAACACCATCCGTCAGACAGAAACAGAATTTATCATTGGTGCAATGGTACCATTAAGAGAGCTGGAAAAGCATCCTGAGCTTAATGCCTATACTGGCAATGCTATCCGGGATTGCGTTCAGGATATTGTTGGTACCCAATTCCGTAACAGCGCCACCATCGGCGGCAGCATCTGGGGGCGCTTCGGCTTTTCCGATATCCTTACTTGCTTTTTAGCAATGGACACAGAAGTAGAGCTTTTTCCAAGCGGACGCATGACTTTAGCTGACTTTACTGCCCAAAAGCCCGATAATGATATCCTGGTAAATATTATCCTCAAGAAAACTGGCCTGAAAACTGCCTATAGAGCCTTCCGATATACTGCAACAGGCTTCCCTGTTATTTCCTGCTGCGTATCCAAAGGAGACTTCTGGCGAATAGCTATTGGTGCCCGCCCAGCAAAGGCCATGCTGCACATCCTGCCTGATACAGCGGTACTGTCCTCCGCGGAGGATACAGCGCTTAAGGAGCTTCTTGACAAAACGATTTTTGGTACGAACAGCACCGCTTCGGCAGATTATCGCCGGCATCTGGCTCAGGTCATGATAATCCGGGCTGCAGCATCATTGGAGGTGTAAATATGGAAATAAACTATATTCTCAACAATAAAAAGGTAACCTCCAGTATAACCCCCCATACAATGCTCCTTAACGAGCTCAGGTCCCAAGGCTGCTTCAGTGTAAAATGTGGCTGCGAATCTACCAACTGCGGTCTATGCACTGTATGGCTGGATGGAACTCCTATTCTTTCCTGTACCATGCCAGCAGCCCGTATTGCCGGCCACAGCATTACCACTCTGGAAGGATTGCAGGCTCAAGCCCTGGAGTTTACCAGATTTATGGCTGAAGAGGGCAGCGATCAGTGTGGCTTCTGCAACCCGGGCTTTATCATGAATGTTCTGGCCATGGCTAGAGAGCTGGATAATCCTGACCAGAACCAGATAAACCATTATCTGGCTGGAAATCTATGCCGCTGTACCGGTTATGCCGGTCATATGAGGGCTATAGAAAAGTATTTGGCTTTCCGCAGCGCTATTCAGAAGGGAGGCGCAGACAATGACTGATGAAAAAAATATCAAAACAGAGTTCAAGGAAATCAATCATTCCATAAAGAAAAAGGATTCTGCCGCCCTGCTTTCAGGCAAGCCGGTATACACTGATGATATGGTTCCATCTGGCTGTCTTTGCCTGAAGCTGCTTCGCAGTCCCTATGCGCATGCGCTGATAACAGATATAAATAC
>CAMCDL010000050.1 GCA_945873565.1 uncultured Selenomonadaceae bacterium | reverse complement strand
GTAGGAGCAAGTTGTGGTAGTCTGTATTTGCCCACCAATGTTGCTCCGTGCCAGTAATACAGTTTAAAGTTGTCGTATTTTCTAACATTTGTTTTTAACATAATACCTGCTTTCTCCGCTAAAATGCGGTCATTATTTCGGTGCATAGCACAGCAAACTGAGCTGTGCCAATTGACCAAAAGGCAGAATTATGCTAAAATATTCAGACAGGTATGAATATGTTTAGCATATTCCACACGAGAACACATTTGTTTGCTGCGCCAACAGCTTACAGATGTGTTTTTGTTTTTACCCTCAATAGAACCACCTCCCATCATGATACACTTTGAAACAGGTTCAAGAGTGTTAGTTCATACTTGGTATACTCCGATGAGCCATATTGCAGCCATTTCTGATAATAGGAGTAAGCATAGCAAGCCGCCTCAAAACTCACTTCAAAAATATCAGCAATAACCATTGGGTTATCCAGTTTCAACTTGTGTACGAGCACAGGGGGAACAAGTGCGTATTTTGCAAAGAATTTCACTTCCTTTTCTGCCAGTTCGCTATCCTCGCTGTGATCTAAAACGATATGACCTATTTCATGCATAATTGTATTGTTGATACGGCCATATTCTTTTTTATCGTTATAATAGATGTACCATTCTCCGATATTCTTCTCTACCGAAAATCCGTCCTCGCTCTTTTTCAAAAGTAGCCAACGTTTACTCTCTGGTATCGCTGAATAAGGGATGACCTTAATGCCCATTTTAGTCGCAAGTTCAAAACCATTAACAGGCACACAGGAGACGTCGTATTTTACGAATAAATCAACAATAATCTGCTTGATTTCCTCATATCTTGCGTGTGATAAAGAAATTCCCAATATTACTCCTCCCCGAACAATGCGTTAATCAGTTCTCTTTTTTCCTGCTCAGTCATTGAAGATGCGTTTCGTGCAATCAGACGGCGAATTCTGGGATGGTCGAATTCTTCACATTCAATACCAAGCAAGAAATCAGATGTGGTATGGAGAGCAGTAGCAATATTCGCCAACACATCTGGTTTTGGCTCTCTATCGCCGGAAACATATCTGGACATTACTGCCTCCGTTACTCCAATTCGTCCTGCCAATTCTTTTTGTGTCATTCCACGTCTTTGCAAAGTTTCGGTTATACGTGAACCTAATTCCTTTCCCATAGTGGCACTCCTTTCTGTGCTATTGATTTAATAGCCTCTATTATTATATTTATCACTTGCCATTTTGTCAAGTAATATTGTCAAAAACAGACCACACCGAGGGGAATCCCCGGTGTGGTCTTAATTCCAGTAGAGTTTATAGTGTGTGGAACTGTTTTGCTAATTGCATGAACGAGGAGTTCGGCATGACCTGTTTGGATGGAATGAACAGATACCGCCATTCCTTATAGCCGTTTGCTTTGCCCCAACGGGTAGCAACTTCGCAATACTGGATACCGCGCTTTTTCTTGGCTAAGACATCCGGGTCGTTGAGTTTATCTTCGCCCTTAACCTCAACGAGATAGATGACGCTTTCGGTTTCTACAACGAAGTCCGGTTCGTAGCCGTGTCCGTGATTATAAGTGATATTAAATTCCTGCGGTGCCGGACGAAGCCAGTTCTGCACATCGGTATCATATTCCAATACCCGTGCGAGAAGCAGTTCCGGGTGGCTATCAAACTTAGCTCGGTCAAACACACCCTTTTTTATGCCATCAAAAAGGACAGACTGGATTTTTTCCGTATAAGCAGAAAAAAGACCGACACGCTCAACATAGTTGTAATGTTGTTCCAGATTGTAGTCTCTGGTGCCGATTACTTCTTCCTGCAGGAATCCGTTCTCGCAGTAGAAGTGCTGAAGCATCTGCTTATAGATTTTGTTGACGATGTCACGCTTGTACATCATTATAATATCCTGCATACCATTGATGCCGTAGCGGTCTGTATAGTAGTCACAGACCTGCGTGATCAGCTTGAACAGCAGAGCGGAGCATTTTTCATAGTCGATTTCTGGCTTTTTACGAAGCTGTTCCAGAATGACCTTCTTCGGATTATATCCTTCAAAATCGATGGCCTCGCCCTTGATACGTTGCCGATCCTGCATATCCTCCAAGTTCTGCACGAGCAGTTCATTCTTGATAGGCACATGGGTGAATTCTGCCATATCGAGGTCAAAATCCAAGAACACATATTCCTCAACACCTGCATCGGTAACTTTGATGCGAGGGATAGGAATAAACTTACTCACAGCAGCACGATGGGTTTCTTCGGTTTGATAGAGCATCCATGCAGCCAGAGGATTTTCATTCTCCTTGAACACCTCGCCCAAGTCTCTGTCCTTGGAAACCTTCTGCTTGACCGTTTCCACGATCTGCTGTGCTTGTGCCGGAGTGACAGTGTGACCCGGTGTGTGCTGAATATGCTGCGACACCTCGGTGCTGATGATTTCAGCCGCCTTCTTCAGCAGAGCGTCCGTAGTATCGGTTTTCGGTAACTGCGTATGCTCGTAGGCTTTATCGAGGGTAGTATCCGTAGGAGGCTCAATGGTCAACTGTGTATAGGTGGTCTGCTCAGGTGCGATTTCTTCAACTTTGATAACATTACCAGCCTTGAAGATGGAATCGCCCTTTTGGGCCTCTGCCAAAATATCATTGAATTTATCATGGGCAGTCAGCATGACCGCATCCACATCTCTATCCCCGGTACGCTCACCATACGGCAAACGCAGACCTCTGCCGACCATCTGCTCACGCAGAATTTTGGACGCAGCAGTGCGGAGCGGCACAATGGTATAGAGGTTATTAACGTCCCAGCCCTCTTTCAGCATATTGACGTGGATGACAATTTCCACCGGGTTATCCGGTTTTTCGACATTGAGGAGCAGGCGAGTGTTAACTTCTGTCTCGGAACCTTTCTGCTTTGAGTGGACGATGATGGTCTTATTATGGTATGCACCATTGCGGAATTCATCGGATTTGATGAAACTCTCCACCCACGCAGCGTGGTCGGTATCCTTGCATACAACAAGCATAAACGGTTTTACGAGGTATTTTCCGTGGTTGGCGGCATAAACCTCCAGTTTTCGCTTAGTGCTTTCGTGGCAAGTGATACCATCCAGAAGCATCATTTTATCAAGCTGCTCATCACCGAAATTATAAAAATCGATGTCGGAGCGGGTGACCGCAAACGGGGTGCGGGTATAACCGTCCTCGATAGCCTTGGACAGCGGATACTCAAAGACCACATTTTTGAAAGGCACCTGCTTATTGCCCTTGGTCACAAGCGGTGTGGCGGTCAGTTCCAGACCGAGCAGAGGATTTAGTTCATTAAGGGCCTTTGCGCCTTTTTCTGCACGATAGTGGTGCGATTCATCCATAATAAGCACCAGATCCGGCAGATTAGAAAGGTACTGATAGAACGAGTCACCGATGACCTCGTTCACCTTTTTCATGTTAGCGCCTTCCTTGTTGAACTTATCGATATTGTATACGAAGATGCGAATATCAGATTCAAACAGGGATATGGTTTTGTCCCGGTAATCATCATCCGTGATAATCTGCGGAGGGGTGCTGAAACAACCGAGACCCTTGAACACATACTTGGCACTGTTGTTGTCACTCAAGTCCCTTTTCAGCTTATCATAGATGGTGGTATTGGGTGCAACGACAAAAAAGTTCTTGATGCTGTGCTGGGTATACAGATAGGCAATAAACGCACCCATCAGTCTGGTCTTACCAACGCCGGTGGCGAGGGCAAAGGTCAGTGACATGAAATCACGCTCAAAATCGGAGCAGATCGGATACATAGCGTGGACAGCACCGAGGGCGGCTTTCAAGTTCATGCCCTTACGGAGCATAACGCTATTTACAATATCCTCCAGAATTTTGAGAGATTGCTCCTGTGGTTTCCGCAGGGACATAACGCCGCTGATATAGTCAGTGGTGTATTGAGGAAAATAATTATTCATCGCAATCCTCCTCATCCCACTCGTCGTCATATATCGGCGGATGCACGATGTTCAAATTGTAGTCAGACTTACCGAATTCACAACGATTGAGAAGCATCTGCGGAATTTTCTTGATGGTGATGTTGCTATACGCCTTGTCCAGTCCACTGTCAAAGGAACGGCAGGCAATGATAAGATATTCGCCATCCTCCATCGTGTCCTTGATAGAATCCAAATAGGTGCTGTTAAGGTGGCGTGTGGTCACAAAGAGGTAACTGCTCTCGTTGCCAACGGACTGTTTCCAGAACAGGCTATCATCCGGCTGATAACGGAAACCTTCGTGCAGAGCAACAGCGGCAGCAAGCATATCCGCATCGTATTCCTTGTTGATGACATATTCGTCAAACGGGTCCTGATTGATGAGCGTAGGAGCCAATTCGAAGAAGCGATATCCCCCGCCACCGTGCCAATCAACAGCTTTCGTAATGCCAGATTTATCATTGTTCTCAATAGCGGCATCAAGCCGAGGTTTGCAATGGGTGTATGCCTGTTCTCCCATTTCTATGCCTACCCAGCGGCGTTTCATTTTGTGAGCAACTGCGATAGTAGTACCGGAGCCCAAAAAAGAGTCCATTACAAGATCCCCTTCATCTGTTGCAATTTCCAGAACGCGCTTAATCAAATACTCTGGCTTTTTCCCCTTCGGGAAGGACACATTGCCTTCCTTGTGAAGATTATTGGAAAGAATATCATCCCACAATGTGGTGAGGGGTTCTGCGGATACCAATTCTCCGTCAATGTTCTTGAGCTTGTCTTTATAGAATAAAATTCGTTCTCCGTTGATAAAATACATATCGGGGTTACCTTCACGGTGTAGGTACAGTATTTCTGATGGTCTATCTTTAGATGCCAGTACCATTTCCTGTATTTCCTTGCCGACACTCTTCATATCAGGTCGAGCGGTACGGATTACAGAAACGGCATTATTAATAACAAACTGTTCTAACAAAATAGGGTTATCCTTTACACGCTTACGAGCCGTAGGCACATCAATCTCATTCGCCTGTGCAAAAGCCTCTATCAGTGTAATGATATTCCAACTGCTGTAGTCATCATTGATATTTGTAATGAATTTTGTATATCTATCATCACGTCCACGTTTCGTGTAAACACGATGTGGATTCCACGCAGCTTTTTTCTTGCAATATATCAAAATAAAATTGGTTGTAGTAACACAGCCAGGATTGATTGCTTTATGCCCAGTAGCGGCTCCTTGCTTGAAAGTAATCAAATACAGACGATTCTGCTTTCCAAATATCTCATCAAGAAGAATCGTAATATATGGGAGATTTTGGTCATCGATATGGACAAATAATGTGCCGTCATCTTTCAAAAGAGCATACAAAATACGCAAGCGGCTTCTCATTAAATCGAGCCATATAGACATCTCAAGATTATCATCATAATTCTCAAAAGCCTGCCCCGTATTAAATGGTGGATCTATGTATACACATTTCACCTGACCCGCAAACCTGGTCTCTAAAGCTTTCAGTGCCAGAAGATTATCACCGTGAACAAGCATATTCTCGGTGTCGGGGGCAGAGGCAGTATTGGAGAGAGCTGCATTCTCAATTAGCAGCCGAGGCTCGATGCGAATAGGCTCGTCCTTTCCATACCATGTAAGTTCCAGTTTATTTGCCATCGTTGTCACCTCCGTTATCGCCGCTCTTCGGCACAAATTCCAGTATATCGTCTACACCACAATTTAAGGTTCGGCAGATACTTTCAATCGTATCCAATGATACATACCCGTTTTTCTTCATACGGGGGATGATATTTGAGGAAAATCCGGCTTGCTGCTGAAGCTTTGTTGTTGTCATATCTCTTTCAATCAGCAGGTGGAACAGTCTTTTATAACTAACAGCCATATTATACCTCCGTGCGTGTTTTCAATCACATATAAAAATATTATATCACGCAAATGTGAACTTTTCGATACCAAGCAGCCTTCCAACAGAATTTTTTGTGGGAAGGCTTATTTTTTGCTCTTTTTTCGACCAATAAGCCATTTTCTGTCCAGATGGATTGGCGAGAGGACGGAAAAATAATTTTTTAGTTTTTTCGGCCAAACGGGATTTTTATCCGCAGTGGATAAGTGAGAGGACGGAAAACAACTTCTGCTCCTTTTTGAGCAAAAGGGGGGTTCGATTCGGATGGATTTTTCGCTTATAGGCAGAGGAAAAGAAATTTTTAGATTTTCTGTTCAAACCTCAATCTCACCTCCAGTGGGTAGTGGGGATTGACATTTCTCCCATGTAAACGAGGGCAGCAGAAAATTCATATAAAATATGAATTTCATTGAAAAAATGCCTCTCAATTCCTCAATGATGTGGTGAGAGGAAAAGTTTTAGAAATTTTCGTTCAAATCGAAATTTCCTCTCCAGTGGAAAGATGTGAGGCACAAAAAAGTTTTCTGAAACTTCGTCAAAACGCTTCTCCCATCTCCAAAGAGGAGTAGAGGAAAGAAAATTCTCAAAGTTTTCGCCAAATCGGGATCTAACCTCCAGTGGATAGTGTAGGAACCTCAAAACGTAGACTGTTTCGGTTCGACCTATATCGAGGTCAGTCCCTCCGACACGGGAATCCGCATATTCTGTCTGCTGCCGGATGGCTTCATTTACGATACCTAGACCTAAATCGGCAGTTCCGTGAATACAGCCGTGAATTGGAACAGGCCACACAGCGCATCACCAAACTGGACAGCATCATCCAAAGGCTTTATGAGGATAACCTCGATGGCAAAATCAGCGATGAGCGTTTTACCAAGATGGCTGCCACCTATAAGCAGGAGCAGAAAGACCTCTCTGCACGGGTGATCAAGTTGCGTGAGACCCTTTTCCAAGCCAAGACCCAACGACTCAACATCGACTCCTTCCTCGCACAGGTCAAAAAGTATATCGAGGTCAAGGAACTGGATGCCGAAATTATCCGAGCGTTGGTGGAACGCATCGATGTGTTCAAGCCGGAGAAGGTGCTGGGTACCAGAACGAGAAAACAGACCATCCTCATCCATTGGAACTTCATCGGAGCAGTTGAACTGCCCAAAAGATAGAAAAAATCGGCATAGCCGGATCACTCCAAACTATGCCGATATTTTCCAAGGAATAAAATCCCTTAGTGAGACACCCGTTGCGGTGTTCGCCTTTTCATATCTGTATGCTAAGTTATCAGCTACCAAGACTCCAGTCTGCAAACTGGAAATATATGTTAGCAGCCATAAGACCAATGATTGCAGCTACTCCGATAAGTACCAGTATAGTAAGAACCTTATGAGCAGCCTCGCTCATATCCACATGACGATTAATGTACATGAGCATCATAGATACAAGCATTGTGCCGTACATGCTGAAGCCCATAGTATCGATGTTCTCATGACCTAAGATCATGATAAATATGGTCATGCCCATCAGCAGAAGCAGCAGAAGGTCTCTGGACTGCTTTGGCTTAAGGTCGCTCTTCACCTTTTCCACCTTTTCCTTAGGGGAAATTTTATTCTGGATTCTCTTTGTCTGTGTTGACATCCTTTCACCTGTCCTTTATAAAGCATTATGGGATTGAATTTATCATTACAAGTCTATATTATAGCATATAATTGTCTGGCAAAAAAGATAATTATAGTATTTTGACCAATACAGCCGAAAATGTTTGCAGGGAAATATTGAGAATGTTAAAATAATATAATATGAGATGGCTATATTTAGACAATAGCTTTATCAAGGCAGGTTGTTGTATATTTGATGAACAGACACAATAGAGATTTTACAGAGCTAGAGGGATACTATGATGAATATATCTCTACTGGCAAGGTGAATAGCAATGTGCTGGATGCTGTAGGAGAGTCCTGGAAGGTTTGCCGTAAGCTGGGGATATCTACTAGAAGTGTTCAGCCTGGCCTGTATTATTATGCAGACCAGATTGACAAGATAAAGTCCATTCATTCAGTGGCTATAAATTATCTGGAAAAAACCTTTGAACCGATTTTTGACAGATATAGGCAGTATGGGCTTAATCTTATGCTGCTGGATGCTAATCTGGTAGTTATAAGGAGCCTGGGAGGAGATTTCTACAAGCGCAAGCCTGCTAATATTGAAGGTTACCGTCTAGGCCTTGAGGACATCGGAACCTCTAGCATGAGTATGGCTTATGAAAGCCTGAAATCATTTATCCTTTATGGACCTGAGATGTGGGTCAGAGCTTTTCATAAAAGCTATAGTATTTCGGAGCCGGTAATGCAGGATGAAGGCATATGTTATATTCTTGCACTTACTGTGGCTGGCGATGAGCATAGTGACCTTGAGGGGGCAATTGCTCATCTTGAGGAATTCAGCTCAATTATGAGTGTAATCAAGACTGGCTTGGAGCTGTTTCTTTCCAGGGAATGGACCTACAACATGAATAATGCATATCTGGATGCGGCACCATACCCTGTGTACTGCGTTCAGGAGGATGGCGAAGTAAAGTATGCAAATAAGCTTGGGCAGAAGCGTCTGGCAGACCTGATGGGCTCAGAGAATGCTGGCGGCGTGGTCAACCTGAAAAAACAGCTGATAAATTATGACCATACACCTATTAAATGGGGGTTTTCTGGTAAATCAACTGTAAACAGAGCTGTTACATGGGTGACCCCAGGAAAAACCTACGAGGATATTACTACGGTAGCTCCCATGCATAAGGCTATAGATGGTCACGTAAAAAGTGTAGTTGTAATATCTATGGGTATAGGTGATATAAGGGAGCTTCTGACCAATAGCGCAGCCTACACAGCCAGATATGGTCTTGATTCCTTTGCGGCAGTAGGTACCGATTATGCTGATATTAAGCTTAAGGCTATAAGAATAGCAGCAAGGGATAGCGATGTGCTTATTCAGGGCGAGCCAGGTACTGGCAAGCAGCGCATGGCACATGGGATACATCAGGCCAGTAATAGAAGCACCGGGCCTCTGGTGACTGTTCATTGCAAGGATTATGATCCAGATATGTTGAAAATTGAGCTTTTTGGCGGAGCTGGCGAGGCTGGTATTACGGTGATTGGCAAGCTGGAGCTGGCAGGTGAGGGGTCAATATTTATAGACGAAGTAGATAAGATGCCCTCTGAAGCTGCTGAGCACCTGGCAGATTATCTGGAAAAAAGGATTCCGAAAGATGAAACAGGGCATCACGATGGTCCACGTGTGATTGCAGCCAGTGATGCTGATCTTAAAAAGCTTGTGGAAAAGGGGCTGTTCAGCAAAAGGCTATATGGCCTCATCAGCAGGAATGTGCTTATTCTGCCGCCGCTTCGTCGCAGAAAGAATGATGTTCCTTATCTGGCTGAGCATATTCTGAGAGAGCAGGCTGAATGCCTTGGCATACCATACAAGAAGCTGTCAGATGACGCAATCAGCTGGATGCGCAAGTATTCCTGGCCAGGTAATACAAAACAGCTTAAGAGTATGCTGGAGCAGGCACTGTTTCGGTCTAAGGGTAATCTCATTACTCCAGAGGACCTGCTGGTAAAAAATGGCAAGGCTCTTGAGGATGAGGCATGGAAAACTGATAGTGGTGAATTCCTTAGGCTATGGCATGAGGCGGATATGAATGTTAGCCGTATGTCGAGACTGATAGGCGTAAGCCGTGTAACGCTGTATAGATATTTAAAGCAATACGGCCTGAAGGGCTGATTATTTGATAGGAGATTTGATATGAGACTTAGAAGAAAGCCTTGGGTAGACAAGGCTATTCATGAGTTTGACAGCTTTGTATTTCCAAAGGACAGGCCAGCTGGCGAGGAGCAGAAGGGGCACTGGGCTGAAATATTTGGCCGGGAGGCAGAGCTTCATGTGGAGCTGGGGACTGGCAAGGGCGATTTCATCAGCCAGCTGGCACTTAGGCATCCGGAAAAGAATTTCATAGGTATAGAGGCTCAGCAGGATGTGCTGTATTCCGCTGCCAAGAAAATTCAGGAGCAGGGAATTGCCAATGTCAAGCTGCTGGTTTTTGATATCAATAACATAGAAAATATCTTTTCTGCCGGAGAGGTAGACAGGTTTTATATTAATTTCTGTGATCCATGGCCAAAGGCGCGTCATGCTAAGCGCCGTCTCACGCATGTAAGCTTTCTGGAACGGTATAGAAAATTGCTGAAGACCCAGGGGCAGCTTTTCTTTAAAACTGATAATAGGCCGCTATTTGACTTCTCTTTGGAGCAGTTTGAGGAGGCTGGACTCAAGGTAGATGATATATCCTATGACCTTCATAGCGAGAATCGTCCGGACAATATTCAGACTGAATATGAGCAGAAATTCAGTTCTTTTGGTGAGAAAATAAATAGATGTGAGGTAACCTTCCTTTGAATGGAAATAAAGTATTAAGGGATAAGAATATACCATTGAGCCAGAAGCGCTTCTGGCACACTAATATGGAAGCTGTCGGGGGAATAGTAATTACGCTGATAGCAATCGGTTCCATCAATGTATTCAGTTCCAGCTTTATTTTAGCCGAAACTGAGATGGGGTCACCATATTTTTTCCTGCAGCGTCAGGGGATAAATCTGGTAGCTGGAGCGGTGTGCTTTTATATGGGCTGGCGGTTTGAATATACCAGATGGCGAAAAGTAACGCCTATTATATTCTGGGCGGTTATGGCTTGCCTGGCAGGGGTGCTTGTAGCTGGCCTGGGGGCTAATGGTTCTCAGAGATGGCTGGGTGTTGGCGGATTTACCTTTCAGCCTGCGGAGTTTGCCAAAGTGGCGGCCTTGCTTATGATAGCAGATTATCTGGCATTGACACTGCAGCGTGGACGTGCTGTCACGCCAATAAATAAAACCTCTGGAATGATTATAATTATGGCTGTGCTGATTGAGATGGAGCCGGATATGGGAACAGCGCTGGTAGTAGCTGGTGTGCCGCTGCTGCTTATGATGATGTGCGGGATGGATAAGTCCTGGATTACTGGCCTTATAGGAGTTTGTGCAGCCTTGTTTGCCTTTATGGTAAACTTTCATTCTTATCGTCTGAATCGCCTGTCTGTATGGTATGATCCATGGTCTGATGCTGCCGATAAGGGCTATCAGGCGGTTTCATCTATTACGGCAGTAGGCTCAGGCGGATTATTTGGAATGGGACTTGGTACTGGACTAAGTAAATATTCTTACCTGCCAGAGGCTCATACGGATTTTGCCTTTGCTGTGTTCAGTCAGGAGACTGGCTTTTTCATGGTTCTTTTTGTACTGATTATGTATTCCCTGCTGGCGTATTATTCTTTGATGATAGCCAAGTCAGCAAAGGATTATTACGGTCATCTGCTGGCAGCTGGCATCACCATGCTGATTGCTGGACAGGCTGTGTTTAATATCATGATGGTGGTAGGAATAATGCCAGTTGTAGGTATTCCGTTACCGTTTATCAGCTATGGTGGATCATCATTGATGACGAATATGTTTCTGATAGGACTGCTGTTGTCCATTGGCCGGGTGGGAGAATTTGATCGTCTGAAAAGACTGGCTACGGCAGGGAATCAGCAGGTGGAAATGGTACCGCAGCGTCCATTCTTGAGGTTTATAAAAAGATGATGATAAAAAAACGTCAAAAAAGAATAGCATTAATTAATGACATTACTGGTTTTGGCCGCTGTTCAGCCCTTGTGCAGATTCCATTGATATCTGCTATGAAAATACAGGTATGTCCTCTGCCTACAGCTATATTATCAGTACATACTGGATTTGAATCACACTTTATAGATGATTATACTGATCGTATGCGTCCATATATGGATAACTGGGAAGAGAATCATCTGGAATTTGATGGTATTTGTACTGGCTTTCTTGGTTCAAAGGAGCAGATAGATATAGTCCTTGATTTCTTCCGCCGTTTTAAGAGGGAAAACACTAGAGTGATGGTGGATCCGGTTATGGGAGATTATGGAAGGCTGTATTCATCCTATACACCTGAGCTTTGCCATGAGATGAAACGGTTGCTGAGTTATGCAGATTTGCTTACCCCTAATTTGACGGAAGCATGCCAGCTTTTGGATGTGGATTATCCCGAAGGTGGCAAGATATCTGATGAGGAGCTGGCAGAAATGGCAATAGCTCTGGCAGAAAAGGGCCCTAGCCAGGTGGTTATTACTGGACTTCACGGTGATAAGGGAATAAAAAATTTTGTATATGAAAAGGGACAGTCGCCTATGGCTCTTTGGGAGCCTAAAATAGGTGGCGACCGTTCTGGAACTGGAGATGCATTTGCCGCTATTGTTGCTGGAGGAATGCTTAATGGACTTCCATTAATAGATGCAGTAAAGAAGGCGGCTGCCTTTATAACTAAGGCTCTTGCCTATACAGAGGAGCTGGAGCTTCCTTGGAATCATGGTCTAGCTTTCGAGGAGTATCTTACTGAACTTAAATAATTGTGCTTTATTGCGAGGTGCTAAAAAATGATAGTTTATGCGACTCATAAGGGTGGGCGTTATCTAAATATAGCTGATAGCCTTAAGGAACAGCCAGAAGGTAAGCGCGGTATATACATAAATCTGACCAATCGCTGTAATTGTG
Source organism: uncultured Selenomonadaceae bacterium (assembly GCA_945873565.1). Taxonomy (GTDB): domain Bacteria; phylum Bacillota; class Negativicutes; order Selenomonadales; family Selenomonadaceae; genus CAMCDL01. The sequence goes on along the minus strand of CAMCDL010000050.1, from coordinate 2,271 downwards.
CCTGTGTGTTCTGTTTAAGACCCTTTAAAAGCTTTAATGAAGACAACACACTCTGGCTTAAAGAGGAGCCTTCTGTGGATACTGTTAAGTCAGAAATTGACAGGATTCCTTGGGAGTACGTCAAAGAGATAGTTTTTTGCGGGTTTGGTGAACCAACTCAGAGGCTGGCTGACCTGGTAGAGCTTCTGGGGTATGTAAAAAAAGTGAGGCCAGATATTCCAACCAGACTGAATACCAATGGACTGTCTGATCTTGAATATGGGCGAGATACTGCTAGGGAGTTTGCTGGGGGAATCCTTGATACTATATCCATCAGCCTTAACGCATCAAATGCTGAAAGGTATCTGGAGCTTACCAGAGCTAAATTTGGAATAAGGTCATTTGATGCAATGCTTGATTTTGCAGTGAATTGTAAAAAATATATTAAAAATGTAGTGCTGACGGTTGTTGATCAGGTTGAGGACCAACCTGAAATTGATGCCTGCAGAAAAATCTGTCATGAAAAGGATGTAGCCCTTAGAGTCAGACCATATGAAGAAAGCTGATTTAGTGAGTTATGTTGAATATGTAAGGAGTGCAAAGCATGGAAAAGCTGGTAATTATCCGTGGAGCTGGCGAGCTGGCAACGGGCATAGCTCATAGGCTGTTTAATGCTGGATATAAGGTTATGCTGTTGGAGAAGGAATATCCGTCAGCTATACGCCGAAATATTGTTTTTGCTGAAGCTGTATATGATGGCAGGAAGGAAGTAGAGCGTGTTTCCTGTACAAGGGTTACTGATTCAGTATCGGCGGTTAAGATGCTGAAGGAAAACCAGATGGTTATTGCTGTTGATCCTGAGGGGAAGCTGATTGGGGAGCTGGAGCCAGATGTAGTAGTTGATGCAATGTATGCTAAGAGAAATCTGGGAACCAGCAGGAATATGGCACCACTGACTATCGGTATCGGACCAGGGTTTATTGCTGGCAAGGATGTGGACTGCGTTATTGAGACAGTGCAGGGACATAATCTTGGCCGTATTATCCGCGAGGGTATGGCAATGCCAGAGCAGGAAACTATTGAGGTAAGGGCTTCCATGAAGTCGTCGCATACAATAATTGCCCCTTGTGCTGGTCACCTTGAGGCGGGGCATCCTTTGTCCTTCGTTGTAAAAAAAGATGAGACTATTACTAAGCTTGTAAAGGATGACGGTACTGAGTTTGAGGTAAAGACTCCAGTAGCAGGTGTATTGCGCGGCCTGCTGCATGACGGCTGTCCAGTTAAGGCTGGTCTTAAGATAGCTGAAGTAGACCCGAGCACCAAGCCAGCGAACTGCTTTACTATCTCCGCAAAGTCCCGCTGTGTATCGGGTTCGGTGCTGGAAGCTGTAATGTCATGGGAGAGAACCTATAAGAGACCGAGAAAAAGAAACTTCCTAGGCTTTAAACGTTCTAAATAAATAAAACATATGATTCGATGGTAGCCGATTCCATAAAAAAGCCCCGCGCATTGTATAGGCGCGGGGCTTTCAGTTGTACTTATGTAAATAAGAGGCGGCAGCCTTAGTTTTCTGCCTTATTGATACCATCCTTAACCATACTCTGGCTAAGCTCCAGATTAGCTGTCTCTGCTTCCTCGTGGCAGGAATAAATTCGCTGGTGTTCTGCTGGGATGAGGGTATCATCATTTGTTTCGCTTATATCAAGCTGGATACGATTCCTTTTGTCCTGACGGAAGGAATATTCACCGCGGGTTCCAAGCCATTCATTCACCATTTCCAGGTTAATGAAGGAGGCTGCCTTATTATAATTTTTGTATTCCTCTGTAGCTGCGGCTGCAGCCTTTTTCAAGGTGGAGAAGGAACCAATCAGGTAGAAATCCATACCCTTTTCGGAAGTTATAAGCTTAGTTACCACAAATGACATGAATGATTCTCCTTTTGTAAAGTGTTGACAAGTAATACATCTTGTGATATTATACCATATGTCGGTTGCGAATGCATCTGGACAATGACTCAGTAGCTCAGCTGGATTAGAGTATTTGACTACGAATCAAAGGGTCGGGGGTTCGAGTCCCTCCTGGGTCACCATGATATGGGTAGGTGCCCGAGTGGTTAAAGGGAACGGACTGTAAATCCGTCGCCGTAGGCTACGATGGTTCGAATCCATCCCTGCCCACCATTTTCTTTCTCAGAAAAATTGAAAAACTTAAAAAAGAGTGTTGACAATTTGGAAAATCTGAGTTATTATATAAAAGCTGACTGACGGAGCGAAAGCGATAAGGTCAGGAGCG
>CAMCDL010000049.1 GCA_945873565.1 uncultured Selenomonadaceae bacterium | reverse complement strand
TGAGCTGGATGTTAAGGGTGGAAGAAAGAATAAGCTGAAGGCCCATGCTGATAAGAATATAATTGCAGGTATTGATCCATCAGAGAAAGAGCTTTACAGTATCCAGGTTGTGGTTAGTAATGAACTGGAGGTCCTGAAAGCACCAATTGCTAAGGGAGATGAGGTGGGCCGTGTCTATCTGATATATGATGGTGAGCGCACTGCCTCAGCAGCTCTGATAGCAGATGAAGAAATTGAGAAAAAATCATTTTTCCTGAGTATCTGGTATGCAATTAAGGGCTTTTTCAGTTTTGTGATTGGGGGATGATTATGCAAAAGGGTTCTTCCATGCTGAATATAGTGCTGTTGTCCTGTGGGCATGCTTTAAATGATTTTTATAATAATTTCCTGCCGGTACTGCTTCCTGTGCTTATAGTAAAGTTTGATTTTTCTCTTGCCATAAGCGGACTTCTGGTGATGGTGTTATCTATTACAGCAAATCTGATGCAGCCTTTTTTCGGTTATTACTTTGACAGGCATAATATGGGGAGGGTGCTGCTTTTTGCTATACCCCTTGGCGGTGTGATTATCTGCAGTGTGGGGTATCTTACCGAGCAGTACATGGTATTTTTCATGCTGGCCTTGCTGGGAATTACCGTTTCTTCCTTTCATCCATTGGCATCATCGATTATCGGTAAGATTACTGATGATGAATCCAGGGGAAAATCAATGTCCTATTTTGTAGCAGGAGGAAATATCGGTTTTGCAGCAGCACCCCTTGTTGTAGTATGCTTTTTGGAGCATCTGCAGATAGAACAGCTGCCATGGCTTACCTTGCCAGCCTTTCTTTTGCTGGCAGGATATCTCTGGTCTGGGGTATATAAGATTCCATCAGCTACCAGGTCAGCTGATGATGAGATGGAGCAGCCATCAATCGTTAGTGCGCTTAAAAACTGGTCTGTAGTCAAGCTTAATCTGGCTATGGGGCTGCGGTGCTGGACGCATATGTCAATTTCTACATTTCTTCCACTGCTGATATTAAAAAATGGCTATAGTGCTGTTGCTGGCGGTCTGATTCTTACATTGTTCCTGATGGGTTCTTCCCTTGGTGGTCTGATAGGTGGCTATTTAGGCGATAAGCTGAATCATAAAAGGGTTCTGGTTGTGTCCCTGGGGATATCGGCTATTCCTGCCTATTTATTCCTTAGCAGTGAAGCTATAGATGCTGTTTCGCTTATTGCCTTATTTTTATCAGGAGCATTGGTTCAGGCAGGTCAGCCTAGTTCTATTGTCTGGAGTCAGCGGCTTATGCCTGAATTTACGGGTGTTGCCTCTGGAATGATGATGGGCATGTCCTTCGGCCTTGGAAGTATAGGAGCTGCTATAACCGCTGCTATAGGAGATGTTATTGGTTTATCAGCATCATTGCTTCTGAGTATATTGCCGGTTGCTTTGGGATGTCTTCTGATTGTTATCACTCCTTATGAAGAAAAATAAATCAATAATTAAGCTATCACTTCGGTGATGGCTTTTTTTTATAGCTTTTTTTGGCAGGAAAAAATGTATTGTTATAGAATTCATATAATTTAGGATTATTGTGTGTAATAGGAGCTGAATATCTATATGGATGCGCTGACTCATTTTGATAAAAACGGCAATGCCATAATGGTGGATGTAACGGAAAAGCCGGAGACCAGCCGCAAGGCAATTGCCAGTGGCATAATACGTGTCAGTGACGAGGTTTATAACGCTATCACTGATGGTACTGCTCCCAAGGGAGATGTGCTGGCTACTGCACGTATTGCTGGTATAATGGCAGCAAAGAAAACTAGTGAGATAATTCCTTTATGTCATCCTTTGCCTATTACTAAATGCAGCGTGGATTTTGTAATGATGCCAGAGGATTTGGCTATTCAGGCTATTGCTATGCTTAAGGTTACAGGCCGTACCGGTGTTGAGATGGAAGCACTGCATGCAGTTACTGTTGCCTTGCTAACAATTTATGATATGTGTAAGGCCATTGATAAGACCATGCGCATAGAGGATGTGCATCTATGCTATAAGGAAGGCGGCAAGAGCGGAATATTCAGGAATGAATAATAGGGTATAGGAATTTTCAGGAGCGGGTAAGTGCTATGGAGCTTAAGGTAAATATAAAAAAGAGATTAAGAAGCTTTGAGCTTGTGGCGGATTTTGAACTGAAGAATGAGGTGCTGGGGATTTTAGGTCATTCTGGTGCAGGAAAATCCATGCTTCTGAAATGTATAGCTGGACTTGAAAGACCTGATGATGGTTATATATCTTTAAACGGAAAGGTATTGTATGACAGCAGCTGCGGGATAAATCTTTCACCTCAGCAGAGGCGGATTGGCTATCTATTCCAAAGCTATGCTCTTTTTCCTAATATGACGGTGGAGGAAAACCTTTCCTTTGTTATGAAAGAAAGGGCAGACCTTAAGCCTGAAAGAATTGAAGACCTATTAGCCTCCTTTTCCATAAGCAGTCTTAAAGATGCTTTTCCTTCAGCATTATCAGGCGGGCAGCAGCAGAGAGCTGCATTGGCACGGGCTGTGGCGGCAGACCTGGAGCTGCTTTTGCTGGATGAGCCCTTCTCAGCGCTGGATACCTATGTCAAGGAGCAGCTTGAATCAGAGCTTGATAGACTGCTATTTTTTTATGGAAACAGTGCTATTCTTGTTTCCCACGATGTAGACGAAGCCTTCAGATTATCTGATAAGATGGCTGTAATTCAGGATGGAAAGCTTTTTCCTGTAAAGGAAAAGCATGAGCTTATCAGCAGGCCTGAAACATCAGCTGAGGCTGTTAATGCTGGCTTCAGTAATATTTCATCCATCAGCATAGTCGGTGATAAAGAATTAATAGCTGATGAATATGGTATCAATATAACGTTTAATAACATAATTCCCGACTGGTGTCGGTATATAGCCATAAGTAGCAGAGCGCTGGAACTGGCAGCAGATACTGAGCAGGATTGTGTATATACTATGGAGCTGCTCAGAGCTGTTGAAAATACATCGTCGTATTTTCTTTATTTTAGAAAATCTGGCACATTGGGCAGAGCAATTAAAGCGGAGATATCAAAAGAGTATATTAAAGATATATCATTTCTTAAAAATGGGACGGAGTTTGGGCTGAGAATTCCTGAAGCTTCAATTATGTTTCTTCGTCAATAAACGAAAGGGAAAGCCTATCTTATGAAAACATACACTTTTATATTTGTCATGCTTTTGGTTTTCGCAACCGCTGTTTTTATGGCGGGCTGTTCAGGTAACGGCAGTAAAGCAGAGAAGAATATTGAGCTGCAGCTTGCAGCAGCAGCAAGCCTTACTGAGGTGATGGCTGAGTTGACAAAGGAATACTCAAAGCAGCATCCAGAGGTTCACTTCACTCTAAATACAGGCAGTTCTGGAGCTTTGCAGCAGGCTATTGAAAATGGAGGGCAGGCAGATTTATTTTTTTCTGCTGGCTTAAGGCAGATGGATATGCTGGAGAAATCCGGATGTATTTATCCAGAAACCAGAGTGAATATTCTGATGAACAGTCTCGTATTAGTAGTGCCTAATGATTCGGATTTGAATATTACTTCACTGCAGGATTTAGCTAGGAAGGATATCAAGCCTATTGCAATTGGGGATAAGGGGGTTCCTGCTGGTCAGTATGCTCAGCAGCTGTTAGAAAGGCTTGAGCTTAAAGGTGCTGTAGAGGGAAGGCTGGTACTGGCATCTGATGTACGACAGGTATTGGCCTGGACGGCTATGGGAGAAGCTGATTGTGGACTGGTGTATGCAACAGATGCATTTGTGAGCCCTGAGGTAAAAGTAGTCTGCGAGGCTCCGCAAGGAAGCATTGATCCTATAATATATCCGGCAGCTGTTGTAAAAAACAGCCGGTATTATGATGAATCTAACAGTTTTATAGCCTTTGTCCGTTCTCCTCAGGGAATAAGTATTTTGGAGAGCTATGGTTTTAAGCGCGCAGATTAGAGCTCTGCAGGATGTATGATTATGGATGTTTCACCATTAATAATATCTTTTAAAACGGCGGCAGTTTCCAGCTTTATTACCTTTTTTGTATCAATTGCTCTGGCTTTTGCAGTTGTACGTATGAAGCGTTTCAAAGCACTGGCTGATGCAGTGATAACCCTGCCAATGGTTCTACCACCTGCAGCTATGGGATTTCTGCTGCTGCTGCTGTTTGGTCGCAAGGGACTTGACCTTAATATAGTTTTCAGCTGGTCAGCTACAGTAGTATCAGCGGCAGCTGTCTCATGTCCGCTTATGTATAAAACCGTAAAGGCTTCCTTTGAGCAGCTTGATGCTGATATGCTGGATGCCGCCAGAAGCCTTGGTGTATCTGAAAGACGTATTTTTTTTAATATAATGCTGCCATGTGCCAAATTCGGTATTATTGCTGGGCTAATACTGGCCTTTACCAGATCACTTGGTGAATTTGGTGCTACCATTATATTAGCTGGCAATATACCAGGTCAGACCCAGACAATGTCTACTGCAATTTATTCAGCAATTCAGGCAAATGATTTTGAGCAGGCAGTATACTGGACTGCAGCTCTAATTGTGTTTTCCATTTTTTTTGTAATTGCTATGAATTGCTGTGTCTATAGCATAAATAGGAGAAAATAAATGAAGCTTATAAGAACTGTTGAGGCGGCAGGTCATGTCCTTTGTCACGATTTGACGCAGATTGTTCCTGGAGTGTCAAAGGACGCAAGGTTCAGGAAGGGGCATATTGTGGCTGAAGATGATATACCTGTACTTCTTTCAATGGGCAAAGAGCATCTTTATGTCTGGGAATTTAATGAGTCCATGCTTCACGAAAATGAAGCTGCAGAAAGGCTGGTTAAGCTCTGCAGGAATATTGGTATGGAACCTACAGCTGTCAAGGAAGGAAAAATAGAGCTGGTAGCACAGCATGATGGTGTCTTTAGGGCTGATGCTGGCAGAATCGATGCAATTAACAATCTTGAGGATATGTGTATTGCTACCCTGCCTGATTATATGCCAGTAAAAAAAGGAGCAAAGCTGGCTGGCATGCGGGTAATTCCCCTTGTTATAAAAAAAGAGCGATTAGAAGAGGCTGAGATGATTGCTGGTGATATTCCGCTTTTGGAGCTATTGCCTTATCGTAGGATTAAAACTGGAGTGATTACAACTGGCAATGAAGTAGCCAAGGGGCTAATCAAGGATGGATTTACTCCAGTTATTGAAGCAAAGCTTAGGCAATATGGGATAGACGTAAATGAACATCGGGTTTCTGGTGATGATGCGGACACTACAGCACAATTCATAAAGGAGCTTGCTGCTGCTGGTATGGATTTAATTATTTGTACTGGCGGTATGAGTGTAGATCCTGATGATAGGACGCCACTGGCTATTAAAAAATCCGGAGCAGATATAGTTACCTACGGTGCTCCAGTTCTGCCAGGAGCTATGTTTTTGATTTCCTATCTGGCATATGCGGGACGTGAGATTACTGTATTGGGCCTTCCTGGCTGTGTCATGTATGCCAGGACTACTATATTTGATATTATGCTGCCAAGGATAATTGCTGGAAAAAGAATCAGCAGGCAGGATGTACGTCATCTGGGGGTAGGCGGTCTTTGCCAGGGATGCGAAATATGTCACTATCCTTTGTGCTGCTTCGGAAAAGACTAGGGTGAGCTGTAATGCGAGATGGACAGCAGAGAAAAATTGAATATGCTAGAATTTCGCTTACAGACCGCTGTAATCTAAACTGCAGCTATTGCAGGCCACATAATTTGAACAGGGCATATGCCAGGGAGCTAAGTGAAATTGAAATCCTTAGAGCTGCAAAGGCATTGGTGACTGCTGGCATACGCAAGCTTAGGCTTACTGGTGGCGAGCCGCTGCTTTATAAAGGAATACAGTCATTAATCTTCAGACTAAAGGAAATAGATGGTATAGAAGAGATTGGAATCACAACTAATGGCATTCTTCTTGAACCATTGGCTGCATCATTGGCAAAAGCTGGATTGACGCATATTAATATAAGTCTGGATGCAATGCATCCTGAAACCTATAGCTGTATTACTGGAAGTGATGATGGTCTTGATAGGGTGTTGAAGGGACTGGCAGCTTCTCTTGATAGCGGTATAAGTAATATCAGGCTAAACTGTGTTCCGTTAAAGGGCATAAACGAGAATGAGGTTGCTGAACTGGCTCAGCTGGCCAGGGATAATGATATAAGTGTGAGGTACATCAGGCTGATGCCCATCGGAAGTATCATAGCTTCAGACCTGAAGGGAATAGGAATGGATGAAATAAAAAAAATGCTTTCCGACATTTTTGGTTATATGGAAAGGGTTCCATCCGGGGATGAATTATCAGGACCTGCTGAATATTACAGGCTACAGGGCTTTAGGGGGAAAATAGGTTTTATTGATTCTCTAGATCATAGCTTCTGCTCCAGCTGTAATCGTATCAGGCTTACCTCAGATGGAATTCTTAAGCCCTGCCTAAGCTATTCAGATGGGATAGATATAAAAGAGCTTCTTGCTAGGGATGATTCAGGTGATGAACTGGTAAAAAGCATTAATGAAGCGATATGGATGAAACCGGCTTCTCATTGCTTCATGGATAAAATACATGAAAAAAGAGAAACCAGGAATATGTTTCAGATAGGAGGATAGGCTTCGGCTTTATGGGTAAAATCAGAGCGATTTGCATAAGCAGGGGACGGGGAACCTGCAAAACCCCGATAGACAAAGCTGAATTTGTTGCAGATTACGGTATTAAGGGCGATGCTCATGCCGGAAGCTGGCACCGTCAGATAAGCCTTCTGGGAACATCGGCCTTTGAGAATTTTAAAGGAGGGAGCATGGAGCTGTCTCCTGGGGCTTTTGGTGAAAATATTCTGGCCGAGGGATTCATTTTTAAAGAGCTTCCTGTTGGAACAAGGCTTAAGGCTGGAGAAGTTATATTAGAGCTTACTCAGATAGGCAAGGAATGCCATAGTAATTGTGAAATTCGGGAAAAAACTGGTGATTGCGTTATGCCAAGGGAGGGCGTTTTTGCCAGGGTTCTTCATGGTGGCTGGTTAATGCCTGGATTGGATCTGGAGGTATATGAAGGGGTTATGCCTATGGACGCTGCGATTATTACTGCCAGTGATAAAGGGTCAAGAGGTGAACGGGAGGATCTTAGTGGAGCTAAGGCTGAGGAATTACTTCAGGCTGCCGGCTATTACATTGCCGGACGCGAAATTGTGCCAGATAGTCAGAAGAGTATTGAGGAGTGTCTCAGGGGTTACGGGGACAAAGGAATTGCCCTTATAATAACTACTGGTGGAACAGGGTTTTCGGAGAGGGATGTGACTCCAGAGGCTACAATAGCTGTATGCCAGAAACAGGTGCCTGGTATACCAGAGGCTATCAGGTCTTACAGCCTTCAGTTTACTCCAAGAGCCATGCTTAGCCGTGGAGCAGCTGGCATATATAAAAGGAGCCTGATTGTAAATCTGCCAGGAAGTCCCAAAGCTGTTGCCGAATGCTTGGAATATATATTGCCAGTATTAAAGCATGGCCTGGATGTTTTGCGAGGTGATACCTCCGAATGTGCTAGGAAATAATACAAAATGTCGTGTTAAATGGACATTGTTATGATATAATAGATGTAAAAGTCAATTTTTATTGTAGCGGGAGAGATAGTATGCCGACAATTAAGTTAACCTTAGCTGAAAGAATAGATGCTTGTGACTCTCTTATTAAATATTTTAAGGGTGATATAAATGAAGGAGCCAAGGCTATTCGAATTATCAGCAGGAAATTTATTTCCTTTGATATCCTGGAGGCTGAGCTGGACTACAAACAGATTATGGTAATTTCTAGTGAGAACCTTGTGCCAATAAGATCTTCAGCCTATTGCGGAAATCATGTGGATAAAGCCAAGGAGCTGGCAGATATTTATGGTAATTCTGGACTTGTATTGCCGCTAGAGGTAAAGCCAGATTCCATTATTGCGGAGCTTATGTTTATGAAGCTTATGCTGCTTATGCTTCAGAAGAAGCCGTCTGAGGTTATTCCACATATTAAGATGGCATATGGTGCCTTTATTCAGCAGCATGTTATGAGCTGGGTTCCTCAATACATTAATAGAGTTATAAATAGCGCTAATACTGAACTTTGCCAGGAGTGTGCAAAGTCCCTTGGTGAGTTTGTTCAGTATGAGTATAATGAAGCTATGCGCTGATATAAGGAATAGATTATGAAAAAACTGTGGCGGACAAAGGAATATGACAATAAAAAGGTCAGCGCGCTTATGAGCAGCCAGCATATATCTGAGATTTTTGCTAGGATTCTTATAGGCCGAGGTTTTGACGTGCCTGAAAAGGCAGCTGAATATCTGAATCCGTCAGCAGTGCCTTTTTTTGATCCCTACGAGCTTCCTGATATGCGTAAGGCTGTTAGAAGGATACGAACTGCAATTGAAATGCATGAGCGGATTGTAATCTTTGGTGATTTCGACGCGGATGGAATTACTGCTACAAGCCTATTGCTTCTTGTACTTAGGAAGCTGGGTGCTGATGTTGATTATTACATACCAGACCGCTTCATTGAGGGATATGGTATTCGTCCTGCAGCGCTTAATAAGCTATATGAGGAGGGGGCCAGTCTCATTATAACTGTGGATAATGGCATATCAGCAGTTGAAGAAATAAAAGCAATGTCTGACAAGCTGACTTTTATAGTTACTGACCATCATCTTCCTGGAAAAGAACTTCCGCCAGCCATTGCTGTAGTAGATTACCTTCGGGAGGACTGCAGCTACAAGGGTGCTAATCTTTGTGGTGCAGGTATTGCCTTTAAGCTTTGTCAGGCTTTATGGCTTGACCTGAAGGAGGAGGAGCTGCCTTTCGGAATTGAGCTTGCAGCTATTGGTACCGTTGCCGATATGATGCCTCTAGAGGGAGAAAATCGGAAAATAGTATATGAGGGTATGAGGGCTATAAGAAATACTAAGATAATCGGCCTTAAAAGTATGCTAGAGAGCTCTGGATTGCTTGGCAGAGAACTTTCCGGTAAGGATATAAGCTTTGACCTGGCTCCTAGGATAAACTCTCCTGGACGCATGTCTACTGCTGATATTGTAATGCGTCTTATGCTTACAGAAGATAAGAAAGAGGCGGATGCTCTTACAGTGGAAATAGACCAGTGCAATTCAGAGCGTAAGCAGCTTATAAAGGAGGCCTGCAGACTGGCTGAGGAGCAGCTGATGACTCAGGACGAGGAATACAGGTATGTGCTGGTAGTATCGGGAGAGAACTGGCATCAGGGACTTAAGGGACTGGTAGCCAGTCGCCTTCAGAATACATATTATCGGCCGGCTTATGTTATTTCGGTCAATGACGGTATCGGCTATGGGTCCTGTCGCAGTATAGATGGCTTTCACGTTAAAAATGTTTTCGATGCTATAAATGAGCAGCATCCTCAGCTGCTTATTCAGTATGGCGGCCATCCTATGGCTGGAGGATTCTCATTGAAGGAAGAGAATATTGATGAGCTGAGGCGAGTTCTTAATGAATATGCTAAAGAGCATATAAAGCCTATGGATTTCATTGAGAAGGCTGACATTGATATTATTACCGAGCCGTCGGAGATTTCACTGGAACTACTTAATGAGCTAAGGCGCATGGAGCCTTGCGGCAGGGGGAATTGTGAGCCAGTATTTGCTGCTAGAGGACTGCAGGCTGTAGATACCAGAAGCTTTGGTGCAGAGGGGACTCATCTAAAATTCATTCTGCCAGGGGGAATCTGCTGCAAGTCATGGAATAATGCCGATAAGGCTAGCTATATATCAGCTCATGCCCTTGATCTAATATATACTCCAAGAGTCAATGATTTTAATGGTAACCAGAGCGTGGATTACTGGATTGACTCTTTTCAGCAGCCTATTCAGCTTACTACCGGGTTTCTCAGGAATGTCTACTGCTTCCTGAGGGACAGTCAGAATTCATCAGGCTTTGTACCAGATGGCGGAAGGGAGCTTCAGAAATACCTCAGGAAGCAATATAATATTCAGGAGGAGCTAGAGTCATGTATAGCAGCAATCCATGTTTTTAAAGAAATTGGCTGGCTGGATAAACAGAACAATCAGTATGTATTGGTACCGCCAAATGATAAAAAACCGGATGCATCTCCTCTGTATCAGATGACTAGATTTGATTGAATATAAAAAACTTGCCAATTAAATGTTGACAAATACTTAAATAGCATTTATAATAATTCATGTCGCTGATGTGCGACGCTGAATTGCGGCCCGGTAGTTTAGTTGGTTAGAATGCCGCCCTGTCACGGCGGAGGTCAGGGGTTCAAGTCCCCTTCGGGTCGCCATCTTAACAAAAATGCGGAAATAGCTCAGTTGGTAGAGCATCACCTTGCCAAGGTGGGGGTCGCGAGTTCGAGTCTCGTTTTCCGCTCCATATTTATGGTGACATAGCCAAGTGGTAAGGCCAAGGTCTGCAAAACCTTTATTCCCCAGTTCGAATCTGGGTGTCACCTCCATCGAAAGACTTGTGGGCTCATGCAGATGAGTCCTTTTTTGTTTTCTTGTTAATTGATTAAAAAACCTTTATAATATATAAAGACTAATTATGCGAGGTGCAATATGCGCGAACTTGATATGACAAGAATTACTGATAATCTATTGAATGTATATAACTATGCTTTTGTAGAAGCAATGCCATACGGATTCTTCAAGCCAGATGACCCATATCACGATTATGTTGGTGTCAGGCTTAAGAATAAGGCTTATCACTGTCCGGCCTGCAAAGGTGAGTTCATAGTTAATTTCCGCAATGACAATGATGGCATCACCTATTTCAGCCAGAGCCGCATTGATGACCAGAAGCGGGTTTACGCTGAGATGGGAATGGAATTTCCTGATGAGGCAAGGCTGAAGGACGAGGATTTTACTTATCAGGCTGTAGGCTATTGTCAGGCTTGTGCAGAAAAGGAGCTGGCTTCTTCAGATAAGCCCGGCCAGAAAATAATCAAGCTGTGCCATGACCTCCACATGCTGGATGAATTGGTAGCTGCCAAAGCTAAGCAGCGGATGACAGATGCTGTACAGCGCTGGGTTGACAGTATTGAGGATTCATCACAGCTTCTTAAGCTGGATATTTCTACTCATCATGATGACTTGAAGGATCTGGTGTGTGCGATAATCCTGGAAGATACTAAGGAGCTTGAGGATGCATTGCAGGAATATCGTGATGCTGTCCAGCCTCTGGTTTATGAGCTTAAGCAGCTTAATGCCAGCCAGCCTATTGATTGGCAGGCTTATGTTCCTAGAACCAGCACAATTTATGAATCTATGACAGATGAGGAATATCATGAGTATACAGTTGCTTTTCCAGCTGATGATACCGAGGGTCAGGATTTTTACATTTACAAGACTGTTGAGCGCGAGCGGGTGGAGATGTTTATAAGCCAGCGTCGTATCCGTTCTCTGGAAGAAATGCTTATGGATACTGGATTCCACGAGGAATGGGTAGACATGATTGTAGATAAGGGAACCAGCTTGAAAAAATAGGCGCTCCTGAAAGGAGGAAATATGAAAAAGCTTTACATATTTTTTTCCGTTCTTATACTTTTATTTATTTTTAACAGCACTGCATCAATGGCTGAGAAGCTGGGTTCAGTTGAAAAAAATGATTTATCCTTTAATGGGATTAGCTTAGGAGACGATGCTTCGGTTTTGCAGGAAATCCTGGGAGAGCCCATGTTTGATACTGAGATGACAGTATTCGGTGTTGAGGTAATCAGATACACCTATCCTAAGGATGTTACCGTCTGTGTTACCAGAAAGGATAACAAGGTGGCGGATATCCTTCTTGGAGAAAGAGCCTTGAAGAAATATACCATGCGCAATAATATCAGATGGGGAAGCATGAAGGCTGCGCTGGCTAAGGCCTATGGTAAAGCTGAGCATGAGAATGTTGATGGTCACATATTCTACATCTATCGCTATGTTCTTGATACAAGGCAGAAAATTGTAATTGAGCTTGATTATGAGAATGCATATCTCATAAGCTGGCGCGCTACTAGCCTGCCAGCAAACGAAAATGAAGCTTTTGAATTCAGACCTGATAATAGTATCGAAAGAGGCTGGGATTCAGATAGGTTTGATTTTTTAGATGATGTAAGTAAAGGGGAAATACAGACAGATGCTGGATAGAAAGAAGCTTGTACAGGTTGCATTAGGCAACGAGCCAGCAGATCTTGTATTGAAGAATGCTGAGGTATTTCATGTCTTTACAGGAGAGTTCCTGAACGCGGATGTAGCAATTGTTGATGGTTATATTGCTGGAGTGGGGGAAAATTACACCGGCATAACTGAAATTGACCTTTCTGGAAAATTCCTGCTGCCAGGATATATTGATTCGCATATCAATTTAGAAAGCTCTACACTTTTACCAGATGAATTTGCAAGAGCGGCAATTTCCAATGGTACTACCACAGTAATCATGGATCCTCATGAGATAGCTAATGTATGCGGTACCGCGGGTATCAGATTTATGCTCGAAGCAACTGAGAGGATTCCCCTTAATGTGTATATGACCCTTCCTTCCTGTGTGCCGTCATCCAGGCTAGATACTTCAGGAGCGATTCTTGAAGCGGATGATCTTAAGCCGATTCTAAGCCATCCCAGAGTTCTGGGGCTGGGCGAAATGATGGATTTTCATGGAGTGCTTAATCTAAACGAGGGAGTATATGCCAAGCTTAGCATGGCTGATAACATTCTTGTTGAGGGTCATGCTCCTGGACTTAAGGATAAGACTCTTATGGCTTATGCAGCTGCTGGGATAAAATCTGATCATGAATGTACGACGCCTGAGCAGGCATTGCAGCGTCTCAGAGCAGGCATGCATCTGCATCTGAGAGAGGGGGCAGTGAGCAAGAATTTTATGGCTCTATCAGAGATTATTAATCAGGATACTGCGCCATATATCAGCTTCTGTGCAGATGATATCTCTGCGGAGGAGCTGCTTAAGGAAGGTCACATAAATAAAATAGTAAGGATGGCTATATCCAGAAAGGTTCCAGTTGCCACTGTATTACAGATTGCTACAATTAATACAGCAAAGTATTACGGACTTAAAGATGTAGGTGCAATTGCTCCTGGATATAAGGCTGATATACTGGTAATGGATTCCCAGAATGTCAGGATGCCTCGTCAGGTATATAAATCCGGGCAGCTGGTGTGTACGGATGGCGTTGTGGTGGATATTCCTAAAACTGTCATACCACCAGAGGTCATGAATACCATAAACATTAAAGGAATAAGAAAAGAAGACCTCAAAATACCGATGAATGGCAATATGGCTAATGTAATCGGCATTGTTCCCTATCAGGTAGTGACCAAGCACTTTAAGCTTCAGGTGGCTGTAAAGAATGGGGAAGTAATAAGCGATATAGAGAATGATATCCTGAAGCTGGCTGTATTTGAACGTCACCATGGAACTGGTAATGTAGGACTTGGCCTTGTAAAAGGACTTGGCTTAAAATCAGGAGCTATTGCTTCATCAATAGCCCATGATTCGCACAATATTATTGTTGCTGGAACCAATGATACGGATATGATTCTTGCTGTTGAGGAAATAAGCAGGATTGGCGGAGGCATTGTTATTGTTGAAAATGGCAGAATCCTTTCATGCTTTCCGCTGCCTGTTGCAGGCCTCATGACAGCTCTGCCTGCTCAGGAGGTTGCTGATAAGCAGGCAGAGCTCAGAGAAATAGCTCACTCCCTTGGAGTATACAGCTTTATCAATCCATTTTTGACATTATCCTTTTGCAGTTTACCAGTAATTCCTGCTCTGAAGCTTACTGACCAGGGGCTGGTGCTTGTAGCAACTGGTAAATATATTCCTGTGGAATGTTTTGAGGCTTAATGGGTATCAGGTATGTTTTTTACTATTGAAAGAAAAACGATATTTAGCCGCATAGTATTCATTTTTATTGCTTTTGCATTTTTACTGAGTAATTCCGATTTAGCAGAGGCCCGCCATAAGGCCTATGATAAACACAAAGAGGTTGAGGCTGCAGAAGCAGCTGAGCCAATTTATCCTGATCTTGGCCTTACTGCATCAGCAGCCATTGTAATAGATGCTGAGGATGGCAGTGTTCTTTATGAGAAAAACGCAGATGTTCAGCTGTATCCAGCTAGTCTTACCAAGATGATGACCTGTATTCTTGCTCTGGAGCTTGGAAATCGTGATGATATCGTGACAATAAGCCGTGATGCCCAGAATGTTGAATCAACCTTTCTGCATACAGGAGTCCAGGTCAGGCTGTTTGATCTTATTCAGCAAATGATGCTGGTATCTGATAATGCAGCAGCTACAGCTTTGGCGGAGTATATTGCAGGAAGTCAGCAGGCCTTTGCTGATCTTATGAACGCTAAGGCGCTGAAAATTGGAACCACCAATACTTACTTTATTAATGCAAATGGAATGCCACATAGATTTCAGGTTTCATCAGCCAGGGACATGGCTCTTATTGCACAGTATGGCATGAAAAACAGGTTATTCAGGAATATAGTGGGTACTCAGTGCAAGTATATTACCTGGCTTTATCCAGAGACAACTATTGATTTCTGGAATACTAATGAGCTTTTATATGTAGACCCGACGGTTACTGGTATTAAGACTGGATATACCTCGGCTGCCGGATATTGTCTGGCGGCGTCTGCCGAGCGTAATGGCAGAGAGCTTATTGCAGTTGTTATGCATTCACGAGATTACGACTCAAGATTTAACGAATGCGCAGCTCTTTTTGATTACTGCTTTGGCAATATTTCATCTGGTAATTAATTTATATATTTTTTACGGGGAGAGATTGTAATGGATTTTAGAGAAGACACCTGGTATAGTGAGCGTGTTGGGCGCTACATGAACATAAAGGTTTATGGCTGGGGTGGTACACCAATGCTTGGTATTCCTTGCCAGGACAGCATGAGCAATAATTATGCTGATTTCGGCATGATTGATACTATTTCTGATTATA
>CAMCDL010000048.1 GCA_945873565.1 uncultured Selenomonadaceae bacterium | reverse complement strand
CACACTGCATATCGTCGGCAGCGTCAGATGTGTATAAGAGACAGATCATATACATCTTGGAAAATCTCTTTATGAATTTTCATAAGTCTTTTTAAATCATAAGTTGGATTTTTGGGCAGAGCCTTATCCTGCATTCCTACTAGCCTTGCGAACGAAAACTTAGCTTCTGCGATAGCCAGTTCTTCTTTATTGGTGATTCCAAGTTTGTTCTTTAATACATCTGAATTTGGTTGGCAGTAAACATCAGCCATGATTATACTCCTCGTTTAACTGAAAAATCACTTCATCCATGGAAATCTTACCATCGGCTAATCTGCTCATTTTTTCAATAAATTCTTTCGGCAGAAAAATATCTTCGATGGCCATTGATGAGGAAACACTTTCCAGTTTTTTTAAAGCAGCAGCAGAATTTCTCATTCATAAAACCTCCGTTTTTTTTAAATTAATTATATCATATTTTGGTGTAAAAATCACTGCTTACTTTATATAGGAAAGAAATTAGTAAAAAATACTACTTGATGACGTTATATTAATTTTATTAATTGTTTTTTCTAGTTGACAAGGAGAATTTTATGTGGCATAATAGCCGACAGTGAAGCAAGAGTTAAGCAGTTAGTCGGAATGATTTAAATCCGATTATGAGGTAGTTTTGGTATATCTGGTTGTACATACGACCTGGTGCGGACTGCCCCTGCCACGCAATGTACAACTCCTTTCTCATTTGAGAAGGGAGTTTTTATGGAGTGATACTCAAGAGGCTGAAGAGGACGGTTTGCTAAATCGTTAGAGTCGCAAGGCTGCGAGAGTTCGAATCTCTCTCACTCCGCCATTGAAATCAAGAGATCTTTATGATCTCTTTTTTTTTATGATCTTACTTTGTTTCGATATTGACATAGATATCTTTTTATGTTATTATTTTTTGAGTGAGCTCTAGACCTGTGTCTAGTGGCTTTCCCCAACCGCACGGCGAGGTTTCAAAAGGGAGTGATTCCTACCGTAGCTGGCGAGTACTATTATAGGGAGGTGTAATTATGTACGCAATTATCAAAACTGGTGGCAAGCAGTATAAGGTTGCAGAGGGCGATGTTATTACTGTTGAGAAGCTGGAGGCTGCAGAGGGCGATGTTGTTACCTTCGATCAGGTTCTGACCGTTGTTAAGGAGGATGGCATCGTTGTAGGCAAGCCAGTTGTTGATGGTGCCAAGGTTACCGCTAAGGTAGAGGCTCAGGGTAAGGACAAGAAGATTCTCATCTTTAAGTACAAGGCTAAGTCCAACTATCGTAAGCGTCAGGGCCATCGTCAGCCATTCACTAAGGTTGTAATCGAGAAGATTGAAGCTTAATCCATGATTAAGATTAAGGTTTTTCGAAATTCGGATGGATTTATCACTGGATATGATGTCAGTGGTCATCACGGCGAGTATGGCAGTGATATTGTCTGTGCAGGGATTTCCTCCTTGACCCAGACAGCCTTGAAGGGAATAGGGCAGCACCTGAAGCGTGAAGTGGATTTCCATGTTGCTAGTGGTGACTTGCATGTTATGCTTAAGAGCGATCCTGATGAATTAACTGAAGCAATTTTAGAGACAATGCTTATTGGGCTGTATGATGTCCAAAAGTTTGATCTTGAAGAAGTAAAAATCTCAGAGGTACAGGAGGTGTAACCCTGATGTTCGCATTTGATTTACAGCTGTTTGCACATAAGAAAGGTGTATCCAGTACTCGTAACGGCCGTGATAGTGAGTCCAAGCGCCTTGGTGTTAAGGAGCAGGCTGGTACTATGGTAACTGCTGGCAGCATCCTGGTTCGTCAGCGCGGTACTCATTTCCATCCTGGCACTAACGTAGGTATCGGTAAGGATGATACCCTGTTTGCCAAGATTGCTGGCAAGGTTGCTTTCGAGCGCAAGGGCCGTTTCAATCGTCAGGTTAGCGTTTACGCTGCTGAGTAATCGGTCGGATAAAGAGAATTTAAGACTGCCGCACCTGGTGTGGCAGTCTTTTTTTATATGTTATATATGTTGGTCTTTCAGCTGGTACTTGCATCTTTGCTAAGTCTTAAATTTCTTGCTTTAAAAGAGGGCGGGGATTATAATTATACAATACGGTTAACATAGATTGAGGAGTTATTATGCAATTTATTGATAGAATTAGTATTAGGGTTATTGCCGGTAATGGCGGTAATGGAAAATCTGCTTTCAGACGGGAGAAATTTGTAGCTAAGGGTGGCCCGTCAGGCGGTGATGGCGGACGTGGTGCCGATGTTATTTTTGTTGTAGATAATAATATGAATACATTGCTGGACTTCCGTTTTCACAGGAAATTTGTGGGCAAAAATGGTGAAAATGGCGATATAAAGAATCAGTATGGCCACAATGCACCACCTTGTATCGTCAAGGTGCCTTTAGGTACTCTGGTTAAGGATGCAGATACGGGAGAGACTCTGGCTGATCTGACTGAGGTTGGCCAGGAGGCTGTTATTGCTAAGGGAGGTCGTGGCGGACGAGGTAATGCCAAGTTTGCTAATAGTGCTAATAGAGCACCTACATTTGCTGAGCTGGGCGAGCCTGGTGAGGCAAGGAATCTCCTGCTGGAGTTGAAGCTTTTGGCTGATGTTGGCCTGGTGGGATATCCTAGTGTAGGCAAGTCGAGCCTGATTGCCAAGGTTTCAGCAGCTCGCCCTGAAATTGCTGAGTATCATTTTACTACCATTACCCCTGTCCTGGGTGTTGTTAACGTGGGTTCTCTGGGCGATGAAAAGACCTTTGTTATGGCTGATATTCCTGGTCTCATAGATGGTGCCTCTGAGGGTGTTGGCTTGGGTCATGATTTCCTGCGTCACGTAGAGCGTACAAAGGTTATTATACATATTGTCGATGCTTCTGGTATTGAGGGCAGAGACCCGGTTGAGGATTATTTAAAGATTAATAAGGAACTTAAGATATATAGCGAGAGAATTGCCAGAAGACCTCAGGTGCTTGCATGCAATAAGATGGACCTTCCTGGTGCAGAAGAAAATCTCCCTCGGCTTAGGGAGCTGGCAGAAAAGGAAGGTATAGAAATATTCCCTATTTCGGCGGCCACTAGACAGGGACTCGATGAGCTTATAAAGCGTGTTGCTGTCCTTCTGGATGAGTATGTTGAGGAGCCTGAGGCAGAGGATACAAGCAAGGTTTATGATGCTAAGGCTGAGGATCCTGATGAGATTACCATTACTAGAAATGATAGCGGTGACTTTATTGTCAGCGGCAAGGCACTGGAGAAGCTTGTTGCTATGACCAATTTTGGCAATGATGAGGCAGTACGACGTTTCCAGTATATCTGGCGTATCAAAGGCATTGATAAAAAGCTGCAGGAACGCGGAATTAAAGAGGGAAATACAGTACATATCGGCGATATGGAATTTGAGTATCGTGATTGAGGAGGATAATCTTGATAAAGAATTCACTGACTGGCAAGCAGAAGAGCTTCCTGAGATCTATGGGCATGACCCTGGAGCCTGTAGTTATGATTGGCAAGGAGGGAATTACTCCTACTGTTGTTCAATCAGCTGCTGAGGTGCTGAAAAAGAGGGAGCTTATAAAGGTGCGCGTACTTCAAAATTGCTTTGAGGACCCTAAAGAAGCTATTGCTGTATTAGCTGACAGGACCAACTCTAACCTTGTACAGGTTATTGGTCATAACGGCCTGCTGTTCCGCAGAAATTATGATAAACCCAAAATTGAACTGCCAAAATAAGTATTGAGTTGTTTTAGAGGCAGAGGGGTTTTCATATGAATGCAAGAAATCATTTAAAACAGGCGAAGCGTATTGTTGTAAAGGTAGGTACTAGTACGCTTTTATATGACAACGGAAAGCTTAACCTTTATAGAATAGAGCACTTGGTCCGTGAGCTTTCAGACCTGGCTAGCCAGGGACGCGAGGTTATTCTGGTAACTTCTGGTGCAGTTGGCGCTGGAGTAGTGCGTATGGGTCTTAAGAAGCGTCCTTCTGGTGTAGAGGAGCGGCAGGCATTGGCTGCTGTAGGCCAGGGTATGCTGATGCATATATATGATAAGTTTTTTTCTGAATATGGTCAGGTTTCAGGTCAGGTGCTTCTGACCAAGGAAAATTCTGTACAGCACAAGCAGTATATTAATTCCCGTAATACTCTGCAGGCTATGCTGAAGCTTGGCGTAGTACCTATTATCAATGAAAATGATGCAGTAGCTATAGATGAGCTTAAAATAGGCGATAATGATACCCTTTCGGCTACTGTGGCATCCATTGTGGATGCGGATGCTCTTATAATCCTGTCAGATATAGATGGAGTTTATACCGCAAATCCGCAGAAGGATAAGAATGCTATTCTCATAAAGGAGATAAAGGAAATAACTCCAGAGATTGAGAGGTTGGCAGGCGGCGCTGGATCATCTATGGGAACCGGCGGTATGTTTACTAAGATTGAGGCTGCCAAAATTGCTACTGCTTCTGGTGTTACTATGGTCATTGCACCAGGAGATATGACAGATGTAATTCGCTCGGTTATTGATGGGGCTGAAATAGGCACTATTTTCCCACCGAAGGAGGCACATCTTAAGGCAAGAAAAAGCTGGCTGGCTTTTGGCAAGCGGATTGCAGGGGATATAACTGTTGATGAGGGATGCGAGGCGGCACTGAAATCAGGCTCAAGTCTTCTGCCAGCAGGTATAACTGCCTCAGAAGGTGATTATAGTGCCGGCAGTACAGTCCGGGTGCTGGCTTATGACGGACGTGAAATAGCCCGGGGAATCATTAATTATGATTGCGATACCATTGACAGGATAAAGGGGTGTAAAACCAGAGAGCTTTCAGGATTTGTTGAAGGAAAGATTCATGAAGAAGCTATACACAGAGATAATCTGGTATTGATGGTCTGAGTTAGGAGAGTGGCAAGCTTGGATATTCGAGAGCAGATGATTTTAAAGGCGGAGGCTGCCAAGAGGGCTGCTGATGCCATGACCATGGTATCTACCGTGGTGAAGAATAAGGCATTGCTGGCTATGGCTGACAGGCTTGAGGCAGAAAGCAGCAGGATTATAGAGGCCAATAAGGCCGATCTGGAAAATGCAGTTGCCAAGGGTGTCAGAAAATCGTATATGGATAGGCTTATGCTGGATAAAAAAAGAATTGCTGGCATGGCTGACGGGCTTCGGCAGACTGCATCTCTTCCAGATCCTGTTGGTGAGGGTGATTACGAAACCGTTCGCCCAAATGGCCTTGAAATCAGACGGATTCACGTGCCTCTTGGTGTAGTCGGAATAATATATGAGGCTCGTCCTAATGTTACCAGCGATGCCGCTGGCCTTTGCCTTAAGGCTGGAAATGCTGTTATTCTCCGTGGCGGCTCAGAGGCTATCTGTTCCAACAAGGTTATTATCGGCATTCTTCAAGAGGCTGCCTATAGTAATGGCATACCTGAAGGGACAATCCAGTTTGTAGACTTTACAGACCGCGAGGCAGTTAATATTATGCTCAGGCTTAATGATTACCTGGATGTTATAATACCCAGGGGGGGAGCAGGCCTCATAAAGACCGTAGTGGAAAACAGCTCTGTGCCTGTTATTGAGACTGGTACTGGTGTCTGCCATACATATGTTGATGAGGGAGCAGATCTTGATATGGCCCTGGAAATTGCCGTGAATGCAAAGGTAAGCAGGCCATCCGTATGTAATGCGATGGAGACGCTGCTGATAAATTCCAAGGAGGCACCGGGATTCCTTCCTTTGCTGATGGAACGCATGACTGCTGAGGGCTGTGAGCTGAGAGGCTGCAGCAGGTGTCTGGAGCTTGTGCCAGATATGAAGCCGGCAGAGGAGCTGGACTGGAGTACTGAATATGGTGATCTGATTCTTTCAGTGAAGCTTGTAGATGATGTAAATAGTGCTATAGAGCATATTAACAGGTATAACACTGGACATTCGGAGGCTATCATTACAAATAATGTCAGAAATGCCCATTTATTTCAGCGCAGAGTTAATGCATCGTCCGTCTATGTAAATGCATCAACCAGATTTACGGATGGCTGTGAGTTTGGATTTGGAGCTGAAATCGGTATAAGTACCCAGAAACTTCACGCAAGAGGTCCTATGGGCCTTATGGCTCTTACCAGCACAAAGTATCTCGTATACGGTGAAGGTCATATACGCTGATGGGTAGGTTTCTAGGATATTTGCGTACTGTGCGCAATTACTGGAATGATAATAAGGGTCATCATGATATAGTAGATTATTCCAGAGCTTTGATTATAATGCTGCTTAGTATGGCTGCGGCATATTATCTCTTCTATTGGGAGTTTTCGTAATGGCAGAAAAGAAAAGAGTGGGAATTTTAGGAGGTACCTTTGATCCCATACATGTAGGGCATCTTATGACTGCAGAGGCAGTACGTGATGAGTATCATCTGGATAAGGTTATTTTTATACCGGCTGCGGTACCCCCGCATAAACAGAATCAGGATGTTACGGAGGCTATGCACCGCTATGTGATGACAGTGCTTGCGACTTGCTCTAACCCTAATTTTGAGGTATCTGACATAGAAATGAACAGGCCGGGGCCTTCATATACTATCGATACAATCCGTGAGCTTCTGGAAAGGTTTGGAGAAGATACAGAGTTCTATTTCATTACAGGTGCTGATGCTATACAGGAGATTCATACCTGGGACCGTATAGAGGAGCTGCTGGAAATGTGTCATTTTATCGGTGCTTCCAGACAGGGTTGCCTGCCTGACGTGAACCAGATAAAAGCATCATTTGGGGAACTGGGAAAGAGAAAGATTCATCGGCTTGAGACTCCTGAGCTGGAGATTTCCTCAACTGATATCAGAAACCGTATAAAGAAGGGCTATTCCATTAAATACATAGTGCCTACTGCTGTAGAACAGTATATTTACAAGCAGGGGTTATACAGGTAAGCATGGGCTGTCAGACATGAGTCTGGCAGCTCTTTTTTCCTTAATTTGCTTGTCAGAACGGCGTGTTTGTGGTATTATGATGTACATGGCGTATTATGCTAAAATAGAGGGTATAAGTATGCCGTAATCTGATATAGGGCAGGCATACTAGCCCGTACTACAATATAATTAGGAGGCATTCAACAAAATGAACGTTACTGCAGAGAAGAAGGATCAGCAGGTAGTATTAGAGGTTACAGTTCCAGCTGAGGATCTGGCTAAGGCTTATGATAAGGCAGCTAAGAAGGTTGCTCAGAAGGTTAATATTCCTGGCTTCCGCAAGGGCAAGGCTCCACTGAAGGTTCTGGAGCGTGCTGTAGGTAAGGATTACATCCTGCAGGAGGCTGGTGAGGCTATTATCTCCGAGACTCTGCCAAAGGCACTGGAGGAGCAGAATATTGATATCGTAGCTCGTCCTGAGATTGAGGATATGAAGCTGGAGCTTGGCCAGGATGTTGTGTACAAGGCTGCAGTTACCCCTAAGCCAGAGGTTGAGCTCGGCGAGTATAAGGGTATTCAGATTGAGAAGTTCAGTACTGAGGTAAGTGATGAGGATGTTCAGCAGCAGCTGGTGTCTATGCTGGACCGTCAGGCTGATATGGTAGAGGCTGAGGAAGGCGCTGCTGTAGAGAATGGCAACTTCATCACTCTCGATTTCAAGGGCACTGTTGATGGTGTTGCTTTCCAGGGTGGTGAGAGCAAGGATTACCCTCTGGAGGTTGGTTCTAACAGCTTCATCCCAGGCTTCGAGGAGCAGCTGGTTGGCATGAAGGTTGGCGAGGAGAAGGACGTAAATGTAACCTTCCCTGAGGAGTATCATTCCGAGGAGCTTAAGGGTAAGGCTGCTGTATTCGCCTGCAAGGTCAACAGCATCAAGAAGAAGGTATTGCCTGCTCTGGATGATGAGTTTGCAAAGAAGGCTTCCACCTTCCAGACTCTTGATGAGCTGAAGGCTGACCTGCGTCAGAAGCTTGAAAAGAGTGCTGCAAGCAGAGCAGAGTCCAACAAGCGTGAGGCTGCACTGGCAAAGGTTTGTGAGAATGCAAAGGTTGACATTCCTGCAGTTATGATTGAGAACCGTGTAGAGAGCATGATTCAGCAGATGGCTCTGAATCTTGAGTCTCAGGGCATGAAGCTGGAGCAGTATCTCCAGTATGCTGGCATGGATATTACTAAGCTGCGTGAGAACTATAAGGCTTCTGCTGAGAACAATGTAAAGCTTGACCTGGTACTTGAGGCTGTAGCTAAGGCTGAGGGTGTAAAGGTTGAGGCTGAGGACCTCGATAAGGAAATCGAGGCTATGGCAGTATCCTATGGTGCAACTCCAGCACAGGTTAAGAAGATTATTGCAGAGCAGGGCCGTCTCCTGGATCTCACCAATACTGTACTGCGCAGAAAGACTGCACAGATGCTGGTAGAGGCTGCTGTAGAGGCATAATAGTATAGATTGCGATAATTGATTTAATAAAAAGGGCGGAGCAGGACTCCGCCCTTGATGTATTAATATTTGTTTGTTTTCGTGCAGAAAAGGCAGGGAATTTTATGAGTTATGTACCTATGGTAGTGGAGCAGTCAAGCCGCGGGGAGCGTGCCTATGACATATATTCACGCCTTCTGAAGGACCGCATTGTATTTATTGGCGGACCTATTGATGACAACGTTGCAAATCTGGTGGTAGCTCAGCTCCTGTTTTTGGAATCTGAGGATCCTGATAAGGATATTTATCTGTATATTAATAGCCCTGGCGGAGTAGTTACAGCTGGTCTGGCTATTTACGATACAATGCAGTATATAAAGCCTGATGTTTCTACTATATGTGTTGGTCAGGCTGCCAGCATGGGTTCACTTCTGCTTACAGCTGGTGCCCCTGGCAAGCGTTATGCCCTTCCCCATGCAAGGATTATGATTCATCAGCCACTGGGAGGAGCTCAGGGACAGTCTACAGACATTCAGATTCAGGCCAAGGAGATTCTCCGTCTCCGTGAGGTTGGTAATGAGATTCTCATGAAGCATACTGGCCAGGATCATGACAAGGTTGTTGCTGATACTGAGCGTGATAATTTCATGAGCGCTGAGGAAGCCGTAGCATATGGTCTCATTGATAAGGTAGTTGTAAGACCTGAGGAGGCTAAGGAGAAGAAATAACCCATCATATTCAAGGCGTTTATGTATATTGAAAGGAGAAGGGTCAGTTGAAGTGTTCTTTTTGCGGAAAATCACAGGAGCAGGTAAAAAAGCTTATAGCTGGTCCTGAAGTTTTTATATGTGATGAATGTATAGACCTCTGCAATGAGATGATGGAAGAGGCTGGTGTTACTGGCTTCAGTGGCGAGGAGCTGCAGGAGCTGCCTAAGCCTCGTGAAATCAGGGAAATCCTCGACCAGTACGTAATTGGTCAGGAGGATGCCAAGAAGTCTCTGGCAGTAGCTGTATATAATCATTATAAGCGTATTAATAAGCAGCTTAATAAGAAAAAGCCAAAGGATGATGTTGAGCTTCAGAAGTCAAATATTCTGATGCTTGGGCCTACTGGCAGCGGCAAGACTCTTCTGGCGCAGACTTTAGCCCGTATCCTGAATGTACCGTTTGCTGTGGCTGATGCTACAACTCTTACAGAGGCTGGATATGTTGGTGAGGATGTAGAAAACATCCTTCTGAAGCTGATTCAGGCTGCTGATTATGATATAGAGCGTGCTCAGAAGGGTATAGTCTATATTGATGAAATAGATAAGATTTCCCGAAAGGCTGAAAATCCATCTATTACTCGTGATGTATCTGGTGAGGGGGTTCAGCAGGCACTGCTCAAGATTCTGGAAGGAACCACTGCATCAGTTCCGCCACAGGGGGGGCGAAAGCATCCTCATCAGGAGCTTTTGCAGATTGATACTACTAATATCCTGTTTATCTGCGGTGGTGCTTTTGCAGGTATTGAGAAGATTATTGAGAACCGCCTGGGCAAGAAGGCAATGGGCTTTGGAGCGGAGATTCATTCCAAGAACAGACTGAATCTTGGTGAAACCCTGAAGAAAATACAGCCAGATGACCTTATGAAGACAGGCCTCATACCTGAATTTATCGGCAGATTGCCTGTAGTTGTTACTCTTGATCCACTGGATGAGGCGGCTCTGGTTCGTATACTGTCTGAGCCTAAAAATTCTCTGGTTAAGCAGTATCAGGCTCTTCTGGATATGGACGGCGTGAAGCTGACCTTTGATAATGATGCTCTGCAGGCTATTGCACAGGAGGCCTTGAAAAGGAAGACTGGTGCTAGAGGTCTCAGGTCCATAATAGAGGGTATTATGCGTAATGTTATGTATGAGGTACCATCTATGGAGGGGGCAACAAGCTGCCGGGTTACCAGAGATGTTGTTATTGATAAAAAAGATCCGGTTATTAACTTAAAAAACAAGAAGGCTATTAAGGAAGCAACTGCCTGAATATATTTGAGTTTTCCTAAGCAGAGGCTCTTTTGTTATCAAGCTTAAGTGAAATGGGCAGGTCGGTCAGACCTGCCTTTTGTGTATTTTTACAGGGGGATAATTATGAATGTTAATGATATAATTCATGGCTTTAAGCTGGAGCGACAGGATACTGTACCTGAAGCTGCATCTGAAGCATTCATATTCAAGCATATAAAAAGCGGTGCCAGACTGCTTTTTCTTAAAAACAATGATGATAACAAGGTTTTTTCAATAAGCTTTCGCACGCCTCCGCCAGATGATACTGGTGTTGCTCATATTACAGAGCATTCTGTGCTTTGTGGCTCTAGAAAGTTTCCGCTCAAGGAGCCTTTTGTTGAGCTGGTAAAGGGATCATTGAATACTTTCCTTAATGCTATGACCTTTCCTGATAAGACAATGTATCCTATTGCCAGCCAGAATGATAAGGATTTTCGTAACCTTATGGATGTTTACCTGGATGCAGTTTTTTACCCTGTAATCTATAATAAGCCGGAAATCCTTCTGCAGGAGGGGTGGCATTACGAGATAGAGAAGGCAGAGGAACCGCTCAGATATAGTGGAGTTGTGTATAATGAAATGAAGGGAGCCCGTTCCTCACCGGATGATATACTTGAGGAAGAAGTTATGAAGGCCCTGTTTCCTGATACAGCTTATGCTAAAGATTCCGGTGGTAATCCTGAATTTGTACCTCAGCTTACCTATGAGGGCTTTTTAGATTTTCATAAACGGTATTATTCACCTGCCAACAGCTATATTTATCTTTATGGGGATATGAATATTGAGGATCAGCTGAGGTTCATTGATGAAGAGTATCTTTCTGCCTTTGATATTATTGAGGTTGATTCAGAGCTTGAGAGCCAGCCTGCCTTTGAGGAGGTACACCAGATTAAGGCTGAATATCCTATTGGTGCAGAGGAATCAGCTGACAGCAAAACCTTCTTAAGCTATGATGCTGTAATATGCGAGGCCGGTGATGCTGAGCTGGTGGCTGCTATGAGCCTTATGGAGACAGTTCTTCTTAAGACTGCAGCATCTCCTCTGAGAAAAGCTATTATTGATGCTGGTATTGGTTCGGATGTGGATTCAAATTTTGAAATTTCTGTCCGTCAGCCTTATCTGCATATTGAGGTTTCCGGTGCGGAAGCTGATATGAAGGATGAATTTGTAAAGGTAATTAAAGATACACTCAGCAGGATTTGTGAGGAAGGTCTTGAGAATAGACTGGTGGAGGCTGCACTTAATGCAGCTGAATTCAAGTTAAGGGAAGCAGACTTCGGCAATGTGCCAAAGGGGCTTATTTATAATATTTCAGTAATGAATAATTGGCTCTACGGCAAGGATCCTATTGATACTCTGCGTTATGAGAATATTATCAGCAGCCTGCGAGAAAAAATTGGTACGGATTATTTCCAGCAAATAATTAAAAAGTATATACTTGATAATAAGCATGCCGCTGTTATTACTCTTAGTCCTAGCAAAACTGTTGCAGGAGAACTGCAGGCAAGAGTGGCTGCAGAGCTGGCCTCCAGAAAGGCAGAAATGTCTGAGGAAGACATACTGGCCGTAATTGAGTCTACAGCAAAACTGAAGAAGATGCAGCAGACTCCTGATTCTCCTGAAGCACTGGCCACGATTCCGCTTCTTGATATATCTGATATCAGGAAAGAAATTGATTGGCTGCCAGCAGAGGAAAGAGAAATCAATGGAGCCAAGGTCCTTTTTACAGAAGTTGATACCAGCGGTATAGCGTATGTGGACCTCTATTTTGATGCTTCCACCATTTCTCAGGAACTGCTTCCATATGCATATCTTCTTCAAGAATTTATAGGCGAGGTAGATACTGATAAGCATGGCTATGCTGACCTTTCTAATGAAGTTGGCTTCCATACTGGCGGTATTGGCTTTCACTTTGATGTTCATACTATAAATGGTAAGCCGGATGAGTATAAGACCTTTTTTACTGTTTCCGGTAAATCTTTTGTCCGCAAGCTGCCTGAGCTTTTTGAGCTCATTACAGAAATAATTACTAGCAGCCGTTATACTGATAAAATCCGTATCCGTGAGCTTTTGTTCCAGGCAAGAACATCCATGGAGGCAAATATGATGAATTCCTCTGTACAGGTTATGATGCATCAGCTGAGTGCACAGCTGTCATGCCCTGGAGCTGTTGAAAATGCCGGTTCATTAGGGCTTTTCCGTCTTGTACAGAAGCTTACGGACAGCTTTGATGAATGCTGGGAGGATATGTGCAGCAAGCTGGTGGAGGTTTCAAGGCTATTATTCAGGGCCAATGGAGTTATTGCCGGAATAACCTCCAGAAGCAAGGATTACCCAGCTTTTGAAAAGGCATGCGCAGACATGTTGGATTCCTTGGAGTCCAAGGAACTGCCAAAATACAAATATAAGTTTGATATAAGGCCTGCACAGGAGGCATTATCATCTTCCAGCCAGGTGCAGTATGTAGGCAAGGGAGCAAATCTCTTCCGTCTGGGTTACGACTTCTGCGGTAGCCTGAGGGTAATGGAGGTTATGCTCAAGTACGAATATTTCTGGACTAGGATAAGAGTTCAGGGCGGTGCTTATGGTGCAATGATCAGACTCCGCAACAATGGCGATATTATTTTTGCTTCCTATCGTGATCCTAATCTTAAGAACACTGTCGATGTATTTGATGAGACCCCAGGATTTCTAAAGGATTTCGATGCAGATAGCCGTGAGATGACAAAGTATATTATTGGAACTATCAGCAGTCTGGACAGCCCTCTGACTCCACGCTATAAGGGATTAAGATCACAGCTTCGATGGATATCCTCTGCTTCCAGGGAGAAGCTTCAAAAGCATCGTGATGAGGTACTGGCAGCAAATCCTGAAGATATCAGGAAACTGGCTTCTGTGATCGAAGCTGCCATGAAGGAAAATTGCTTATGCGTATTCGGAAATGAAAATGTCATAAATGATAATGCTGGGCTTTTTGAAAAGGTGATTCCGGTAATGGGCTGATTAAAGTATTTGTTGACTTATTTACGTGCCCATGGGATAATCTAGAATGATAGAGATTTGGCAATAAAACCTTATAGGAGGGTTTAGCGTGAAAAAGACGATATTCGAGGGTGCAGCAGTTGCTATCATTACTCCGTTTACCGAGGATGGAGTGAATTATGGTGAGCTTGGCCGCATCATAGAGGATCAGATTTCTGCTGGCACAGATGCTATTGTTATAACTGGTACCACTGGCGAATCATCTACCATGTCTGATGAAGAGCATAAGGAAGCTATACGCTATACTGTTGAGAAAGTGGCGGGAAGAGTTCCTGTAATTGCTGGTACTGGCTCTAATGAAACTGCATACGCTATACAGCTTTCTCAGTATGCTGAGAAGGTAGGGGCAGATGGCCTGCTGCTGGTAACACCTTATTATAATAAGTGCAGCCAGAAGGGCCTGGTAGCTCACTATACAGCTATTGCTGATGCTGTAAATATACCTATAGTTCTGTATAATGTACCATCTCGTACTGGTGTATTTATTCAGATTTCTGCTCTTTTGGAGCTGGCAAAGCATCCGAATATTGTTGCCATCAAGGAGGCATCGGGTGACCTTTCACATGTTGCCAAGTTAAGGGCAGCTCTTGGTGATGCACTTGATATTTATTCTGGTAACGATGATCAGATTGTTCCTATTCTGTCATTGGGCGGCAAGGGCGTAATATCTGTTTTGTCCAATGTTGCTCCTAGGGATACCCACAACATCTGCCAGCTTTACTTTGATGGCAAGGTGAAGGAAGCTGCAGACCTGCAGATTTCCTATATCGATCTTATCAGTGCACTTTTCTGTGAGGTAAATCCTATTCCTGTAAAGGTTGCTATGCGTATGCTTGGTTATGAGGCTGGGCCTCTTCGTCTGCCTTTATGTGAGATGGAACCTGCACATGAGGAGCTTCTGAGAAATGCCATGAAGGCGCATAATCTTATAAAGTAAAAGTTTTGCTTTTAGGAGGAGAATTATGAAGAGATTAATAACCATTCTGATGGCTATATGCATAATGGTATTTGGTACCCAGGCAGTTTTTGCTGCTTCCCCTAAGGTCGGTTCTGTTCCAGGTGTTGTTGAAATAAGTAATCCTGAGGCTTTATTGGCAATTCAGCAGATTGCTGTGGCGCCACTCCTGTATACTCCTAATGAGGATGAGCCTGCCTGGCCGGTTATCAACTCCATTATGTCAGAGGCAAGTATTCACATTGATGAAAAGTGTCCTGTAACTATCGTAACCTATGATGAGGCAGCTGCAAGGTTAGCTACTATTGAGGGTGCAGATATTGCTCTTATGAGCAGAAGGGATGCTACAAGATATTTCAAGGACCATGCTACCTATACAGCTGATGCTTATGTAGAGGCTACTGTTACCAATGGCAGCAAGAAGCTGGATATGTTTTTTAACGTGTATAATTCGGCAACCCATGAGATTATATTCACCTACAAGGAGGTAGCTCCAAGCTACAGCTCCCGTCAGGAGAAGACCTTTAATAACTTCTGCAAGAACTTTTATATGTCTATAAATGAAGCAGTAAAGCTGGCACCAAAAGTTATTGAAGATAGAGCAGAAAAGGGTTCAAGCAAGTACGATCCTGAATGGAATTTCAAGAAATAATTTAAGATAAAT
>CAMCDL010000047.1 GCA_945873565.1 uncultured Selenomonadaceae bacterium | reverse complement strand
TACACACTGCATATCGTCGGCAGCGTCAGATGTGTATAAGAGACAGATATGAACAGAGAAATCCCAGGCTGAATTTCAAAGAATTCTACAGCACCATAGTTGCCCTCCAGAATATCCTGAATGGCTTCCTCATGCACACCATTACCAGCTGGCAGGTATATTATTTCTGGATCTTTGCCTGGCTCGATAAGTATTGCTCGCATTTTCTGATTATTGCTATTATCTGACATCAGCTTTCTCCTCTGATTTATATTTTTTGATAAAATGATTTAACTTCGAAATTATAGCAAAAAATAAATTTTGTCAAGTCTTGAAGGTAATTTTTTTATATGCTATTATAGCTTCAAAGAGAAGGAACTGCCTGAGATGCCCGATAGGTCTTTATATTGTCTTACCGACTCTTTTTTCTAGGGAGTCTGATTTGATTGCTGCAGCTGCTGGATCGTCTTCGAGCGAATAGCAAAAACAGCACTTAGGACACCCACCTGTACAAGCAGGTTAAGCCACTATAGACCGCCGGCATCTTGGACACCGTCTTGATTTAAAAAGGGATTGCGTTGCAATCCCTTTTTCATTTTATATTATCTGAAAAGCTCCTTTATTTCTTCCTCGGACAGGCTGCTTATAAACTGCTGTCCAGGCTGTATCATCTGGTCTATCAAAGCCTTTTTCTTGTTCTGCAGGGCAAATATTTTTTCTTCTATAGTGTCCTTGGTAATAAGCTTTATTACCTGGACATTATTTTTTTGCCCAATGCGATAGGCCCTGTCAGTGGCCTGGTCCTCTACAGCAGGATTCCACCATTGGTCATAATGAATTACCATATCTGCGCCAGTGAGATTAAGGCCTGTGCCACCAGCCTTAAGAGAAATGAGAAACACTTGCGTTTCTCCTCCATTAAAGCTTTTTACTAATCTTAACCTTTCAGCTGCCGGTGTGCTGCCATCTAGATACATATAGGTGCAGCCTCTTGCCCGCAATCCATCTGCAATACGTGAAAGCATAGTAGTAAACTGGGAGAATATCAGCAGCCTATGGCCCATTGCCGTGGCATCCTCTACCAGCTCCATGAGCTGCTCAAGCTTTCCTGAACCACCCTCATACCCATCCAGGAATACTGATGGATCACAGCATATCTGACGCAGCCTGGTGATTATGGCAATAACCTGCATCCTGACCTCCCCAAAGCCCTGGAGCTTAAGCGCATTAGCAAATTCCTGCTTAGCCTGCACCAGATATGCGTCATAAAGCTTAGACTGCTTTTCAGTCATCTGGCACATAATGTGGCTTTCTATTTTTTCAGGAAGCTCTGACAGGACATCCTTTTTCATTCGTCTTAGGACAAAGGGAGCTATCCTTCGTATCAGGACCTGCCGAACAGAAGCGTTATCCTCCTTGACAATAGGAAGCTCAAAACGCCGCCTATAGCTCTCATGGGAGCCTAGATAACCAGCCAGGATAAAATCAAAAATGGACCAAAGCTCTGATAGATTATTTTCTATCGGAGTTCCAGTGAGAGCAAAGCAGCATTCTGCCTTCAATTTTTTTACAGCCCGGGCAGTTTTTGTCATAGCATTTTTTATGTGCTGTGCCTCGTCCAGGATGCAGTGCCTTAGCTCAAGGCTTTCATAAAGATCTATATCCTTCTGGAGAAGCTGGTAGGTTGTAATAATAATGTCATAGCTGAGGGCATTATCGATTATTTCCTCCCGCTGCTTTCTGTTACCAGTTATGGTCACTGCATCCAGCTGGGGGGTGAATTTCTGTATTTCCTCAAGCCAGTTGAATATAAGGGAAGTCGGTGCCACCACCAGGGATGTTCTTCTGTAGCCAGCCTCTTCTTTTTCCGTAAGAATCAGGCTAAGAACCTGAAGAGTTTTTCCCAGCCCCATGTCATCAGCAAGAATACCTCCCAATCCATAGAAGGCCAGCGAAGACAGCCATGAAAAGCCTGTCCGCTGATAGTCTCTCATAACCGGCTGCAGCTTAGCCGACGGTTCCCGTTCCTGATATTCTGGATTAAGCAGTGCTCTTGTCATCTGCTTGAACCGGCTGCTTCTGGCCATCCTTATTCCCTCAGACTCTCTGCCTAAGGAATCTAAATATACTGCCTTAGACAAGGGCACCTCAGCCTTTCCCTCCTTAAAGGATTTTGCTCCCACCTCTTCGATAAGGGCATCAAGAGCTGCCAGCTGCCTCTCTTCAAGGGTAACAAAGCGTCCATCCTTCATTCGATGATAACGTTTTTTTCGGCGATAGGAATTCAGAATGTCCAGCAGCTCCTTGAAATTATAAGATTTATTGGCTACTGAAACCTCCAGCAGATTACCATCACTTATGCTTACCCCTACATCAGTCTGGGCAAGGCTGCTTACTGGCCGTCTGGTAATGGAGGCCTCATAATAAACAGCTGCCAGCTCGTCCAGCTCAGCTATTCCCTCCTGCAGGAAATCATAGGCCCTTTCTTCATTGGTCTGTATATACATGCCATAATAGGCCTCAAAGCCATATCTCTTAAATATCTTTTTTAATTTCAGCTCTGCTATAGCCTCCCTTATTATGCTGCGGCCATCATTGTCTCTAACGCCATCTTTTTCATCCAGAGGATTTATTTCCTTATCACCATAGCGAAAAACCAGCCTTACTGATACACCGTCGAAGTAATAATCTACATAGGCTACTGCCTCCAGCGGCAGTATCTGGAACCTATTAAAGACCGCTTCATCAACGGTTACCTCGGCCAGCTCCTTAAGCTCCGGCAGCACCGACTGCATAAATCTGCCTACATCCTCATTTTTAAGCTGAAGCTCACTGCTGTAATAGAAGCAGCTGAATAGTTTTTTTGCACCATAAGAAAAGGCATTATCTGCGTGATAAATAATGCCTTCTTTAAGAAAATAGCTATGCTGCTGATCTAATCTATGGATATTTTCTGTATCAAGCTCCACCATCACCGCTTCATTTTTCTCTTTTACTCTGATTTTCAGAGGTGGTCTCTGTTCAATACATACCGCTTGACCAGACTGCAGCGTTCTGCGTATATGACTCTTAGGGGATATATAACCCTCCAGGGTATATTCTACAGGCTGTCCTTCCATTATTTCAAAGAATTTCCGTCTAGCTGATGTGGTAAGACGGAAATATCTGCCATCAAAAAAACGGGAGCCAGCGGCAAGCTTCCTGAAATCCAGGCCGCCTATGCCAAGTTCCTGCTCATCAGCAGCTGCCTGATTAAGCATATCCCATAGCTTTCGAGAAAGCCCCTCTTCAAACTGCACCCCGGCACAGGAAAAGCTGAGGCTTTTTCCCAAGCTCACACGCCCACTAATACGGAATTCGTTCATAAGCTCCTTCAGATCCTTAACTACGAAAAGCTTATCAAATCCCAGCCTGAAATACAGCTTCATCTCTGTTCCGTCCAGCATGAGATGAGGCTTCAGCTTTAATGGACCTCTATCATCATCCATATCTGCTGAACCGGTATTTTTCCCGAAGCTGTTCATAAGGAATGTGCCCCAGGGTGTTTCCTCTTCGAAGGAATAATGCATTCTTGCCATTATTTCACACCCTTTATTCCTTGGCCATTGCCTCTATAGCATTGGTCATCTGAGCATAATTTTCTTCCATGCTCAGCTCTGGGAAATATGCCCTTAGAGCCATAATCTGCTCTTCACTATCAAGGGCAACTACCACCTGGACCCTGTCGCCCAGTATGCGCTTTGCTTGGAACATAATAAGACGCATGTGTTCACTATCGGTCAGAAGTATATATTTTCCAGCTATATCACTGTGTACAGCATTTACTATTTCCTCGACTGACGGTCCAGAAATGTCGCTGCCATCAATGATTACTGTAGCTCCTGCATCCTGAAGCCGCATCCCCTCCTCCATGCTTGAGGCAACAGTAAGCACGGCCAGCGGCATGAGGGCGGACTGTATGTTTATCATAGCATGGGGCTCAGCCATACTATTTATGTGAAGCTCGCTTATACGTCCCCAGCCAATAGCCTTTTCTAGTACCTTTCCAGGATTTGCTGTATGGAGATGCACAAACAGGGCATGCCTTCTTACCTCAACGACTACAAAGGAGCCGATTTCCTGCATTTCCTTCTCAATAAGCTCAATAGAAAGCTTAGTATTATTTACCAGAAAATTGACACAATATGGACGTACCAGGTCATCCCTTATATCTATCCCGCCTACTCTTGGTATGCTGTTGCTGGCAAAGCTGAGTACTGGCGATACAAAGTTACCATCAAGACCTTTCCGGCAGCCCTGCAGGAATACCAGCATAATTTTCTCGCCCGGATCAAGCTTTTCAGTGGTCACTGAAAATTTTCCTGCCCTAATTGACTGCATAAGTATTTCCTGAATAGGAAGCTTTTTCCGCACTGCGTTATAGGCTTCCTTGGCAACGGCCCGAGCTGCCATAATGATGGGGCGATCCGGCTGCTGTGCGGCCCGCTGGGCGTAGAGTATGCCATACTGGAAGGCCTTTCCAAACTCTACTGAGCTGACATTATATTTTCCTGTAAGGCCCTTGGCCAATCCTCTTAGCATAGAGGACAATATTACTCCGGCATTGCCTCTGGCGCCTAATACTGCCGCATTAGACACCCTGAGGGCCAGTCCGCCGATACTACCATTGGCAGACTCCGCCAATGGAATAACAGCTGCTCCCATTGTCCTCAATATATCCGTACCAGGCATGCCTGTATAAAAGGTTCGTCCATCAGCCTGATTCATATTATTAATATTTTCATATTCCAGAATGAACTCGCTGTAGGCACCTGCAATCATGCGCCTGAAGTCGCTGCCAGTAATTACCTCGCTGAAATCCTGTTCTTCCATATATTTCACCCGCTTACCTGTAACTTATCTATCCAAATTTTTTATTTTTAAAGCTGAAAAAAAGGGTTTATATTATGTATTCGCGAAATAATGTAATTAACCTTTTTATATAAGGAGATTTTTTATGTCTGAAAAAAAGATAACTAATTCTGCAGATAAAGCTGCAGACCAGGCTGCTGGAAAGGCTGCAGCAAAGCCTGCTGCAAAAACTTCCTCTAAGCCTGCTGCAAAGCGTGGCCGCCCTGCCAAGAGCAAAAAAGCTGAGAAGGATACCAAGGAGCATAAGGAACGCAAAGAGCGTATTTTTGCACTGGATATTGGTACCCGCAGCGTCATCGGCATTGTTGCTGAAAAGGAGGCCCAGGGCCTGAAAATAGTTGCAACTTTCCGCCAGGAACACAAAACAAGAGCAATGCTTGATGGACAAATTCATGATGTTCCTCAGGTTGCTGCTGTTATGAACGATGTTAAGAGGGCCCTTGCTAAGGAAACAGGACCTCTTAAGAGTGCCGCTGTTGCAGCAGCAGGACGTGCCCTTTATACTATGACAGCTGAGGCTGAAATGGAAATTAATGGCATTATCACTGCTGAGCAGGAACGTGCTCTTGATTTTGCCGGTGTACAGGCGGCACAGGCCAAGCTGGCAGCCTCTGGAACAGTTGAGGATCCTACCAGCTATTACTGCGTAGGCTACAGTACCATCAAGTATCTGCTGGATGGAAGCCAGCTCAAGACCCTTGTAGGACAGCGAGGCAAAATCGCAACTGTTAACGTAATCGCTACCTTCCTGCCACGTCAGATAATTGATTCAATGCAATCTGCCCTGCAGGCGACCAAGCTGGATATGAGAGCTCTGACCTTAGAGCCTATTGCTGCTATCAATGTATTGATTCCGCCAACTATGCGTCATCTGAATCTGGTACTGGTAGATATCGGCGCTGGCACCTCTGACGTGGCCATTACCATGAACGGCTCTGTTACGGCTTATGGCATGGTTCCTCAGGCTGGCGATGAAATTACTGAGGCTATTTCCCAGAAATTCCTGCTGGACTTCAATGTGGCTGAACAGCTGAAACGTGATGTTACTGAGGGCAAAGAAGTTCAGTTTACAGACATACTGGGCATGCCATATGACCTTACCGCCCAGGAAGTAATTGAACCTATTATGCCAAACATCCAGAACCTGGCCAATGCCATTGCCAGCCAGATAATGGAGCTTAATGGCAATCAGGCCCCTCAGGCTGTAATGCTGGTAGGCGGCGGTTCCTTGACTCCTCATCTGCAGGAGCTTGTGGCAGCAGCTCTGGATCTGCCAGAAAACCGTGTTGCAGTGAGACATCCTGAGACAATTGACGGTATTATAGATATTCCTCAGGAGCTTAAGGCACCTGATGCCGTAACCCCTCTTGGTATTCTGAAGATTGCTTCCATCAATACCCTGCACTTTATGCAGGTATTTGTAAATGAACAGGAGTACAGCTTATTTAACTTCCGTGAAATGACTATTTCTGATGCACTGCTGAATGCTGGCATACAGCTTAAAAAGCTAAATGGCAAGCCGGGGCTGGGAGTTATGCTGACCATAAACGATAAGTCTAAGTTTATCCCTGGCACCATGGGAACACTGGCTCAGCTGAAGCTGAATGGTGAACCAGCCGATCTTGATACAGTAATCCAGGATGGAAGCCACATCACCATCGAACCAGGTGAAAATGGTGCCATTCCAGAGGTAACCCTAGCCGATGTCATTGATGTACCAGCCTCCTATACGGTTTACATCAACGACGAAGAAAAGACTATTTCTGGTCAGTGGCTGGTAAATGGCCAGGTATCTGATCTCTATCGCATACTGTCTGATGGCGATGTCATCACCACCAGAGAGGCTACCAGCCTTGGTGAGGTGCTGAGGGCTGCTGGCTATGAGCCATCTGGCCGCAAGGTCCGCTATACGTTGAATGGCAGCGGGTCCATGTATACCATCTCGCCAGAGATTCTGCTTAATGATGCACCTGCTACTCTTTCCACTGAGGTCCATGAAAAGGATTTCATAGAGTATAATGCGCCTGACCTGCCAAAGCTTGGCGATGTTCTGAATATTTCCGAGCTTGAGGCATCTATTATTATTTATTATAAGGATAAGGAATACCGCATTCCTTCTGCAGGGGTATCTCTGGAGGTTAATGGTCATCCAGCCAGCACTGGAACCATTATCGAGGAGGGCAGCGACATCCGCTATGGCATGAATAAGGGAGCAGCTACTACCGTCAGCGATGCGCTGCTTGCAGTAGGCTTCGAGCCACCACCTGCTTCCAGCCGCCTCAGATTTACTATTACCGTAAACAAACAGCCAGCTACCTTCACTGATCCAATAAAGAATCGTGATGTGCTGGATATTATCCTTGAAGAAAGAGAGGAACACAGCCTGGCTGCCGAGTTAGCCAAGGAAAAGGAGCTTTCAGCAGCACCTGCTTCTGAAGACAATACTGCAAATACAGCTGATAAGCCCGCCCTTGCTAACAGCCTGCTGGAAAAGCTTGGCATAACTGCTGATGATATTGGCAAGAACAAGCCAGCCAAGAAGGAGCAGCCTGAATCTCCATTCAGCCGTTTCGGCGGAAAGAGCAACAGCCTCTCCCAGAGAGTCCACAGCATACCAGGACTTACTGAGGCACTTAGCCACAATAAGGACTGAGCAATACTTGCCGAAAAAGGATAAATGTATTATAATAACTTAGGTACCACAAGGCACCTGAAAAAGCGGGCGTAGTTCATTGGTAGAATGCAAGCTTCCCAAGCTTTAGAGGGGGGTTCGATTCCCCTCGCCCGCTCCATAAAATAATTAAATCCCGTCGTATATGTGATATACGACGGGATTTTTTACTATTAAAATTTACCACCAGGGCCTTTACTATAGAAATACTTCTCTTATATCTGCCGGCTCCTTAACCAGCTCCGTATTTTCATGCTCCATCTTGCTGAGGTCCAGAATATCGTTTATAAGGGACAGCAGATGATTTGCTGCGACACGCATTTATTGTACTAGTACTTTCATCTGTATTCATATTTACTTTACCAGACTTATTACTGCCAAAATTAATATTGCGGAACTATTACCCTATTCTGATAAGCATTG
The DNA here is from genome assembly GCA_945873565.1 of uncultured Selenomonadaceae bacterium. Lineage (GTDB taxonomy): Bacteria > Bacillota > Negativicutes > Selenomonadales > Selenomonadaceae > CAMCDL01. Next base: position 7,687 of record CAMCDL010000047.1, on the reverse strand, counting down.
AGGAGATTATACAGGTCATTGATTTCCTGCTGCATCACCATACCCTTATCGGTCTCACCCAGACGGGTAATCTTATTCTGAATCTCTACGGTTTCAGATACAGATTCAATATCTTTGTTTTCCTTCAGGGCCTGGCGTACATCAGCCACGTTATTGTGGGCCAGAAGCCTCATGCTGCGGGAATTTGATACCAGAGTATAGCCTGAAATACCAGTTTTCTTATGATAAGCACGGCAGAAGCCGCCATCAATAACCAGTGCCTTGCCTTTTCCTCGAATAGGAGTTTCACCCTTCTTTACCTTAACAGGTACATGACCGTTTATGATATGTCCCTCATATTTATGTAGTCCGAACTCCTCCAGCACCTGCTCACATATTTCTTCATCATCAATAAGCTGAAAATAAGGATCTGATGGCTCCTTATGAGTGCTGACATCCTCCAAGAACATCATTTCAAAGGTTCTGAATTCACGGCCAGCTGTTGGTGCCAGGCGGCCGTTCCACAGGAACCACATGAAATCCAGAGAAGCCTGGTCGCCGCTATTTCTAGCCCGTCTTGCCACCTGGTCACAGTAATCGAAATATTCGCGGCCCTTATAAACCTTGCCACCGAACTGCACCTCACGGAAGCTGCCATCTTCATTCATCGGTACACAGCCATGAAACAGCAGATTACCGTTAAAGCAGGTGTACATGCTGCCCTTTTTATACAGGAAATCTATATGCTGCTGCAATTTTACGCTTTCCATAAAGAAGGATTTCATTTCTAGCATAATCATAGTTTCCTGCAGGGAAAGCTTGTACGGGTCATCACGGTCTATGGTAGGGAAGCTTGCAGATTTAAGCTCATAACGCTTTCCATCCTGCCTGAAGCATACAGAGTCAAAATCCAGCTTATGCAGCAGCATTCTATGCTCCATCTGATAATCCGGATTTCTCTTAATCAGCTGCCCCTCCAATTTGAACATTATAATGGATATAGCTTTTTCAGCTGCCTTTATAGGTGAGGTATCAGGATACATTCTGGAGGCAAAGGTAACCAGCGGACGGATGCTTATGCCATAGCCACGTTCCAATACATCAGTATTATTATAGCGAAGACTGTTTCTTACTACTGCAGAAATGCATACCTCACTGCCGCAGGCTGCTCCCATCCACAATACATCATGATTGCCCCACTGAATGTCCAGGGAATGAAACTGCATTACACGATCAAGTATAGCGTCAGGGCGTGAACCACGATCAAAGAAATCACCTACTATATGCAGGTGATCAACTGCCAGACGCTTTATCAGCTTGGTCATTATCTGAATAAAGTCTGCCGCTCCATCTACCTGCACAATCATATTAAGCAGTGCCTTATGAAATTGGAACTGTCCTTTATCAGCCTCTGGTCTTGTATTCATCAGCTCAATAATGACTGATTCATAATTCTTAGGGATAAAGCTTCTTACCTTCCGGAGAGGATACTTATAGCTCATCAGCTTGCAGACCTCCAAAAGCCTGGATAGCTGCTCCTGATACCAGTCAGGAGTATCCTTGCGGAGGGATTTCATCTGATCAATTTTTTCTTTTGGATAATAAATCAAGGTGCAGAATTCTGCTTTTTCTTCATCGGAAAGGCGCGCCCCAAAGACATAGTCTACCTTCTCCTTGATGACACCTGAACAATTATTTAAAATATGATAAAACAGATCATACTCGCCATGCAGGTCGCTGACAAAATGCTCAACGCCCTTGGGAAGCACCAGTCTTGCCTGCAGATTTATCAGCCTTGAGTAAACGGATTCCTTAGTAGGATATTTTTCACTTAAAAGCTTTAGATACTTCAGCTTCTGCTCTGCCATAATATTTCTAGTGGCATTATCCATTAATATATCCTCCCTTCTACATATACAGTTTCTTAACGAACATTTTCTACATTCACATGCAACATTCCTTCTAATAAATAGAATAACATGAAATTCTGTAAATTTTCAAAAAATAAACACATGAAAAATTTTTCACAAGATAGAACTATTATAATCGCCGGGAATACAATGGCGGTTTCTCAAAAAAAAGCTACCGCATTGTATGCGATAGCTTTTAACATTGCAAATAAATTATCCTAACAGATTCAGGAACCAGCTGGAATTCTGATAGCTCTGAGCAAGCATAGCCTGAGTAGCCTGAGCAAGCATATTATTAGTGGTAAATTGGGTAATTTCCTTAGCTATATCAGCACTAATCAAGGTAGTCATAGCAGAAACCACATTCTCGTTCTGAGTAGTAAGATTTTTATAGGTGTAATCCATACGGCTATTTATAGCTCCGGTCGTAGTCTGCTGTGCCAGAATCTTATCAATAGCATTCTGAATAACATTGATAGCAGCCTCAGCATTCTCCCTAGTACCTACACTGAGGAAGGAACCATCCCGGCCCTTTAAGCCAAGCCCGATAGCAGACATATCCTTAAGAGAAAGCTTAATATTCTGATTAGCAGAGGTTCCTGTATGAATAGCCAGCGATCCGTCACCTGTATTGTCTGCTGCACCGATAGTTTCAGAGAAGGCATCCAGAACACTATTGATAGCCTTTCTCTCATTGCCATCAGAATCAGTTACACTGATTGTAAAGCCAGCCAGACCACCATTCTTTCCCGCCTGAGCTGCTTTGATGGTAATGGCATTCTTATCATCTACAGTATAAAGCTCCTTGCCATTCTCATCTATACCAATAAAATTAGTAGCAGTATCCATGGAGCTTGTATCAAACACCTCACCGCCGCCAGCATTATTTGCATTCTTAAAAATATCAGCCAAGGTAGTATCGGCTGCAGAATAGCTAGTATGATATGTCTTGCCATCACGCACGTAGGAAACATGAATAGTATCATTTTCAGATATATTCAGCGTATTGCCCACCCTGTCAGTAAGATCAGTAAGCTTAGTTGCCCCAGTTACATCCTCAGCCAGGCTCTTATTGGTAAAGGCCTGATTGGTTTCCTTTGTAGCAGCGGATGCACTGCCAGTCAAGAGATACATGCCATTAAAGGTAACAAGTGAGTTATCATCAATCTGATCAATATACTGATTCATTTCCTGCTGAATGGCAGCTCTATCCTTATCGTTAGCGGTGGAATTAGCTGCCGCAATTGCTTTTTCCTTCAGAGTTGTCAAAATATCAAGAGTATTAGACATGGCACCATCTGCCACATTCATCATGCTTTTGCCATTCTGTACATTAGCCATGCACTGCTCAAGACTGTTAGCCTCTATGTCCATGCGCTTACCTATAGAATACCCAGACGCATCGTCGGCAGGGCTATTTATCTTATTGCCAGTTGCTATGTGTTCCATATTTTTGTTTGCTGCAGCATAGTTCATGTTGAGACGATTCATCAATGAAAGCTGCTGAGCATATGAGCCAATTGTTGCCATATTCAAACCTCCCTGGAAAATATTTACATCCTTGTAAAGCTAATCCTAGTATTCTAATTATATATCGAAAGCTTTAAATTAAAAATTAAATACTTCACTAATTATCCGCCCATCTTAAAAATGTAAATCATGAGTACGCAGGCCATTGAAAAAAGATATTCAGTAAAAGATCCTACTGAAAACAGCTTTATGCCTACGGGATGGAAAAAGCCTATCAAGGGCACCTTGCCACATACAGCGTCCTCTGCGATATGAAGCAATGCTCCTATCATCATATATAAGAGTATATTGCTTAAATCCCAAACCTCCAGTGAAGTAAGCTCGTTATGATGAATTATAATTATAGCAGCAATTACAGCTAGATACACTGCCGGCCAGTGAGACCACCCACGATGGCTGCTGCGCCATTGCCAGTAATCAGAGGCATTACGGGGATTTCCCTCCAGCTTATCCGGTATCAGGGCTCCCGCCATGCTGAAGACAGTAAACAAAGGATTATCTGTTACAGCATATACAGCCACACCGGTTACTATCTGATGATTAATCCATTTCATCGCCTCACCTCCTTAGAACAATTATACCAAATATAAGGCTCTTAATCTATCCTTTTAAAACATTTATTTCGTTTATGAATTACTGATACCAACCCGGCTATAACTGATATTAATAATCAAAGCTGCCTTAAGTATTTGCTTTTAAATATTACGGAGGTTATAATATAAGAACGTGTAAGAAGGAGTTTTGCCGATGGATGAAGCAACATGGAAAATGCATGTGGAGCAGAGGAAAAAAAGACGGCAGCGTGAACGGATGGGCATGATTGGCTTTCTGGCCTTCGCTGCCGCTGCAATTATCTGCTATATGTTTTATATATCCTCTCCTGAGTATGCTATGAAGAATCTGTTTGATGGCATCAAGGAACGGGACATAGACACAATAGAAAAATATGCTGATATAGAGAAAATTACAGCACATGGCTATGATGATCTTACCTGGGATCTTTTTGCCCATGACGAAAAGCTTACCGATGATACTAAGGTAATGTTCGAAAAGTTCTACGTAAAAATCAAGCCCCAGGTTGTAGATGGTACCTGTAACCTTATACGGGACTACCTGAACAAAGGGCAATGGGGAACCCCGGAAGCCGAAAATATTCTTAAGGGACGTCAGCTTGGCATAGATTATGATTATCTCCTTGACCGTTCACAGCTTATGAATATTGAGCTTTTAGAGGTTATGGAAACGGAAAAGGAAGGAAATACTGCCAGTGGTTCTGTGAAGGTTATGGATACCACCACTCAGACGGTGTATACCCTAAGAACGCGTCTGGAAAAGAACCAGAATGGTGACTGGCAGGTAACAGCTGTCACCAATTATCGAGATTATCTTAATCTGGTTACACCTATCCAAAACAGTGATATTGCAAAATACAGTTCGGATACCCAGGACATCATCGATAAGTACAATAACATTTTTGACACGCAGCAGACCAGATTTATGACACTCACCAGATCCAGCAGCGGCAGCCTTTCCAAGGAACAGCGGGACAGCCTTATCGCTTATGTTAATTCAGATATAATTCCAGCCCTGGAAGCACGGCAGAGGGAGCTTAATGCTGTTGAAGCATCAGGTGCTGCAAAGCATATGAAGGAACTTCGCCAGCAATCATCTGAGCTGGCCGTTGAATCCTGGAAGCATTATGTCAAGGGCCTTGAGGAAGGCTCCAGCTCAGAGATTAACCAGAGTACTGCTCTAAGAAAGCGGATGCTTAATATTGACCGACTTATCGACGATATACGGAAGCATTCTGTTACAAGCGATAAGAGCCAAGTTATATAAAATGAGCCTATTTATATCCTGCAGCAGGTATGCTCCCTTCTAAAGTCGTAGGAAAATACCATCTATTTCAAAAAAAGGATTGCCACTGAATGTGACAATCCTTTTTATGTTCCCAAAATTAATTCTTCTTTTTCTTCTTATAGGTAACGTACATTACCACCAGTATGATAGCACAGATTACTACAAAGGCTATGCTGGCCTCATGACCTACCTCCATCATTACCTTCCAGCCCTCGCCAAGCACCATGCCTATATATAGAATCAGTGCGGTCCATGGCAATGAGCCAAGGATGGTATAGATGAAAAACTGTTTCCTATCTACATGAGCAAATCCAGCTGGCAAGGATATAAAGGTACGGATTACTGGCAGCATACGGCTGAAAAATACAGCCTTGATACCATATTTATCAAACCATTCCTGAGCCATATCAACGTGAGATTTTTTTATAAAGAAATATTTGCCATATTTATCAACAAATGGACGTCCTCCAAGATGACCTGCATAATAAGCAAATATGGAGCCTAAAAGACCTCCAATCATACCAGCTATCAGGGCCATGGTAAAGGTCATTCTGCCAGCAAAAATCAGATAACCAGCAAAGCCTAGTATCAGCTCACTAGGAATAGGAATGCAAGCATTCTCCGCTGCCATCAGTATAGCAACAGCCATATAGCCCCAGGTGTCAATAAAACTCAGAAATACATCTGAAAATCCTTCCATACTCGTCTCCTTTTTCTTTTTACAAAAAAGAGTCCTTATTAAAGGACTCTATATATTCAATGGTGCCTCAGAGCGGAATCGAACCACTGACACGGGGATTTTCAGTCCCCTGCTCTACCAACTGAGCTACCGAGGCAATGGCGACCCGAAGGGGACTTGAACCCCTGACCTCCGCCGTGACAGGGCGGCATTCTAACCAACTAAACTACCGGGCCAAAATATAAACACGAGCTAGGCTCGTGGATTTGTTATGGTGGGCGCTAACGGGATCGAACCGCTGACCCTCTGCTTGTAAGGCAGATGCTCTCCCAGCTGAGCTAAGCGCCCATATATAAACACGCCGAAGCGCGCTATTGTAAATGAGTAACTAACACTCACAAGACAAAATTATAAAGCAGATAAGGTGCTTTGTCAACATAAAAATTGACAATATTTTAAATCAATAACAATAAATATACTATAGCCTTTAGTTCGTTACCTTTAAAATTTTTTCATCCTAATAAAAGATGCCACCACTAGTGCGCCATTTCATCATTATTAAGGATTAAATAATTAAAGATGCTTTTTCAAATCATCAACTGCAGATGTAACTCTATCCAGCTCCTCCAGAATCTTAGCGGTAGCTGTAACCTGATTATGACTAGCTGCGGTTGCACCTTCGATGGTCTTATAAATATCACTAACTGCCTTATTCATCTCATTCAAGGTGCGCTGAATCTTCTCAGTAGCTTCACGAGACTGCTCAGCAAGCTTGCGAACCTCCTCTGCTACAACTGCGAAGCCACGGCCCTGTTCACCTGCACGAGCTGCCTCAATAGCTGCATTAAGACCAAGAAGATTTGTTTCCTCAGCAATATCTGTAATAAAATCAATAACCTTGATCGTCTCAGCATTCTTCTCCATAAGCAGCTTTGCCTGCTTTTCAGCTTCCTGGCGAGACATTTCGCTGGCATCCCTAGACAAAGCCTCTACATCACCATATGCAGTCTTTGTAGCGTTCATAATTTCATCAATCAAAACCTTCTGCTCTGCCAGATTTAATGCCATGATAAAGTCCCCCTCTAAAGTGTACAGCCTATGGCTGCTAATTACTTAAATAATACAGCAAACTATGCTGTATCTACAGTATTCGCCATAAAACGAGAAAATCCTTTTTTAACAAATAAAAAGTTTAGTCAAAAAAAGACACCCAATCGGGTGTCTTTCTTCTTTTAACCGGCAACTTCCTATCCTCCCAGGCCGTCTCCAGCCAAGTACTTTCGGCGTTTATGTGCTTAACTACTGTGTTCGGTATGGGTACAGGTGGGTCCACATAGCCATCATCACCGGATCTCCCAGGATATATCCCGGAAACTATACAGAAACATACTTTCGACATCTTTTTTCAAAGTTAAGCCCTCGACCTATTAGTACTGGTCCGCTTCGCCCGTTGCCGGACTTCCACTCCCAGCCTATCTACCTTGTCGTCTTCAAGGGGTCTTACCAGATTTCTCTGTGAGAGATCTCATCTCAAGGCGGGTTTCACGCTTAGATGCTTTCAGCGTTTATCCCTTCCAGACGCAGCTACCCAGCTGTACGGCTGGCGCCATAACTGGTACACCGTTGGTCTGTCCACTCCGGTCCTCTCGTACTAGGAGCAGCTCCCTTCAAATCTCTTACGCCCGCGATGGATATGGACCGAACTGTCTCACGACGTTCTGAACCCAGC
>CAMCDL010000046.1 GCA_945873565.1 uncultured Selenomonadaceae bacterium | reverse complement strand
CTTAATGGCCGCAGGAGAAGAACCACCGGCTATGCCGGTGGGTTCCTTTTTTTTTAGGCCCTTTTCTGATATAATACATGAGATAGGCTTATGATGCCTGAGGGCTCAGCTTCATAAAAACAGCAGGAGAGTGCAGGGATGATAACAGTAATATTTCCAGCGGCCGGACAGGGCAAACGCATGAAGGCTGGCATGAATAAGGTTTTTCTTGAGCTGGGGGGGCTTCCAATATTTATCCGTACCCTGCTGAAGTTTTCAGGCTGCAGCTGCATAGATGAAATGATTGTTGTAGCTGCTCCCGATGAAGTGGAGGATATGAAACAGCTTCTGAGTACTGTAGAAGGACTGAAGCCTTATAAGGTTGTATCAGGAGGGTCAGAGCGTCAGTATTCTGTGTGGAACGGCCTTAAGGCAGCGGCAGCTGATACGGAGATTGTTCTGGTGCATGATGCAGCCAGGCCCCTGGTATCAGAGGATACTATCTTGAGGACCATAGACGAAGCAAGATTATCTGGCGGAGCTGTGGCGGCGGTAAAAGCTAAAAATACCATCAAACGATGTAATGGTGATGGTGTGGTCGAGGAAACACCTGACAGGGCATTTCTTTGGGAGATACAGACTCCCCAGACATTCAGGATGCAGCTTCTGATGAAGGCAAATCAGAAAGCGGAGGAGGACGGCTTCCTTGGTACTGATGATGCCAGTCTGGTAGAAAGGCTGGGAGCAATGGTAAAGATAGTTGAAAGCGATTATTATAATATAAAGATTACAACCCCAGAGGATCTGGTTATTGCAGAAGCTTTTTTAAAGGCACAGGAGGGAAATAGATGATTCGTATAGGTCAGGGCTATGATGTGCATAGGCTTGTGGAAGGCAGGAAGCTGATTATCGGCGGCGTTGATATACCGCATAACGTTGGCCTGCTAGGTCACTCTGATGCCGATGTACTTCTGCACGCAATATCCGATGCTATTCTTGGGGCAGCAGCTCTTGGTGATATCGGAAAGCACTTTCCAGATACTGATCCTAAGTTTAAGGGGGCGGATAGTCTGGTACTTCTGTCACACTGCGGCAAGCTGGTGCGGGAAAAGGGCTACCGTATCAATAACATCGACGCAACTATTGTGGCTCAGAGGCCGAAAATGGCACCACATATACAGACCATGCGTGAAAACATAGCCAGAGCATTGGAAATAGAAATTAATCAGGTTAATGTAAAGGCAACAACGGAAGAAAAGCTTGGCTTTACAGGTACAGAGCAGGGGATTTCTTCCTATGCAGCTGCACTGATAGAGAATTGAGATAAAAGGAGATATCTTTATGCTGAAGGTTTATAATACCCTTACTAAGAAAAAAGAAGAATTTAAGCCACAGGAGCCAGGCAAGGCTAGTATGTATGTGTGCGGCGTTACTCCATATAATTATCCTCATATCGGTAATGCACGTCCTTTTGTTACCTGGGATGTAATAAAGCGCTATCTTAGAAAATCTGGTTATGAGGTAAAGCATATCCAGAACTTTACTGATATGGATGATAAGATTATTAAAGCAGCAAACACTGAGGGCGTAGAGTGGAATGTTATTACCGACCGCTATATCAAGGGATACTTTGAATCAATTGATGCTCTTAATGTACAGCGTGCAGATATCTATCCAAAGGTAACAGAGCATATTCCTGATATTATAGCCATGGTAGAAAAAATAATTGAGAATGGCTATGGCTATGTAGTGGATGGGGATGTATATTTCAGCGTGGAAAGCTTCCCTGAATATGGCAAGCTTTCTGGCAGAAAGCTTGAGGATATGCAGGCAGGTGCCCGTGTAGAGGTAGACACTCGAAAGAAGAATCCTATGGATTTTGCCCTCTGGAAGTCTGCTAAGCCAGGTGAGCCATATTGGGAAAGCCCATGGGGAAAGGGACGTCCAGGCTGGCATATTGAATGCTCTACTATGTCACTGAAGTACCTTGGGGAAACCTTCGACTTTCATGGAGGCGGCAGCGACCTGATTTTCCCTCATCACGAAAATGAGATTGCTCAGTCACAGTGCAGCTGCGGCAATTGCAACAGCTTCGCTCAGTATTGGCTGCATAATGGCTTTATTACCATTGATGGTGAGAAAATGAGCAAGTCTCTGAATAATTTCTTCACTGTACCAGAAATCCTTGAGGAGTATCCAGGTGAGGTGGTACGCTTCTTTATTCTGAGAACTCATTATAGAAGTCCTTTGGACTTTGACCGCGATCGTATCAAGGAGGCACATGCTGGCCTTCAGCGCCTGAGAAATGCTCTCGAACTTGGTGAGTCCTTAAGTGATAGAGCTGGTAATACCGATGCTGATGTGGAGCTGGCACAGATGGCTGATAAGGCTATGGCTGATTTCTGTGAGGCTATGGATGATGATTTCAATACAGCCCTGGCTATCGGCTATATGTTTACCCTGTCCAAGGAAATTAATATTTATGCGAATAATGTGATTAATAAGGGCGCAGCCTATGATAAGGGACATTTTGAGCACGTAATGGATGTATACAGGGATATGGCCAAGGTAATTGGTATCTTTGAAGGCTCATTGGAGATGCCAGTAAAGGAAGGCGAGCTTTCTCCAGAGGCAATTGAGGCCCTGATTGCAGAGCGTGCTGAGGCTAAGAAGGCAAAGAACTGGGCAAGAGCTGATGAAATCCGTGATAGCCTGAAGGAGCAGGGTATTATTCTTGAGGATTCTGCAGCTGGTACAAAGTGGAAGAAAGCCTGATATGAATTTTAAGCATTTACAGACTCTTGTTGAAATGATGTTTGTACCGGATGGTGCAGGCGGAATCATACAGAAATATGACAGTATAGATCCGAAGTCGTTAAATCCGCTGGTACTGGCATATATAGGGGATGCATATTTTCATCTCTTTATTCGGGGGCGGATTCTTTCCTACGATCAGAGCAAGGTACAAGTGCTGCATCAGTTCAGTGCCCAGATAGTTTCTGCTGTATGGCAGGACAAGGCATATAGGGCCATAGAGCCTATGCTGACGGAGGAAGAGATTGCGGTCTATAAGAGAGGCCGCAATGCTAAAAGCCACGCACCGAGAAGTGCTACGGTGGCTCAGTATCATTCCAGTACTGGATTTGAGGCTTTGCTGGGCTATCTCTATCTGCTGGAAAGAAATGAAAGACTTTACGAAATAGCTGAAGCCAGTTTTCAGGTTATTTCGAAGGCTATGATGGAAGAAATCGGCAGCCGCAGGTGAGCAGCTGGCGGCATAGGAGAAGTATATGATAAAGGTTAAGCTGTTAGAGCATACGCCACATCCTGAGAGAGTTGTGGCCATGGCTGCCAGGTTATGTTATTCGGCTGCAGGAGCTGAAGAGCTGGCAGAGAAGATGACTGATGAGCAGGTTGAAAAGCTGGTTGATAAGATTATTCAGATGGGCCATGCTTCTACTATGGAGCATGTAAGCTTTACATTTGGCATAGAGGGTGTATCAAGGGTACTGACCCATCAGCTGGTCCGCCATCGTCTGGCGTCATATAGCCAGCAGTCTCAGAGGTATGTAGCAGAGCATGATTTTGAGTATATCCTGCCACCATCCATTGCTGAAAGGCCTGAGGCATCAGAACGTTTCAAGGCATTGATGGAAAATATTCAGCAGGCCTATAATGACCTGGTTGAGGCTGGAGTTCCTAAGGAGGATGCACGTTATGTCTTGGCTAATGCTACTGAGACAAAAATAGTAGTAACCATGAATGCCAGAAGCCTGATGCATTTCTTTAATCTCCGTTGCTGCAACAGGGCTCAGTGGGAAATCCGTGAGCTGGCATACAAAATGCTTGCAGAGGCCAAAGCTGTGGCACCGCTGCTGTTCAAGAATGCAGGTGCATCCTGTGTTGCTACAGGTCATTGTCCTGAAGGAGCAATGACCTGCGGGAAATTTGCTGAAATGACAAAAATGCGGGTATAAAAAATGGATGATAGAAAAAAACGTAATCCAAAGGCTGCTCCCAAAGATAAGCGTGATAAGGCTCTTGCCGAGCATAGGGGAAGCCGTCTTGATTATATGAATAAAAACAGAGATAAGTCTCCTATGGATACTCCAGAGCTTCCAGAGGATATGCTGGCTGGCCGAAATGCTGTAATGGAGGCATTAAAGGGCAGCAGCCGTATAAATCGGATTATGGTAGCAGATGGCAGCAGCGAAGGCTCTATTCGTGAGCTGATAGCAGTTGCCAAGGAAAATGGCGTGCCAGTTCAGTTCCTGGAACGCAGCAAGCTGGATTCCATGGCCAAGGGGATTAGGCATCAGGGTGTGCTGGCTCAGGTATCTCCAGTTGAATACGTGGAGCTGGAGGATATTTTATCAAAGGCTAGGGAAAAGCAGGAGGATCCATTCATTATTCTGCTGGATGAACTAGAGGATCCACATAATCTTGGTGCAATCCTGAGAAGCGCAGATGCTGCTGGTGCTCATGGCGTACTTATTCCAAAACGTCGCAGCTGCCCGCTGTCAGCAACTGTGGCTAAAACCTCTGCAGGAGCTGTGGAGCATGTTCCGGTAGCACGCATCGGTAATATTGTCCAGACAATAAAGGCTCTGAAAGAGGCGGGCCTATGGGTAGCTGGTGCAGATATGGATGGTAAGAACTATTATGAGGCTGATCTCACAGGACCCCTTCTTCTGGTTGTGGGAAGTGAGGGTCAGGGAATAGGCCGGCTGGTTAAGGAACAGTGTGATTTTATTGTCAGGATTCCTATGCTGGGAGCAATAAATTCCCTTAATGCTTCAGTAGCTGGTTCAGTTCTGATGTTTGAGGTAACAAAGCAGCGGTTAAGTATTAAGAAAAATGAATAAATTCTACACATAGCAAAAAACTCCTTCTTTTTTATGCAAAAAATTTCTGAATATCTTGACTATATAAGGATAATAAGGGTATAATTCTTTAGTGAAAGGCCTAGCTGATAGCCCTATATAAGTGGCTAGTGGGTATGTACCTTATTATTTTTAAGGAGCTGTTGTATGGAAGCTAGCATTTTACTTACTGAAGATACAGTAGAAGCTTTTGACCGGCTTTCTGATGAAGAGGTAATTGTTCGTATAAAGGACGATAGCAATGACGTTGCCCTCGATTACCTTATAAATAAGTATCGCAACTTTGTGCGAGCAAAGGCACGCTCCTATTTTCTTATTGGAGCAGACCGTGAGGACATTATTCAGGAGGGAATGATTGGTCTTTATAAGGCAATCAGAGATTTCCGTAATGATAAGCTGTCTTCATTTCGTGCATTTGCTGAGCTTTGCGTGACTCGTCAGATTATTACTGCTATAAAGACTGCTACCAGGCAGAAGCATATACCGCTTAATTCATATATTTCTCTCAATAAGCCAATATACGATGAGGATTCTGACCGTACTCTGCTGGATGTTCTCAGCGGAGCTAAGGTTACAGATCCTGAAGAGCTGGTTATCAGCCGCGAAGAGTTTATTGATATTGAGGCTCGTATGGAGGATATCCTGAGTGATCTTGAGTGGCGTGTGCTGATGTATTACCTTGATGGCAAATCCTATCAGGAAATTGCTATAGATCTGAATCGTCATGTAAAATCTATTGATAATGCTCTGCAGCGTGTAAAGCGTAAACTTGAAAAGTATGTAGAGTCAAGCAACAATGAAATTGATATCAGCACCGTGTATCGCGGCCTCAGTACTATTAAGCGCCGGGGCAAAGATTTCTCCGATATCAAGAAGGTTAAACGTAAATAATCAGGAAGCTGTGAAAAATGAGCACTCATTTTTCACAGCTTTTTCAGTTTCCGCTGAAATTATTATTTTTTTTATATATAGAAGGATATTCCTTTGCAATGTTGAACTGAATAAATGTTACGTGTTTATGTTAGTATTTTATATGAGCAGAAAAAAATAATATTGGTAAATTGACAAAATGTAAATGGATTAATATACTTATAATTAGTGTTATTTATGATACTATAAATAGCTTTAGCTGATAGAAGTGTAAAAGGAGGACTTGTTTATGGATGGATATATTGGTATCGGAGTATTTTTCGTTATCACTCTTATCTTCCCGTTCTTGGCGCTGATTCCGGCGAGGCTTCTCCAGCCAAGGCAGCCTACCCCGGAGAAGCTGATTCCATATGAGTGCGGTGTTGATACCATTGGCAAGAACAATGTGCAGTTTCATATAGGTTATTTCATGTATGCACTTGTTTTCCTGCTCTTTGATATTGAGACTGTATTCCTTTATCCTTGGGCGGTAAAGTATGGAGAGCTGGGGCTGTTTGCTCTTGTTGAGATGTTTGTATTTGTTGGCATATTGGCTGTAGGCCTCTGGTATGCCTGGAAGAAGGGAGCACTGACATGGAAGTAGTGGATATTGTTCCGCCCGAGCTGAAGGACAATGTCATTGTCACCAGCGTAGATGCTTTGTTTAAATGGGCAAGAGGAAATTCCATATGGCCGCTTTCCTCAGGACTGGCCTGCTGTTCTATAGAGATGATGTGTTCAGCAGCAGCCCGTTTTGACCTGGCCAGATTCGGTTATGAGGTTTTCAGATCATGCCCAAGACAGTCAGATCTTCTGATAGTAGCTGGCACTCTTACCTGGAAGATGACTCCTCCGCTTATACGTCTGTATGAGGAAATGCCGGAGCCTAAATATGTTATTGCCATGGGAAACTGCAATATCGGCGGTGGCCCTTTTTCTGATTCCTACTCCGTAGTCAAGGGCCTTGACCAGATTCTTCCGGTAGATATTTATCTTCCAGGCTGTCCGCCAAGACCGGAGGCGCTTATTGATGCAATGCTGAAGCTTAAGAAAAAGATTCAGCATCCGGAGGTTGCCAGAAGGGCAGAGTGAGGTAATTATATATGAATTATTTAAGTAAAGAACAGCTCCAGAAAATAAAGAGCCAGTTTGCTACTGTGGAGTATGATGACAGTCAGGCTGAGCCTGCGCTGTATGTGGCAAGAAGTGAATTTCTTGACCTGTTAAAGTCCCTCAAGGAAAAGGTAAGCTTGTCCTTTGATAGACTGGCAAATTATACTGCTGTAGACTATAAGGATTATTTTGAAATAGTATATAATCTGTTTTCACGCCGCTATAACCGTTGGGTTACTGTAAAGGTAAAGCTGGAGGATCATGATAATCCTGAGATAGAGTCCGTGACTGGTATCTGGGAGGGTGCAAATTTCGAAGAGCGTGAGACCTACGACCTTATGGGAATAAGATTTCTGAATCACCCTAATCTGACCCGTATCCTCATGCCGGATGACTATGATGCTTTTCCTTTAAGAAAGGATTTCGTTCCACTGGAACCAAAAATTGAGGGGGGTGAGCTTGTATGGCACAAACCGAGCACTATATCCTGAATATGGGCCCGCAGCATCCTAGTACCCATGGCGTGCTGCGTGTCAAGGTAGAGCTGGATGGTGAGAGAATTGTTCACTGCACACCAGTGATGGGATACCTTCATAGAGGTATAGAGAAGCTGATGGAGTCTAGGACCTATACCCAGTGCGTGCCATTTACTGATCGCCTGGATTACGTATCTTCAATGAATAATAACTGGGCATTCTGCGGAGCGGTTGAAAAGCTTGCTGGCATTGAGGTGCCAGAGAGGGCGGAATATATCCGTGTAATATGTGCAGAGCTTAATAGAATAGCCAGCCATCAGGTGTTTATAGGGTCACTCCTGATTGATCTCGGCGCAGCTACCGGTATGATATATGCTTTCCGTGATCGGGAAAAGGTGTTGGATTTATTCAATATAATCTGCGGTGCCAGAATGACCTGCCATTATATCCGCATCGGCGGGGTGATAAAGGATGCTCAGGACGAATTTTTGAAGGAGACTCAGAAATTTGTTGATTACGTACCACAGATGCTCCAGGAATATGATAACCTCTTTACCGGCAATGAAATCTTTATGGAGAGATTGAAGGGTACCTCAATAATTACCAAGGAGGATGCCCTGAGGTTCAATATGTCAGGTCCAAATATCAGAGCCAGCGGCCATGAGTATGATATACGTAAGATTGATTCCTATGGCGTGTATGACCGCTTTGATTTCCAGGTTCCTACCGGTACAAAGGGAGATAACTGGGACCGCTACCGTATCCGCTTTGAGGAAATCCGTGAGAGTGCCAGAATAATTCAGCAGGCTCTGGATAGCATTCCCGCGGGACCATATATGGCCAAGGTGCCAAAGGTTCTGAAGCCTGCTAAGGGAGATGTTTATCATCGGGTTGAAAATACTCGTGGTGAGCTGGGTTTTTATATTGTCAGTGATGGTACCACCAAGCCATACCGTGTTCACATCCATAGGCCTTCCTTTATTAATCTGCAGGCCCTGGATACAATGTGTAAGGGCCTGCTGCTGGCTGACGCAGTAGCAGCCTATGCTACGGTGGACCCGCTGATGGGTGAAGTAGACTGTTAAGGGGGCAGGATAAAATGCATAATGGAATACTATATCTTGTCACCCAGGACATAAGGGAGGCACTGCTTCCTATAGCAGGCAGCGAGATAATAGTAAATCTGACAATCATGGCTCTTGGAATAGCCCTGATGTTTGGCCTGGTTACTGGCTCAGCTCTGATATTTACTCTGCTTGAGCGTAAGGTGTGTGCCTTCATCCAGGTCCGTATAGGTCCAAATCGTGTTGGTCCAGGCGGTACACTGCAGTCTCTGGCTGATATGCTTAAGCTTATGAGCAAGGAGGATATTGTTCCTCAGGGTATTGATATGTGGCTGTGGGTTCTATCCCCTGCGCTTATCTTTGTACCATCAGCGCTCATTTACGCAATGTTTCCTTTTGATGATGGTGTAATATTTGCTGATGTTAATATTGGTCTTTTCCTTATTCTGGCGATAACCTCTCAGTCAGTACTGCCCTTCCTTATGGGCGGTTATGCATCAAACAGCAAGTACGCCATGATAGGCGGAATGCGTACCGTGGCTCAGATGCTGGCTTATGAGGTTCCAATGGTATTTGCTCTTATGGGCGTGGTCATGCTGACTGGCTCGCTTAAGATGAGTGCTATTGTGGAGGCACAGACTGATGTATGGTTTGTGGTCCTGCAGCCGCTGGCCTTTCTTATTTTTATGGTAGCAGCTCTGGTAGAAAGCAATCGACCTCCTTTTAATATTGTAGAGGGCGAGTCAGAGATTATTGCTGGCCCATTTACTGAGTATACAGGTATGAGATGGGCACTGTTCTTTCTGGCTGAGTTTGCTAACCTGCTTTCTATAAGTATAATGACCACAACCCTGTTCTTGGGTGGCTGGCATGGTCCAGAATTCCTGCCAGGAATGGTGTGGTTTGCAATTAAGGTAATGATTATGGTACTGGTGTATCAGTGGATAGGCTGGACCTTCCCAAGGCTCAGAATTGATCATATGCTGACCTTTGGCTGGAAGGTGCTTTTGCCTATAGCTCTGGTAAATGTTCTGCTTACTGGCATTGGTATCTATGTCTTTAATTGGCTGTAATAGGAGGAGGCTTCAATTATGTGGGGCAAAGGACTCATTGAGGGAATGAGGGTCACCTGGAAGCACTTCTGGGGCAAAAAAGAGACCGTCTATTATCCTGAAGAAAAATTGCCAATGACTGAACGCTTCCGCGGTGGTCATCTGGTTTTAGATGAAAAAAAATGTATCGGCTGCAAGCTCTGCGCTATGGGATGTCCTAATGCAGCTATAGAGGTCACGGTTGAGGTAGACGAAAATAAAAAGCGTCATCCTGTAAAATATGTGCATGACCTTGGGCGGTGCCTTTACTGCGATTTGTGCATAGAGGCATGTCCTTCCAAATGCATTTCCTGGGATAAGAACTATGAAGCAGCTTCTTATTTTAAGGAAGACATGAAGTATGACGCTGTTGCGGAATGCAGGGGGAGGGAGAAACAATGACAGATATTTTTTACTCCCTGGTGTTTTATCTCATAGCCCTAGTGATTATTGCCAGTGCTCTGGGCGTAGTAATGGAAAAGAACCTAGTGCATAGTGCTCTGCTTATGACAGCCTGCTTTATAGGAGTAGGAATGCTTTACATTTATCTGGATGCAGAGTTTCTTGGAGCTGCACAATTTATGCTATATTCTGGTGGTGTAGCAATACTGGCTGTCATGGCTGTTATGCTCATTAAGCATGGGGATGAAGGCCCTCGGGATGGAGGAAATGGCCGGGCTTTGCGGGCAATAGCTGTAGCATCTGCCTTTGCTTTGGTAATCGGCATGATAATAACGGCTCTGCCTTATGCGCCAGCAGGTTATATTTCCCAGGATAATGTTTCTGAGCTTGCCGAGATGATGCTGACGGAGTATGTACTTCCATTTGAAATAGCTGCAATACTGCTTCTTAGCGCACTTATCGGTGCAATTATATTGGCAAAAGGAGATGGCGAAGCATGACTGTAGGATTGACTCATTGCCTGCTTTTAGCAGCGGTGCTCTTTGCCATCGGCTTGTATGGCCTGCTCAGCAAGAAGAGCATCATTGCTGTGCTGATGAGCATTGAGCTTATGCTGAATGCAGTAAATATTAATTTTATAGCTTTTAACCGCTTCACAAACGTATCAGATCTTACCGGCCAGCTGATGGCAATTTTTTCCATTGCCGTTGGTGTTGCCGAAGTGGCTGTCGGGCTTGCTCTTGCTTACCGCATGTTCCATGAGCATGGTACTGTGAATGTTGATGAGCTGAATAATATGAAGGGATAGGAGGAGTTTATATGTTTCAGCAATTTGCACTTGAACATGCCTGGTTAATACCGCTCCTGCCTGCAATTTCCTTTGTAATAATTGGCATGCTCATACGATCTTATGGCAAGGCATCAGCTGCCCTTGCTGTATTGATGAGCCTGATAAGCTTTTGTCTGGCCGTAGGAGTAGCTACTGGCGTAGTAGATTATGGTATTACCGTGGAAGCACCATTTGTTCAGAAGGTTAGCTGGCTGCATGTCGGCAGCCTAGAGCTGGCTAT
The DNA here is from genome assembly GCA_945873565.1 of uncultured Selenomonadaceae bacterium. Taxonomy (GTDB): domain Bacteria; phylum Bacillota; class Negativicutes; order Selenomonadales; family Selenomonadaceae; genus CAMCDL01. Next base: position 4,773 of record CAMCDL010000046.1, on the reverse strand, counting down.
GGGTGTTTTGGTTGATCCGCTTACAGCAATGATGCTTATTGTAGTAACAACAGTATCGCTGCTGGTACAGATTTATTCTGTGGGATACATGAAGGGCGATCCTGGCTATGGACGCTTCTTTGCGTATCTGTCATTGTTTGCAGCCTCTATGCTGGGACTGGTTCTGGCAGTAAATTTCCTTCAGATGTATGTTTTCTGGGAGCTGGTGGGTTTGTGTTCTTACCTGCTTATCGGCTTCTATTATTACAAGGTATCTGCCAGAGAGGCTGCCAAGAAGGCCTTTATAACTACCCGAGTGGGTGACTTTGGCCTGCTCCTTGGTATCCTGCTTCTGCAGATAAATTTTGGTACGCTGGACTTTCTTGAGCTTGGACAGATTATACCTATGTACATAGCCAGCGCTGGTACAGGCATGCTGACCTTTATTGCTCTGCTGATTTTCATTGGACCTATTGGTAAATCAGGTCAGTTCCCGTTGCATGTATGGCTGCCAGATGCCATGGAGGGTCCTACTCCGGTGTCGGCTCTCATCCACGCAGCTACAATGGTTGTAGCTGGTGTATATCTGGTAGGACGTGCTTATTTCCTGTTCAGCCAGCTGCCAACAGTGATGAGCGTTATTGCTTGGCTGGGTGCTTTTACAGCCTTTTTTGCAGCAAGTATTGCCTTTACCCAGCATGCTATTAAGCGCATACTGGCTTATTCTACTGTCAGCCAGCTTGGATATATGATGCTGGCCCTGGGAGTCGGTTCTCTTACGGCATCCTTCTTCCACCTTATGACACATGCCTTTTTCAAAGCGCTGCTGTTTTTATGTGCAGGTGCAGTAATGCATGCAATGCATGATGAGGCAGATATATTCAAGATGCGTGGCCTCAGGCATAAGATGCCTGTTACCTTTGTCTGCATGACAATCGGTGTGCTTGCAATTGCAGGTATTCCGCCTTTTGCAGGCTTCTTCTCCAAGGATGCTATTTTGGCAGCAGCGGCTGAGGTCAGCATGCCGCTTTACATTATGGCAACCCTGACCGCTTTTATGACAGCCTTCTATATGTCCCGCCTGCTGTTTGTAACCTTCTTTGGTATGCCGGCAGATGAAAGGACATATTCACATGCCCATGAAACCGGCTGGTTTATGCGTCTTCCATTGATTGTTCTGGCAGGCCTGGCTGTTATAAGCGGCTTGTGGGGACATGAATTCGGTTTTGGAGAATGGGTGCGCTTTGGAATGCCTGTGGAGGAGGGTATTGACCCTGTGATTGCAATATCTTCTACAGTGCTGTCTATTATAGCCATTATGGCTGCTTGGCATATTTACGTTACCAAGCCTTATCTTTCTGACACTATGGCAGAAAAGACTGGTGTGCTTTACAAGCTGAGCTTTAATAAGTTCTATATCGATGAAATATATGCTTGCCTGATAAAGTATGTCGTTGACGGTACGGCAAAGGTCCTTTACTGGTTCGATGTCAATATTGTTGATGGTATTATCAATATGCTGGCGGCTATTGTCGGCGGTATCAGCAGACGGCTTGGCAAGCTGGAAAATGGTCAGGCACAGAGCTATGCAGCTGTATTTATCTGCGGCGTAATAGTTCTTGCAGCTTATGGCTTCTTCTATTCACAAAGGATTTTGGCTGTGCTGGGAGGTGCATTATGATGGCAAGCTTTCCATTATTGTCTGCCGTACTGCTGGCACCTATAGCTGCAGCTGTGCTGCTATGCTTTATATCACCTAAGGCTGTGCAGTCTGTTCGGGTTATATCAGCTGCTGCTATGACCGTGGCACTGGCACTTACATTGTTTGCCTTTTTCTCCTATGATCTTTCTGTGGGAGGAATGCAGTTTACTGAGGATGTGCCTTGGATTCATGACCTGGGAGTTCATTACTCACTTGGTGTTGACGGAATATCCCTTCCAATGCTGCTTCTGACAGAGCTTATCGGTCTTGCGTCGGTATTTGCTTCCTGGCGTATAGAAAAGCGTCCAAAGGAATTTTACATACTGCTTCTTATTCTTATAGCAGGTGTAACTGGCACCTTTATAGCAAGAGACCTGTTTATTTTCCTGCTGTGTTATGAGGTAGTGGTAATACCTATTTACATCATGGTTATAATCTGGGGCTCCACTAAGCGGGTAACCAAGGAATATTCAGCAATGAAGCTGACCATTTACCTGCTTATGGGATCTGCCTTTATGCTGGTTGGTGTGGTTGCGCTTTATCTTCAGGCCTTCCCGCCAGAGCTTCGTACCTTTGATATGGATACCCTGGCTATGGCGGCACAAATGGGTAATTTCAGTGAGGAATTTCAGATTTTTGCCTTTTTCCTGCTGCTTCTAGGTTTCGGTTCCCTGCTGTCTATGTTCCCATTCCATAGCTGGTCCCCTGATGGTTACGCTGGTGCACCAACTGCCGTATCAATGATTCACGCAGGTGTATTGAAAAAAATCGGCGGTGATGGCTTAATAAGGCTTGGCCTGCTGGTGCTTCCCCTTGGTGCAAAATTCTGGGCACCGCTGATTGCTGGTCTGGCTATTATTAACGTAATGTATGCAGCTTATATAGCTCTTGCCCAGAAGGATTTAAAGTATGTAATAGGTTATTCTTCTGTATCTCATATGGGATATGTGCTCCTGGGCTTTGCGGCACTTAATGTGGTATCCATAAGTGGTGCAGTAGCAAATATGGTGGCTCACGGTGTGATGTCTGCTCTGTTCTTTGCTATGATTGGTAATGTTTATGAGAAGACTCATATGCGCAGCGTTACGGAGCTGCGGGGCCTTGCTCACCAAATGCCAAGAGCTTCTGTAGGCTTTATGCTAGCTGGTATGGCCTCCCTTGGATTGCCAGGACTCATCGGTTTTATACCAGAGTTTACAATCTTTGTAGGTTCCTTCAGCGTATATCCGGTATTTGCAGTCATTGCAATTTCAGGCATAATCTTTACAGCTCTTTATACCCTGCGTATGCTGGCTAAGGTTCTGTTTGGACCACGGGATTCCTATTTTGATAAATATACCGATGCCAGGGGAGTAGAAATGATGCCGCTGGTTATCCTTGGCATTGCCCTGGTAGGCTTTGGTGTGTTCCCTCAGCTTCTTATGGGAGTTGTTGGGACTGGAGTTGAACCGCTCCTGCCGCTGTTAGATAGCATCAAGGATGCACCGACTGTGTTAGGAGGTATTGGATAATGAATTTCTTAGCTATTAGTACAGAAATCACAATACTGCTGCTGGCATTGTTCCTCATTGTCATGGATCTGGTGCTTCCGGAGAGAGAATCCAGAAAAGCGATGGCTGGTTTTACAGTTATGGTGCTGACAGGTCTCCTTCTGTATCTCTTTGGTCAGTATCATATGACTGAGAGCCAGTTCTTCCTGGGTAACCTCTACTTTGTTGATAATTACTCAATATTTTTCAAGCAGCTATTTATTGCTTCTATGATATTTGCAGTGCTGTTTTCTCAGGATTATGTCAAATCCCTGGTACGGCACAAAGGAGAATTCTATTCGCTGCTGATGCTGGCGCTGGTGGGAATGTGTGTCCTTGCTTCAGCCAATGATTTCCTGACAGCTTTTATAGGCCTTGAGCTGATGACAATTTCCTTCTATATCCTGGTGGGTACTAAAACTAGTGATAGAAAGTCCAGCGAGGCTGCCGTAAAATATCTGATTGTAGGCTCAGCCTCAACAGCTGTTATGCTTTTCGGCATAAGCTTTATATATGGTGTTACCGGCAGCATAACCTTTGAAGAAATATGCCGTAATCCTCATCTTTTCTTCCCGTTGGGGATTGCTGGCTGCACTATGGTATTGATAGGTTTCTTCTTTAAGCTGTCTGTCATACCGTTCCATATGTGGGCTCCTGATGTATATCAGGGGGCACCTGCTCCAGTAACTGCTTTGCTGGCAATGGGATCTAAGGCAGCAGGATTGGCTATTCTTATGAGGGTTCTTTATACAGCCTTCCCGATTCTTGGTACCTACTGGCTGCCTATGCTGGCGGTTTTTTCCGCAATCTGTATGATAGGCGGCAATGTGATGGCTATAAAGCAGACCAATATAAAGCGTATGCTTGCCTATTCCTCCATTGCCCAGGCCGGCTATATGATGGTTGGCATTGTGGCGGCAGATATACAAGGAATGAAGGCAGTATTGTTTTATGCGGCGCTTTATGTGTTTGCGAATGTGGGAGCCTTTGCAGCATTGTCTGCTGTAGAGGACCAGAAGGGTTCTGCAGATCATAAGGCTGTATCTGGGCTTTCAAGTACTGCTCCGGTGCTGGCTGCTGTTATGACGGTATCATTGCTTTCTATGGCGGGTATTCCTCCTACAGCAGGCTTTGCTGGTAAACTGTATTTATTTACTTCAGTGGTAGATGTAGGATATCTTTGGCTGGCTTTTGTAGGCTTTGTAATGTCTATGATATCAGTTTACTATTATCTGCTGGTAGCCAAAGCAATGTATCTTGGTGAAAGCGATGGTCAAAAGCTTTATATAGCTGGCTCCGTAAGAGCAGCGGCAGTAATAAGTGTGCTGGCGACTATTCTCATTGGTATATGTCCTGAGCAGCTGGCTAATCTGACTAATCTGGCCGCCTCTACTTTCATGAGATAATATTGAAATAAAAGCAGAGCCATTATTCCCTGATACGGATAATGGCTCTTTTTTTTCAAGAAAGTGTGTATTTTAGTTGTATGAAAGATGAAAAATATTCTTCAGGGCTTACGCTGTCTCTTATACACATCTGACGCTGCCGACGATATGCAGTGTG
>CAMCDL010000045.1 GCA_945873565.1 uncultured Selenomonadaceae bacterium | reverse complement strand
TGGTCTGTACGAAAACCCTGTACAACTATGTCACGCTGGGGCTCCTAGGAAAAATAAAGAGTATTGACCTGCCCTTGCGCGTCAAGCGAAAAAACGCCAAGTTTTCTAGCCTGTTGGAGCTGGAGAAACTAAGTCACACACGGATCTATTATGCGCATCCGTACTGCTCCAGCGATAAAGGCACGAATGAGAACCACAACGGCTTATTCCGTCGATTTCTTCCCAAAGGGAAGAAAATCCAGGATTACCCCGTGGAACACATTTCCAGAGTAGAGTGCTGGGCCAACACCCTGCCAAGAAAGATACTCGGATATAAGACACCCGAGGAGTGCTTTGAGGAAGAAATGCTTGCAGCACTTACTGCATAAAGGTTCGCCGGGTGTTCAACTTATTATTGCAATTCGAGATCTCATTTACCCTCATTATACAATTGCTAATTTAGAAAAAAGTGATGTATAATAAATAGAAGCAGCCCCCGCCGTAAGGTGTCCAGTCTTACGGCAGAGGCTGCCAGCAATGGTAGTCTAACACAACATGCCGTCAAAAGGTGCTAGCAGTGAAGGCATGGGTATTAGTAAAGTAAGTTGTATGCTGACTGTGTCAGCAGGTTAATTACTGCAGGAGGCTAAGAACATTGGAGCTGCTCTGGTTAGCCTGAGCCAGCATAGACTGAGCTGCCTGAAGCAGAACATTGTTCTTAGTATACTGAGTCATTTCCTTTGCCATATCAGCATCGCGGATAGTGGACTCAGAAGCAGTTACATTCTCGGAAGCAGTTACCAGGTTGCTGGAAGTGTACTCCAGACGGGACTCAACAGAACCGATGGTGGTCTGCTGATCCAGAGCCTTCTGAATAGCGTTGTCCAGAACATTGATAGCTGCATTAGCCTTAGCCTGAGTGGAGATGTTCAGCTTAGTACCATCTGCACCCTGGAGGCCAAGAGCCTCAGCGCGCATATCGGTAAGACCAATCTTGATGGACTGGTTAGCCTTGGCACCTACCTGCAGGCTGATAGCATTATCTTCAGATTTGTTCTGAGCACGTACAGTCTCCTCGAAGGCATCAAGAGCTGCATTAGCAGACTTCTTCACGTTGCCCTCAGAGTCAGATACGCTGATATTAAACCCGGAAATCTGACCGCCAACACCTTCATTAGCTGCCGTAATAGTAATAGCATTACCACCACTTGCAGTGGATACGGTATTGCCTGAGGCATTTACACCTACAGTAGAACCGCTGAGAATAGCAGGACCAGTAAACTTGGATACCACATTCTCCTGTGCAGACTTCAAGTCATTCATATTCGTTATAGCGTTATACTTATCCCGAATATCCTCCAAAGCCTTACCAAATTCCGCTACATCACCATTACCAAAAATTGCAGTAACACCAGTAGCACCATTAGCAAAATTACCAGCTGCGGCCAAAAGCTGAGCGGTATCTGCACCCTTGGCATCATCCAATCCCTTGGCAATGTTCAGAATATTATTGACCGATTTAGCAAACGCCTCCTTGGCCATTGCCTTGGTGTCATCATCGGCAACATGTTTATCTGTAAAAGCGGCAGTACTAGAAGCAGCAGTACCATCTGCTTTTGGAATGATGACATGAGCAACCAGCTGATCAGTAGATGGCGTAGCATCAATCTTAGCATTGAATACAGTAATTAATGCATCAGCCAACCCTTTAGCTACACCTTCAGCATCACTTACTGCCTTTGCCGCCTCCAAAGCTGCCAGCTGCCCCTGAGCTGTTTCATAATCCTTGCGTGCACCGTCAAAGGCACTTACAGCCTTATCATAATCAGCCACATCTTCCTTGAAAGCAGCCAGGCTAGCAGCTAAAGTGTCATTAGTCTGGTCAGCCAAAGCAGCATCAAGCTTTGCCCTCATGGAAGAAGTATCCAGACTGGCAACATTGCCATCCCAATCAGTAATACCAGCCTTCAGCAAATCCTTCTGCAAAGTGTTGATAGACCCACTGCCAGTACCAGCAGCATTAAAAGTTCCCTGTGCATCCTCAGCCTTCTTCACTGCCTTATCCGCATCGGTTAATGCAGTATACAAGGAACCCGCCGCATAAAAATCACCATTGGTATCTTTGTAAGCTGCATCAGCCAAGTCTGCCTGATTGCCAGCTGTAGCAGTTGATGTAGCAATCTTGCCCCCCGCATCCGAATTCACAGCCGCATAGGCACTGCTGGCAGTAATAGTACCAGCGGCAGCAGAAGCACCATTTGCCAGCTGGCTCTTCAAATAATCGATAGCCTTCTCCTCAGCAGATACACTGGATGTCCCCTCTGCACCGCCAGCCTTCTGCACGGAAGCATTGTCAGAAGAAGCGAAAACCTTGCTACTGGTATCAGCATTCTCTGCTGCGTTGAAAATATCCTGCAAGGTGCTATCCTTGGTAACCTGGAAGGTAGCAGTATGGGTCTTGCCGCCCTTCACATAGGATACAGTAACCTTGTCATTCTCATGAATCTGCAGTGAATCACCACTACGTGCTGCCAAATCAACCAGTTTGGTATCAGCAGTGGTATCCTCTTTGAGGCTCTGATTGGAAAGTGCAGTGTAGGTAGCCTCACCGAGGGTGTTCTTGGAGCCATCTACCAGGTACTTGCCGTTGAAGGTTACATTTGCATTGTCGTTGATCTGGTCGATAGACTGATCCAGTTCCTTCTGGATGGTCTGACGGTCAGCATCAGTATTGGAATCGTTAGCTGCGTTGATTGCCTTTTCCTTCAGGGTCTTGAGGATTTCAACGGTGGAGCTAACAGCGCCCTCTGCAGTCTTCATCATGGAGCTGCCGTTCTGGGTATTGGCATTTGCCTGATCCAGGGAGCGGATCTGTACTCTCATGCGCTCGGAGATAGCATAGCCGGAAGAATCATCAGCTGCGCTGTTAATCTTCATGCCAGAAGAAACCTTCTGCAGGCTCTTGGACAGGGCGCTGGAGTTCTTGTTCAAAGTGTTGAGAGTGTTGAGTGCGCTTAAATTGTTCTTAACAACCATTGACATAATAAATTCCTCCTTGGATATAAAACAGACCCGGCATCCGTGCCGAGTATCTTATTTTGCTATTTTAGCAAATTTTAGGATAGTCTGATCCCATTATCCAGCCGGCGTGCTGTTCTTTGCATTTTAGATGAAAGCTCTTAACAACTGGCTTTCCGTAGTATTTTAAGTTAGCTGTACCGCCTTTTAAAGGGATTTTTCTATTTAATTTTTGCCATAATAGCAACCTATACTGCTATTATAGTTTGCTATTTTAGCAAAGTCAAGCAATTATTTTACATTTTAGCAATCAATTTTATTTTGTTTTCAGCTTCAGCAATCCAGGAGGTAGTATTATGGAAAAGAAGCAGATCAGCATAGGAGAACGTATTATTGAGCTGCGCCTGGCCAATAACCTGCAGCAGGGTGAGCTGGCTAAGGCCATATCCATTCATCAGAGTGTTTTGAACCGCATTGAGAAGGGTCTTAGGCCAGCCAGGGATATTGAAATACGGGCCATTGCCATATTTTTCGGAATATCCGCCGATACACTGCTGTCTATCCCTTCTGCCAATAATAATGTAAAGGCCACGGTCAGCCTTTCGGCTGAGGAAATGGCTATGGTTCAGAAGTTCCGTGAGCTGGACGAACGGGGACAGGACGCCGTTGCCAGCACTATCATCCGAGAATATAAATATGTTATATAAGCCGGAAATATAAAAGGACCCCAGCTGGAGCCCTTAAGAGCAGATAGGCCTGCATTTCTGCAGGCCTATCTTTTTTATCATATTTTATTGTCTTATTTTGACATCAGCTTTGCAATCTTGTTAGCAAAATCTACTGGATTTTCTGGCATGATACCTTCGATGATGAGGGCCTGAGAATACAACAGGTCGCAGTAATCCTTAAAGTCCTGATCATCCTTGCCGTTAGAGTGCAGCAGCTGCAGACGGCTGAAAAGTTCATGTTTAGGGTTGATTTCCAGGATGCGCTTTGCTTTGAACATAGGATTATCCATAGCAGAGAATGTCTGCTCCATGGAAAGGGATGGGCCCATAGCATCTGCCACCAGACATACAGCACTGGACTTTAAACGGGAGCTTATCTTTACCTCAGCCACCTTGTCGGACAGGGCTTCCTTTATATCCTTTATCAGCGCATCATTGCTCTTGGCAATATCTTCAGTCTCCTTCTTAGCCTCCTGAGACTCAGCGTCATCCAGGTCAAGGTCACCGCGGCTGATGGACTGGAATGGCTTGTCAGCATAGGTGCGGATGGTTTCAATAGCAAACTCATCTACAGGATCCAGGAGATAGAGCACCTCCAGACCTTTTTCCTTCAGGAGCTCCATCTGAGGCAGCTTCTCAATGGTTGCCTTGTCTGCGCCAGTTGCATAGTAAATCTTCTTCTGGCTCTCTGGCATACGCTCAACATATTCCTTAAGAGAAACATTCTTATTTTCCTTAGAGGACATGAACAGCAGCAGGTCCTTCAGCTTGTTTACAGTATCATCACCGGTATACATGCTGTTGTAGATACCTATCTTCAAGGACTTGCCAAACTCATTCCAGAACTTCTCGTAAGCATCACGATCATTTTTCAGCTTCTTTTCCAGGGCCTTGATAATGGTTTTCTCAAGATTCTTGCCGATAGCCTTCAGCTCGCGACTCTGCTGGAGCAGCTCACGGGAGATATTAAGGGACAGGTCTGGAGAATCTACCAGGCCCTTTACGAAGCGCAGGTAATCTGGCAGCAGGTCCTTGCACTTGTCCATAATAAATACATGGCGTGAATAGAGCTGAACACCTGGCTCATAATCAGTATGATAAAGGTTGAATGGTGCCTTGGATGGGATATACAGGAGAGAGGTATATTCTACAGTACCCTCAGCCTTGTTGTGGAATACCTCCCAAGGCTCCTCCCACTCATGGAACTGCTTCTTCAGGAACTCATTATACTGCTCCTTGGTGATGTCGGACTTGGATTTGGTCCACAGAGGCTGCATGGAATTCAAGGTTCTGATTTCGGTAGTCTTTACCTTCTCAGCTCCCTCAATCTCCTTGCCATTCTCATCCTTTGGAGTCTCCTCCTTCTCAAATGCCATCTTGATAGGATAGCGCACATAGTCAGAGTATTTTTTTACCAGATCAGACAGCTTCCAGCTGGAGGTATAATCCTCCTCGGAGTCGGAGCCGTAGAACTCCTTGCCAAGGGTAATGGTAATGGTGGTACCGCGAGACTCCTTCTCGCAGTCCTCGATGGTATATGAACCATCTGCAGCAGACTCCCAGCGTACAGCCTGACTGGTACCAGCCTTCCTGGTCTGAATGGTAACCTTTTCAGCTACCATGAAGGCAGAATAGAAGCCTACGCCAAACTGTCCAATAAGTGCCTTGTCATCAATATCTGCATTTTCTTCCTTGGCCTTTTGAATCTGCTCCAGAAATGCCTTGGTTCCAGACTTGGCGATGGTACCGATATTCTCGATAACCTCCTCCCTGGTCATGCCGATACCATTATCGGAAATGGTCAGGGTATGGCTATCCTTGTCTGGAATGAGGTAAATCTCATAGTCCTCATTGCCCTCCAGTATTTCCTTTCTGGTAAGGGACTCATAATGCAGCTTATCGATTGCATCAGATGCATTAGATATCAGCTCACGCAGGAAAATCTCGTGATTTGTATAGATGCTGTGAATCATCAGATTCAGCAGCTGCTTTGTTTCAGCTTGAAATTCGAAGGTTTCTTTTGCCATAACAGCGGTTCTCCTTTTTTGATAAAAATTTTAAAGGTGTTAGCACTCTCACACCAAGAGTGCTAACACCTTTATTATAATACCTTATTAATCAAAAAGTCAATATACTTTTAGAAGCAGATTGCTATTCAAGATCGTATTTAAGCATGGAGATAACTTTTGCTCCGGCTGCCTCAAGACGTTCCCTGCCCTTAAGAGGGGTAAGCTCTATAGGACATACCACTGCAGCAACCTCGCCGCCAGCCTTCCTTACCAGATTCACAGCAGCCAAAGCAGTCCCGCCAGTGGCCAGCAGATCATCTATGATGATAGCTCTGTCACCTGGCTTAATAGCATCGGCGTGTATCTCTATTGTATTGCTGCCATATTCCAGATCATAGCTTTCGCTAATGGTCTCAGAAGGCAGCTTATTAGGCTTTCTCATTACGATAAAGCCTGCACCGATACGATCGGCCAGTGCCGCGCCATAGATAAAGCCTCTTGACTCGATACCTACGACATAGTCTACCCCCAGGCCCTGAACTGCCTCCTGGAGATAATCCAGGGTCAGCTTAAGGCTCTTGGCATCCTTTACAGAGGTTGTAATATCCAGAAACAATATGCCTGGCTTTGGAAAGTCTGGCACCTGGCGGATATGCTCCTTTAAATACTCAAAATCTTTTTCGCTTAAAGACATCTGATTATCTCCTCTCAAAAAACAGCCCATATTTTTCATATGGGCTGTCCAGGCTTTAAGGATTATACCATAACATATTTCATGACAAACAGTATTGCCAGAATGTACATAATAGGACTTACCTTTTCCTTGCAGGTGCCTGCCAGAATATTGATTGCTACATAAGATATAATACCCATGGAAATACCCTCAGAAATGGAGTACATGAATGGCATTGCAATTGCAGCAACATAAGCTGGGAAAGACTCAGTAATATCACTGAAATCAATCCTTGACAGGCTGCTTACCATCAAGAAGCCTACTACAATCAGTGCAGGGGCAGTAGCAAAAGCAGGAACAGTCAGGAAAATAGGTGCCAGCAGAATGCTGAGCAGAAAGAGAACTGCTACAGTGATAGCAGTAAGGCCAGTACGGCCGCCAGAGCTTACACCAGCAGAGCTTTCTACGTAAGTGGAAATAGTGGAGGTACCAAGCACGGAACCTGCAACAGTACCTACAGAGTCAGCCAGCAGGGCACCCTTGATTCGTGGCAGACGGCCATTCTCATCCAGCATGTCGGCCTTGGATGCTACGCCGATAAGGGTTCCAAGAGTATCGAAAAGATCAACAAACATAAATGCCAGCACAACAGTAATAAAGTTAATAGTGCCGATAGCAGAGAAATCAAGCTGCATGAAGGTTGAGCTCATATCTGGAATAACGAAGCCATTGCTGAGGCTTGGAATTACAGAGAAGGCACCTAACTCTGGATTTGGCTGATACCAGCCAGCAAGCTCACAGATGATGCCCAGGCCCCAGGTAATGAGGATACCCCAGAGGATATCGCCTGGAACCTTCTTATGCATGAGAACTGCAATTACGCCAACACCAATAAGGCACAGCAGAGCACCGATACCAGAAGTGGCGAAGCCTCCGCTCTCAATAGCTGCCTTGAAAGGATAAAGGGATACAAGTGTAGGTCCGTCTACAACTACTTTGGCACTCTGCATGCCGATGAAGGCAATGAAAAGACCGATACCCGCAGTAACACCCAGCTTCAGGCTCTGTGGAATGCAGTTGAAGATTGCCTCGCGGACTGGTGTAATGGAAAGCAGAATAAAGATAATACCTTCAATAAAAACTGCAGCCAGTGCCACCTGCCAAGAATAGCCCATAGCACCGCAGACAGTGAATGCAAAGAATGCATTCAGGCCCATACCAGGAGCAAGAGCAAATGGATAGTTTGAGCATACTGCCATCAGGATGGTTGCAAAAGCGGAACCGATTGCGGTTGCCATAAATACTGCACCAGCATCCATGCCTGTGGTACTAAGAATACCAGGGTTTACTGCCAGAATATAAGCCATAGTCATGAAGGTGGTAACGCCGGCTACCAGCTCAGTACGGACGGTAGTGCCCTTTTCCTTCAGATGAAACAGCTTTTCAAGCATCTCAGTCATCTAAGAAATCCTCCTCATATAAATAAGAAATAAAGTTATCAAAACATGCTCATTTTAGCACTTAGCCTCTGAAGTGTCAACAACTGACAGTTGCTTTCTGGCTTTATTCTGCTGACGTCTCATCCTAAAAAAACGGCGCATCATATCTGTGCATTCATCCTCCAGAACCCCAGCTGTGACCTGAGCCTGATGATTAAGGTTAGGATTGGACAGGACGTTGAAAATCGAATGGACTGCACCAGCCTTGCTGTCAGCCCCCCCATACACCACCCTGTCTATCCGGCTGTTGACAATAGCTCCTGCACACATGGGACATGGTTCTATTGTCACGTAAAGAGTAGTACCGCTTAAGCGCCAGCGCTTCTGGCTGCTATTAGCCTTGCGGATTGCCTCCACCTCAGCATGAGCCAGAGCGTCCTTATTTGTTTCTCTAAGGTTATATCCCCTGGACACAACAATGCCGTCCTCATCAACAAGGACGGCACCGATTGGAACCTCACCAGCATCAAAGGCTTTTTGAGCCTCTGCCAAAGCAAGCTTCATATAATATTTATCATCATTCATAAGCACTGAGTATCCCCTTTGGAACAAAGCTCAAATTCAAGCCATTCTTATAAAAGAGAGAATGAGTAGCTCTGCTGCAATCATTGACATACGCCTCTGATACAACAACCTCTGGAGCATCGGTCTTCTTTGCTTTTGTAGCAGCATCAAGCATCCTCTGGAATGCAGACCTCTCCTGCTTCCCATCTCTGGCATCACCCTTTCTCTTGAAGGAATTGGTGACATCATTATCGGTCCTGTTGATTCTTGCTACCTTATCAATCCGTTCCAGCATATGAATCCCTTCTTCCAAAATACAGCTACATGAACAATTCTCCTCCAAATTTTAAAATATATCTTTACACATATATCGATAAATACTCTTATTGCCTTAAATCAAAGGTCCTATATTTTTCTAAATATCCTCCGCGTTAACCTTTATCGCAATTGCAGGATTTATCAGCATGGTATAGTTTTTTATACAAAAAGGGACCATACCCCTAAGGTATAGCCCCTTCCGATACTAATTAAGCGTACTGCCGAAGCAAAATTACTTCTTCAGTGCATCGCCCAGGTTGTTCTGAGTGTTGCGAGCAGCCTGTACGGACTCAGCGAAACGATCAGCCTCAACGCCCTCAAGCTTCAGCTCAACAATCTTCTCTACGCCGTTCTCGCCCAGGATAACTGGAACGCCGATGCAGAGGTCATCCTCGCCATACTCGCCCTCAAGGTATACGCAGCAAGGGATGAGCTTCTTAGCGTCAGTGATGATGGCCTTAACCAGCTCGCCTGCAGCAGCACCTGGAGCATACCAAGCGGAGGTGCCCAGGAGACCAGTCAGGGTAGCGCCGCCAACCTTGGTCTGAGCAATTGCATCCTCAAGCTCCTCATCAGTGAGGAACTGGGTTACAGGAATACCCTTGTAGGTAGCGATGGATCCGAGTGGAACCATGGTCTTGTCGCTGTGGCCGCCGATTACCATACCATCAATGTCGGTAGGGGTAGCAGGGATGCCCTTGTTCTTCAGAGCAACGGACAGGAAATAACGGAAACGGGAGCTATCCAGCATGCCGCCCATGCCGATTACGCGCTCCTTAGGGAGACCGGAATTCTTCAGTGCCAGATAGGTCATTGCATCCATTGGGTTGGAGATAACAATGAAGATAGCCTCTGGGGAATACTTTGCAGCCTGCTCGATAACGCTGCCTACGATACCAGCGTTAACACCGATCAGATCCTCACGGCTCATGCCTGGCTTACGAGGAATACCGGAAGTAATAACAACTACCTTGGAACCTGCAGTCTTGGAATAGTCGTTGGTAACACCGGTAATGGTGGTGTCAAAGTTCAGAATCTGGGAGGTCTGCATCATATCCATAGCCTTGCCTTCGGAAAGACCTTCCTTAATATCAATCAGAACTACCTCACTAGCATAACCTGCACTTGCGATGACATTTGCTGCGGTTGCACCTACATTACCTGCGCCTACAACTGTAACCTTCATTTTATCATTTCCTCCTTTGTATTTACGCAATGCACAATACCGGCATTGCTTCCCTTGCCCGGATATGGTATCTTCTCTGAAATACACAAATTATCCGGACATCATTAACTTTTTTGTCTCTAAGAGCAACCTTTTCGACTATATGCTTATTCTACAAGCTATCAGTCAATTCCTGCTTAGAATAATAAATTATTATCAAAAAATCACTTTATAGCCAGAACAAGCTTTTCGCCATTGATATTCCATTCCTTCTGGAATCCCTCTGCAGAGCCAATGGTGAGACTATCACCCAGAACCTTCTCCTTGATTACCTGCTCATTCCTGGACATAATTGCGGTCAGTTTGTCATTATCCTTGGCAAATACGGAAATGTGATCTGTAACCTCAAAGCCATTTTCCTTACGCATGGTCTGGAGCTTGCTGATAATCTCATTTACAAACCCCTCTTCAACCAGCTCTTCAGTAAGAACGGTCTCAAGGGCGATGGTAACCGCACCATAACGCTGGGTTGCAAATCCCTCAGTCTGGGTCATAGTGATGTCGATATCCTCGGCAATAAGCTCAACCCTGCCGCTCTTCAGCTCCAGTACCAGCTTGCCAGTGGAATCAAGCTCCTCCTTGGCAGCAGCACCATTGATCTGTCCAAGAGCTGCCTTTACCTCTCCAATCTGCTTGCCAACCTTAGGACCAAGCACCTTGAACTGTGG
Organism: uncultured Selenomonadaceae bacterium; assembly: GCA_945873565.1. Lineage (GTDB taxonomy): Bacteria > Bacillota > Negativicutes > Selenomonadales > Selenomonadaceae > CAMCDL01. The sequence continues at coordinate 5,145 of CAMCDL010000045.1, read as the reverse complement.
CTTCAGGACGTAGGAAAGATATTCCTCCATGTCATCCTTGAAGGTAACCTTCTTGACATTAAGCTCGCCGGCAACAATATCCTTGAAGAAATCCTCAAGCTGGCTATCTGCCTTTACATACAGATTTCCGATAGGCTGACGGTTCTTGATGCTGGAAGCATTTCTAGCCGCACGGCCCAGTACTACAATATCAAGTACCAGCTCCATATTCTTCTCCAGCTCAGCATCGATGAGGGCTTCATCAGCTACAGGGAAGTCACAGAGATGTACAGAGATAGGGGCATCGTGGTCTACGCTGCATACCAGATTGCGGTATATACTCTCCGTGATGAAAGGAACCATTGGAGCAGACAGCTTCACTAAAGTAACCAGGGCAGTGTAGAGAGTCATATACGCATTAATCTTATCCTGGTTCATGTCCTTGCCCCAGAAGCGCTCACGGCTGCGACGGACATACCAGTTGGAAAGCTCATCCACAAAATCCTGCAGGACCTTGGCAGTCTCGGTAACCTTGTAGCTAGCCAGATTACTATCTACAGTCTTAACAAGGGTATTGAGACGTGACAGAACCCACTTATCCATTACAGACAGCTTATCATACTCAAGGGTATACTTTGTAGCATCAAAGCCATCTATATTTGCGTAGAGCACATAGAAAGCATAGGTATTCCAGAGGGTACCCATGAACTTTCTCTGCCCCTCCTGGACTGCGCCATCATGGAAGCGGTTTGGCAGCCAAGGCGCACTATTTTCATAGAAATACCATCTTATAGCATCTGCGCCATGCCTGTTAAGAGCATCCATAGGATCTACAGCATTGCCCTTGGACTTGGACATCTTTTTGCCATCCTTGTCCTGAACATGGCCCAGGACAATTACATTCTTGTAGGATGCGTTATCAAAAAGCAGAGTGGAAATTGCAATCAGGGAATAGAACCATCCGCGGGTCTGGTCAACAGCCTCGGAAATAAAGTCAGCTGGATAACGCTCCTCAAAGATTTCCTTATTTTCAAACGGATAGTGCCACTGTGCAAATGGCATGGAACCAGAATCAAACCAGCAATCGATAACCTCTGCTACTCGATGCATCTCGTCACCGCACTCTGGGCACTTGATGGTAACCGCGTCAATGTACGGACGATGCAGCTCAATATTATCAGGACAGTTTGAGGACATGCTCTTCAGCTCTGCAATTGAGCCGATGGAATGCTGGCAGCCGCAGGAGCATTCCCAAATGTTGAGGGGAGTACCCCAATAACGGTTACGGCTGATACCCCAGTCCTGAACATGCTCAAGCCATTCACCAAAACGGCCCTTGCCGATAGACTCAGGAATCCAGTTTACAGTATTATTATTTTCAATAAGCTTGTCCTTCACAGAGGTCATATTGATGAACCAGGACTCGCGAGCATAATAGATCAGCGGAGTATCGCAGCGCCAGCAATGAGGATAGCTGTGCTCAAACTTAGGTGCCTTGAACAGACGGCCGTTTTTCTTAAGATCATCAAGGATAAGAGGATCTGCGTCCTTAACGAAGACCCCTTCCCAATTTGTATCAGCCGTCAGATTGCCCTTGGCATCAACGAACTGAACAAAATCCATATCGTAATTGCGGCATACGCGGGAGTCATCCTCACCAAATGCAGGTGCTGTATGAACGATACCAGTACCATCGGAGGTAGTTACATAGTCATCGCACATTACGAAGAAGCACTTCTTGCGGAGATTCTTTGCAAATGGATAAAGAGGCTCATACTCGCGACGTTCTAGCTCCTTGCCCTTGAAGCGGCTGATAATTTCAACCTTAGCATCCTCCTCAGGATTCTCAGCAGACTTTACACCGCTGAATACGCTTTCCACCAGAGCCTCAGCCATAATATAATTCTCGCCATTGCAGCAGAGCTTGACATAGTCTACCTCTGGGTTTACTACCAGGCCAAGATTGGATGGCAGCGTCCAAGGAGTAGTAGTCCAAGCCAGATAGAAGGTATTCTCCTCATCCTTGGCTCTGAACTTTACCATAGCGGAGCGTTCCTTAACATCCTTATAGCCCTGAGCAACCTCATGAGAAGACAGAGGAGTACCGCAGCGAGGGCAGTAAGGAACTACCTTATGTCCCTTGTAAAGGAGCTTCTTCTTCCAGATTTCATTAAGAGCCCACCATACAGACTCTATATAATTGTTTTCGTAGGTGATATACGGGTCCTTCATGTCAGCCCAGAAGCCAACAGCATCGGAGAATTCCTCCCACATACCCTTATACTTCCATACGGACTCACGGCACTTCTTGATGAATGGCTCAATACCGTATTCCTCAATCTGCTCCTTGCCATCAAGGCCTAAGAGCTTCTCAACCTCAAGCTCAACTGGCAGGCCATGAGTATCCCAGCCGGCCTTTCTCAGTACCTTTTTGCCCTTCATAGACTGATATCTAGGCAGCATATCCTTGATAACACGGGTCAGCACATGACCGATATGAGGCTTGCCGTTAGCGGTAGGCGGACCATCATAAAAGGTAAAGGTATCACAGTCCTTGCGGATTTCAATACACTTCTTAGCTATATCATTTTCCTTCCAGAAGTCCAGAACTTCCTTTTCTCTCTGCACAAAGTTAAGATTTGTGTCTACCTTATTGTACACTGCAATTCCTCCTAATAAAAAAGCCTCATCCAAAATAGGATGAGGCAAAAATGCTCACTTATAAACCACCTATTTCACGTACCAGCATACGCTATCTCTGTAACGGGAGAACCCGGCTCAGCCTACTGAAAGCTTCGACCTGCAACTCCGGAGTGATTTTTACCAGCAGCTACTCATACCAGGCTCCCACCATCCCTGGCTCGCTGAAATCTTTACTGATGGCTACTATCTCCATCTATGTCTTTGAATATTCAACTGTCGTTTATTCTATCACATACCTGACTAAACTTCAACGAAATTTTGTCCAGAAATTAATAGTCCAGAGTTTCCAGCATCTTATAGTCAAACAGGCAGCCTGCAGAGCTCATAAGCTTCTGGCTGGACTCTGCATCCTTGTACAGGGTAAAATCATCCAGCAGATTTTCCTTATCATCCCTGGTAATCCACAGACGGTCAGAATCATCGAAGGACAAATCATCAAATTTCTGAAGAATAATCTTAAAGAATCTCAGCTGAGTAGTTTTCTTATTGGTGAAGAACTTCGCATCTCTTGCCAGGCACACCTTGCTAACACCATCAGAATAATCAATAATAGCTGCAAGTACATTACCTTCGGTATCACAGATAGAATCGCGTTCCTCATCAGCAGCGGTATGGGTAAAATCCTTATAGGTAGAGCGGGCATAATCTAACAGGCCACGGTCAAAAATCCTGTTGCCAAGATAGCCAGAAAAGATATCTGCTACCTGTTTGCCGCTGAGGCCGTATAAATTCACCAGTTCACAAAACTCATTATATCTTTTAATACTCACTTCAGCATCCTCCCCCAAATATAGCTGAAACAATATTCCCACCATGCTATTTTAACATGTTTAACTTGCGGTAGCAATATATTGAAAAAAGCCCATCCTTATAATATAATACTGTTTTATTAGTAAAATAATACTTAGGGGGATAAAAATGGAACGAGAATCATTTCAGTCCCGCCTCGGTTACATTCTGGTATGTGCTGGCTGTGCTATTGGTATTGGTAACGTCTGGCGCTTTCCTTTTGTGACTGGTGAAAATGGCGGCGGTATCTTTGTGTTGTTATACCTGTTTTTCCTTCTGGCCATGGGTGTACCAATCCTTACAATGGAGCTGGCTGTAGGCCGTGCCAGCCGCAAGAGTGCACACAAGGGCTTCGAAGCTCTGGAGCCTGCTGGCAGCAAATGGCATATGCATGGCTGGGCTGCACTTGCAGGAAATGCTATCCTGATGATGTTTTATACAACTGTTTCCGGCTGGATGTGTGCTTACTTCTATAAATTCATGACCGGTAAATTTGTTCCGGGCATGACCAGGGATGAGCTTGATGGTGTATTTGGTGCTATGCTATCTGATCCAATAGAAATGACCACCTGGATGGCAATTACAGTGCTATTCGGTTTTGCTGTCTGCAGCCTCGGCCTCGAAAAAGGTCTGGAGCGAGTATCAAAGTATATGATGAGTGCACTGCTGTTGCTGATTATAGTTCTGGCAGCACATTCACTTACCCTTGAAAATGCTTCTGAGGGTGTGGCCTTCTATCTGATTCCAGATTTAGATAAGCTTATGAGTCATGGCGTCACTAATGTCGTTGTAGCAGCCATGAACCAGGCCTTCTTTACTCTGTCTCTGGGCATTGCTTCCATGGAAATCTTCGGCAGCTATATGGACAAGGACCATACCCTTATGGGTGAATCCATCCGTATCGGCCTCTTAGATACCTTCGTTGCTATCATGTCTGGTCTCATTATCTTTCCAGCCTGCTTCGCCTACGGAGTATCTCCTGATGCTGGTCCGGCATTGATTTTCATGACACTTCCAAACGTATTTGTTAATATGGCTGGCGGTCAGCTCTGGGGAACCATGTTCTTCCTGTTTATGACCTTTGCCAGCTTCTCAACTGTCCTGGCTGTATTTGAGAATCTTATAGCTATGTGCATAGATTCCTTTGGCTGGAGCCGCAAGCAGTCAGTGCTTATCTGCCTGTCTGTAATCCTCATTGGCAGCATGCCATGCGTACTCAGCTTCAACCTTCTTGCTGGCACCACTATCTTCGGCAAGGAAATACTTGACCTTGAGGACTTTATCGTCAGCAATCTGCTGCTGCCAATCGGCTCCCTTATCTTCCTGCTCTTCTGTGTCAGCAAATGGGGCTGGGGCTTTGATAAGTATTATGCTGAGGCAAACACCGGTGAAGGCGTAAAGGTTCCTAGATGGATTAAGCCATATTTACAGTTTGTATTGCCAATCATGCTCTTCATTGTTATCATGGAAGGACTTTTGTAAAGTGCGTAGGGGCTTCCAATGCGTAGAGGCCTCCAATGCGTAGAAGCTTCCAGTGCGTAGGGGCTTCCGGTGGGAAGCCCTTTTTAATATTATTGTAGATTAGTAATAAAGTATTTTTAAACGGTAGGGCCTTCCAGTGCGTAGGGGCTTCCGGTGCGTATGGCCTTCCAGTGCGTAGGGGCTTCCAATGCG
>CAMCDL010000044.1 GCA_945873565.1 uncultured Selenomonadaceae bacterium | reverse complement strand
TAAAAGGCTTAAATGCCATTTATACACTTATAGAGAATCTGCAAAAAACTGTCGAATTACAGAACAGACAGCTAAGCTATTTAAGGAAAACGCTAGAAGATAATAATATACTGCCTAAACAATAAAACAGGATGCCCATAATGGGCATCCTGTTTTATTAATTCCATTTATTAGCCTCCCCATTAATCTCGCTTATCTTCTGAGTCTGATTGCCTTGTTCGCTCATCGCCTTGCCATATTTCTGCTCGATGCCTTTAATAGCTTCAGCTGCGGCCAGTCCTGCTGAAAGGCCCTTGTCAATAGCCTTGTATGCCATATTGCCGGCTGTACCAACTGGCTGGGAACCTGCCTTGGAATAATCAGCCATGTCAGACATACTCTGTTTTGAATCAGGAGCTGTTTCTGCTGGAGAAGCACCCTGCAAGGCATTTGTACCGGATGCGGCATCCCTGATTTTCCCTACCATATTACCGCCAAGACTGGCTATCTTAGCTGCATTAGCAGCTTTATTATTAACTACCGTTTTTCCATCAGCATCAATAATATTACCAGCGTCTTTTAATGCATTCGAAATACTTCCGATAGCAGGTCCTCTTAACAGGCCTCCACTGCCTTTTTCACCGATCATGGAAGTTACTCCGCTCTGGAAGCCCCTGCCTATAGGATTGCTGCCTATTGCAGCATTTGCACCCGCTTTGGCCACATTGCCTAGTGTGCTCATTACAAGGCCGGCACCGCCTGTTGCGGCTCCTGCAGCCATTCCTGCCGCGCCTTTGGCTATGCCTCCCAAGCTGCTCATATTGCCTCCGGCTCCCTGGGCTCCCTGGACTGCAGCTCCTGCTATAGCATCAAAACCGCCTGCCGCAGCTCCTGCTCCAGCAATGCCGCCAGCAAACTTGCCAGCTGCAGCTGCAGCACCCATTGCAGTTGCAGCCATTCCGCCTCCTGAAAGATTAGGCGAACCTGTAAGAAGCGTATTTATGATACTGGAAATATTCTTTGTAAGATACCAGATGACCAGGCAAGCAAGCACAAATTCCAGAGTCAGCGTTGGCAGATCAAGAATTGAACCCTCGAACTGATGAATATTCTCCGTAAGCGCCATAAGGTACGGCAGCGTAAATGACTGGAGAAATGCCATGGCCATGAGCTTTATCGCTATATTGAACATGACACCGAAGGTTTTCTCCGAGAGGAATTTGGTGTATTTGCATACCCCGAAAGGAAGGAGTGGCATGGTAAGAAGGCTCATTGTATAGAATTCTATGCGAGCCATAAATATCTCCATAGCTGTAAAAAGCAGGCAGCCAAGAATTACAACCAATGCCGGAAGAAGCAGTAGTGTATTGAAATTCAAGCCAAAATTAACCGATATTGCAGAAAAAAATGACGTAAGAATCTTTGCAGCATTGCCTACTATATCATCCGGCCTGAGATCAGTATAGCCGTTGCCACCCATCATATATCCCAGGCTCTCAAAGCCTGCACTCAACGCATGGGTAAGAGATGAATCAAAGGCATTGGCACTTATCCAGTTATGAAGCAGGAAAAGGTAAAAACCGCCTTTCAAGCAGATATCTATGAGATACTTGAATTTATTGCCATCATTGAGGTTCATAGCTGCATCAAGTGTGACATCAATAAACAGCAGGATAAGCAGCAGCTTATCAAGATAAGGCAGGATCACCAGAGATGCTCTTTCTATCAGGACCATATAGCCGATCATAAATCCGCCAAGTAAATTGCTGTTCTCTGAGGCTGATTTGCCTATAGCCATGCGGCTGGCAAGGTCATCTACAGCTGAGCCTACGTCATTCGTTCCTGCAGAAGGTGCTGCCACGCCGAAAAAACTCGGATCAAGGATCACATACCCTATATTCAGGGCTAATGTAAGGCCGAATATGGTTGTCCATAAGGTCTTGGATATCCCGTCCCAGCCAAAAATAATCATAGCACCCGAAAGCGCTGTAAGAATAATTACAATAGGCTTTGCAGCTGCCATTATCCCTAGAGCTATACCGGAAAACGCACTGTCAAAATCCTTATTCAGTCCTGTGCCCTTGGATATTGTTCCGCTGACATCAGTGCCTCCTCCCGTCAGCACATCAATCACAGAAGGTGCCGCATATGCTGCAGAGGCTACTGACAGCAGCATAACAACCAGCAGCATGATCTTATATTTCTTACGCAAGCAGCCTCACCTCAATTATCTAAATATTCTCTCATGTTCTTCAGTGTTTCTTCTCTCTCTTTATATATATATGCCTCATCAGCTGCTTCCCTCGTCATACGGGTAGCCATCATGGATATGAGACCGCCAAGAGAGTTGGAATTCCTCATCTCTGTTCTTGCAGCGATTGCCGCAATCTGATTGCCGGCCTGTATTGCCTGCAGCTGGCCCTCGGCATTATTGCTGTCCTTCAGTGCCTGATCAAGGGTATTAGCCTCGACTATTGTCTGCTTCTGAGCTTCCTTGGCAATATACGCTGCATCCTCGCTGACCTTGGCCGCAGCAGACATCGACTTCTGATGATTCATATAAACATCAGCCAGAGTAATATTGCCATTCAGAATGCCTTCAACATCGCCTACCTCGTTCTTTAAATAATTCTGAGCGGAATCAGTACCTTTCAGCATGCCCTGCATTACATCAGCTGTACCGCAGATATTATCAGTCGCATCCTTGGATCCCTGGACATATTTAAGCAGTACATCTGCATTCAAGGTCTTTGTATTAAGAATGGCCAGCAGAAGCTGCTGCGTTTCCTTATCCAGCATCTCTGCTGTGGTAATAGCTGTCTTTATAGCTTCAGCTATATTCTGCTCATCCATTACGACAATAGCAGCGTCTGCTTCCTTCTCATTCGGGATCATCATGACAGCACTGCCTATAAGCCCCAGGGCAGCGCCCAGAACAGCCATCTTCTTTACGCCTGTCAGTTCCATAATCTCACCTCATATCAGGATGCCCATAATGGGCATCCTGTTTTTAGCTTATTCTGGCCAGCAGCCGGTTATATATTCCAGCTATAGACCATACATAATTGACCGTTTCCCTGTATGGAGGACATCCTCCGTTATTTATTACTGCCTGCGATCCTGCATTATATGCTGCAAGGGCATTGGTTACACCATAAGGGCCTCCGTCATCAAAGCTGTTCAGAAGAGTCTTAAGATGCATTGCGCCCCCTAAAACATTCTGCAGAGGATCATAGGGATTGATACCGATAGAGCTTGCAGTGGAAGGCATAAGCTGTGCAAGCCCTACAGCCCCTGCATGTGATACTGCATTTATCTGGAATCCGCTTTCCTGTTCTATGAGAGCAGTATAAAGCAGCGGATCCACGGAGCAGGCCGATGCAGAATAGAGGATTGCCTGATAGATCCAGGAGCTCTGCTCCGGATCATGATTAAACTGGCAAATCTCAGAGTAGATAACCTCCTCAACGCTGGCAGCCTCAGCCTCTGCAGGCTGAAAGGCTGCTGATACAAATACTGTCAGCAGCATGATTACAGTAAATCCATATATTTTTTTAATTACCTGTACTGTTATTTGCGCTGATTTCAATGCTTCTCTCCAATACCTTCACCTGTCCAATATTTAGGTTCCTTGCTTCGGCCTTGAGCTTGGCATCTGCCCTCTCCATGACCTCCTGGACATAGCTGACATCAGTACCTCTCTTTACGCCTGCTTCTGTTAATATTGCATTAACATCAAGCGCTTCAAACCCATGCTGCAGCAGAGCTGAAGCTACGATTACGTCCATCGCCATGTTCCACGGCAAATCTATGGTCTTTTCAACCTCATTATGAATATATATGTATTCCTTTCTGATATCCTTATCAGGATTCTTCCTTGGAATAATTCTGAAATGCTCAAGCTTCTCCTGTTCCTTGCGTATCTTATCCTTTGCAATATCTATGCAGTAATCCACATAATTGCTGTCACGGCCAGGCTCAGCTGCAACAGGAGAATTCTTCCTGACGGTTTCCCTCACTGCCTGCTCATCAAGCCCAGACGCCAGGCATCTTGCAGATGCCTTAATATCCATTGTCGACTGGACGAAGCCCCTCTGATAATACATATTATGTATAAGTGACATATATGCTTCCTCAGAGCTCCTTCTGTCAGGATTCTCTGCAGCAGTCCTGATTTCCGTATGCTCTTTATGATAATCGGCTATCTTATCAAGACGCCGGATGACCTCCTCAGCCTTAGCCATGATACCATCGACATAATCATCCGCTTCCTTGCCGCTAAGCTCGTGCTTATTAATCAGGAGAGCATTGCGGACGTCAAAAAAAGGGAAATTCTGCCTCATCATGCTGATAGCAACAAAACCATCCTGATAAGCTGCAAGGCTATCATTGGCGGTATTCATGATACCTTCAGACGCAAGCCCGTGCTGCTTGACATATTCCTTGAGCACCGCATCAAATTCTGAATCCCGCTGCCTGTATTTCTTTACCCTGCTGCTTACATCAGCTACCACCTTGTCAGCGTAGTCAGCAGGGATTCCTGCCAGATATGCCCTTGGGCTTGCCTCCCTGATTACCTTAATAAGATCTTCCTTTTTCAGATCATCATAGGTATTTACAAGGAATTCAGCAATATCGATATCAAGTGACTTGTTAATAAGGTTTTCTCCTACGCTAGGATTAAGCCTCATCCTTTCCTTGATATATGAATAATAAAGATCCTTGATAGTAACTCCTTTTTCCTCAAGCTCCTTTATCTTCATATTCATAAATCCGCTATGCCTGAGGTACTCCGGCAGCTCATATGCCATTACTGTCTGTTCAGCCTTGATTGACGTTATAGCTCCAAGCATTATAGCCGATACGCTGCTCCTGGACAGCCCGCTGTTCTTCTCTGCAAGTGCTGTTTCAGCATTCTGCCTGGTATGGCCGTTCTTGAGCAGAGCAGCCACAACAATACAGTTATAATAATCAGGATCCTGGGAAACACCTGCTGTGTATCCCTCTCTCTTGAGCCTGCTATCGATATCCTCCTTGACCTTATCAAACATCTTTCTGGTAGCATCAAGGGAAATCTTCTGCTTAGCCGCAATCTTATCAAAGCCTGCTGAGATAGCTGCAATATATCTTGACGTCTTGCGGCATGGCTCAGCAGCAACAGGAGATGCTTCCAGTGCTTCAGCCAGCCTTGACGCAGGATATCCGCTGTCTATCATGCTCTGGCATATAGCAATGTCATCTCTGCCGCAAAGGAGGCTGATATTGTTTTTCTGTATATAATTTTTTGCATAATACATGTAAGCACTCATCGGGCCGGTCTTGCGGTTAGGGACAGGAGCAGACTCAATTGCCTGATAGCGTTTCCTTGTCATTTCAAGCGAGCTGAAAAGGTATTCCTTGAATTCATTCTGCTCAGAGCGGGGACTGTTCTTGTCAAAGAGCTTGACGAGGGTATCTATAGATATCTTGTCGGTCATCATCATGCTGACATATATCGAAGCTTCCTCAATTTCGCTTACTATTACAGTTCCGCTGCTGTTCTGATATTTCTTCAGAATAGCTTTTTCACGGGCACTATAGACTGTTTCGGCATATTCCAGCTCATCCATCTCAGCAAGCATGATCTCCTTGCTGAGACGTGAAAAAATACGGTTCTTGTAATCATCAAGAACAGAGCTCCCTTCCGGGAAATGCTGAGCAAAAAGAGAATGCTTGTCAAATGCTCTTGATATGGACGGGATGTCATACCCGGCCTTGTAAAGCTCAGTAAGATTGTTCAGCTCGCTGGCCTGATAAAGCTCAGCCAGGCCGTCTGCCTTCTCCCCTATGCAGGACATATAGATCTCGTCCATTGTATCTATATCCCGGAGCCCTGAACGGGCTGCTGTAAATTCATTTCCTACAATTTCCTTCAGATAAGCCAGGCACTCATCCTCTGACTTGCTTAGAAGTGTAATATTATTGCGGCTTATATAAGACTCGATATCGCTGGAAGAATATCCCTTTTCTTTCAGTATATCCGCAGCCTTGCGGTCAACAGAAGCAAAGAATATATCTGCCTGCTTGCCATAATCGAAGCTGTCAGTCTTTTTCTTGAAAGCAACATTAATTGATAGCATTTTTACCTCCTCAGGATGCCCATAATGGGCATCCTGGACTCTTTACATATATTCCTCGATTCCCTTGTAGCTTATCCAATGAGAATTAAATGCCTCCTTGCCATGCTCGATGACAATCCGCTGCGCCATCTGGGAATCAGCTTTATTAATCGCCACATAAGCCCTTGTTACCGGACATTCCTCAAGGGCAAGGGAAAATATTCTCGAACCGACACGGGAATTATAGTAATACTGCGACTTCGGAGTCGCCATGGCAATCTGATAGATTTCCCTGGAATTAAGCCCGAAGGTTTCATAATGAGGTCTTACCTGATCCTCTATCGCATTGGAATTCGGAAGGAAGATACGTGTCACGCAGGAATTGATTACATCATTGAAGATAGGAGACTTGACTATATCTCCTGGCGACTGGGTTGCAAAAACAATAACTGCATTGCATTTTCTTACCTCTCTTAGCCATTCTCTGATTTTCTTGCAGAATACTGGGTTATCAAAGAATGCCCAGCACTCGTCAAGGACTATAAGGCTCGGCTTTGTTCCCTCAGCTATAAGCTTATCAATCTTGTGGAACAGATATAAAAGCGTAGGAGCTACTATAGAAGGGGTTTTCATCAGATAGTCCATCTCGAAGGTCTGCCAGGAACTGAAAAACAAGCTTTCCTCGTCCTCGGAATCAAAGATTTCTCCGAACTCGCCTCTCTCTCCGAATCCGTTATCCAGACAGATAGGATAGAATACTTCCTTGAGCTTCTTATCCTGCAGATTCTGCATAAACAGCGTAATAGTTCTCATCTCTCTCGGCATGGCCGCAACTGCGGTAAGAGATCTTCTTATAAGAGTCTTTACTTCAGGAGTAATCTCTATATTCTCTTTTTCAACAAAATACACCAGCCAGTCCTGGGCCCATGCAAGCTCATTAGGGTCGTCTATATCCGCTAGAGGCCGAAACGAAATCTTTGCCTTCTTGTTTCCGATATCGAAGAAATTCCCGCCTACACCGTAGGTAAGGGCTATAGATGAAGCTTTTTTATCGAATACAAAAACCGTAGCGTCACGGTACTTCCTGAATGAAGCTTCAATCATGTTGAGCAGGACAGATTTACCTGAGCCTGTCGGTCCTACTATGAAGCTGTTTCCGACATCGCCTATATGCAGATCCAGCCTGAAAGGTGTATTTCCAGAAGTCCTTGTATAAAGGAGTGCCGGTCCCTGAAGATGCTGGTTACGCTGCGGACCAGCCCAAATAGCCGATAATGGCATCAGATGAATCAGATTGCCGCAGCTGATAATCGGCTGGCGCTCATTATGGGCAACGGCCCCAGGAATGCAGCCCATCCAGGCGTCCAGGGCATTAACCGTTTCAATCTGTGCCTCAAATCCGCTGTTGTTGAGAAGATTGCAGACAATTTTCGCATTCTCGTCAGCTATCTCTTCATCTTCATCCGTAATGACAATGCAGGTTGTATAGAATCCATATCTTGTTATATCCTGCTCAACTGAATCTGTTGCATCCTTGGACTCAAAGACCTTGATGCTGGCATTCTTGTTATCCTTGCGTGGATCGTCTGGCACTCCAGACATCTTATTCAGTACCTTTGTCATGAGCGGCTGCAGCTTAGATGTCCAGCGCCTGTTCAGGCTTTCGAGAGCAGTGAAATTATCTTTCTTGCTCATAAAAGCGAATCTGACACACCAGCGATAAGAAAAATTGAACGTATTCAGGACGTCAAGCATACCGAAATAAGTCTGATTCGGATAATTGAGCGGACTTACTATCCTTATATGCTTCCTGCCGATTCTCGGCTCAAGACCGCCGTAAAGCGGTGTATCGTAAAGATAATGATCCATCATCATAGGTTTAGCCGGAACCTTGATGAAATTATTCTTGTCTGAAAAGGTTGAATGAAGATAGGTAAGCATCTCATCACCAGAAAGCACCGAAACCGGGATCTGAAGAGTAATCAATGCATTGAAAAGCTTCTCAACAACAACCATGAAGCTTTCTATCTTCTCATTGAACGTATTGATATTGAGTTTCTTGCCCTCTATAAGCATATCCCTGAGCTTATCTTCACGATCAATCCTTGGCAGCCAGTATAACGTGCCATAGAAATCGCTCTCATAATAGGCTCCAGATGAAAAAATACGTTTCCGCTCATTATCCACAGTCCTTGAAACAGGATCCGGAAAATGAGTATCTGTTTCATAATCCTTTGATGGATGCCTCTGTGCCTCCAGATAAAGTATCCAGTTGGAATCAAGGCCCATAAGAACCTTGTTCAGCTGCACAGTTATTAAAGACAGCTGCGTCTTTTCAGTTGAGTCAAGATCTGGGCCCCTGTAACGCCAGGTTGTCTGCAGGCCGCCATCCTTGTTAGCCATAATAGCAAAAACAATAGTATTATTCTTGCCGAATGTACGCCTCACTTCTACAATCCTGCCGAATGGCATTATGGACTTTAGCTGATTCTTTTTACGCTTGAATGTGTCCCGCCTGTACATGTAATAATTCTCCTATACTAGAAAAGCACATCCAGTGCTGAACCGAAACCTATAACCGGAGGATTGATATTTGCTGTGAAGCAGCCAGGGATGCAGCCCCACCATGAATCCTTAAGATTGTAGGATTCCGCAATGCAAACAAGGCCGAGCTTTGCAGCTGCATCGCTGACAACTTTCACAAACTCCTGTTTTTCAGATTTATCAATGAGAAAAATAAATGAGCTATAATAATAGCCGTTGAATCCTCCAAGCACAGAATTAGTAATAACTTCCCTGATGGATTCGCGCCCTGGGCACCATTTTTTTGTATAGCTGGCAATATCTGCTTCGGCATCCTGCCTGGACATCAGCAGCATACGCTGGACATAACGGTAATTTATGTCCTCAAAAAGCCGGAAAAATTTCTCCATATCCTCATTTTCAGCAGATGGAAGGCTTAGCATTACAATACGCTTATCATCAATAAGTATTCCGTTTGCCGTAAAGCCTATACTAACAAAAGAGGAAAAATCTACGTCCATATAGATTGGAATCTCAGGCATCTTAACATTCTTTGTCCCGATAGAAATAGTAAACGCCAGATAATTATATATTTCCTGATAATTAAGCATCTGGCAGCTTGTATACACGCGCAGATTATCGGCAATTTTTATTATCTCCGACTCAAAATAAGACTCATAATGGTCTATATCCGAACAATAATCTGATAATGTATTTACAATCTGACGCTTCTTGTCAAAGAAAGGATTCCAGCAGATAGCCACATAATATATGTCTCCATCTTTAGTGTGATGCCTGTCACTCCAGAAGCTCCAGCCCTTAATAAATTCTGGAAACACCTGCTGCTTAATGCCAGCAGATTCTTCCTGGCCTATCGGGGCATAACTCAGGATAGCCAGCAAGCTGTCGTCCTTGTTGCGGACAATGTGTTCATGGGTTATTCCTCCCCAAGGAAGCCACTGGTCAAACGTATTATTATCATAATTGTGAATCTTGAACATAAAACCACCTATTTGTTGTCTTTTCTCATGTCGAGTAATATTTACTCTTCCGCTGATAAACAATCAGAACATCAAAAAATTGTGCATCATTTTTGGATAGATTTACAAAAATAAAATGCAGGAACACTGTTATCAGCAGAATCCACCAGAAATGAAAATACAGGATGAATATAATCGCTATAACGCAGTTAAAAACTATTGCATTGATTGGTGCCCCGAACAGAAGGATTTTATCTATCATTGCGTGATAAAGCGGCAATTCATAAAAAGGAATTATCTCATTGCTTTCTTCCTTCATAGGAAATCTCCTTACATCAGGCAGCCCTGAACACCCGTTACAATATCATCTGCATTCATAATAACAGCTCCACCGCCAGTTGCACCAAGCCCCTTGCCTACCAAGTCACGGTTTTCACCTTTAACAAGGCCTGTGCCCACACATATTATACCGCCTATAGTTAAAACACCACCAAGAGGTCCAACAACGAAATCCTTAACCTTGCTAATCGGATCCATTACCTTGTCAAAACCAGATGCTGCATTTTCACTTGCCTTGCTTGCCATGCAGGTATCACCAGAAGAAAGAACAATCCCAGCCATAATACCCAGACGAATAAAATCAGCTGGATGGTCAGCGACATATCTCATAGACTTCCTTACAAGATAACCTGCATAACGCTTGCTTAATTTCTTCATTTTCTTTCTCTCCTTTAAAATAATTAATAAATATAACTTGATCAGCCGATCCTTCGGGTAATATACTCGCCCTTTAGCTGATCAAAGCCTTCAACTGAGATAATTTCCTCAACAAATCTTCGCCTGTCAGATTTCCTGAGATAAACAACCACGTCTATAGCCCTGCCTATTTTCCTCTGCTGCGGGCTCATTGATACAAGCTCAATAGCCTCCTGCAGCCTGTAAAGCGTATCTATAGCAGAATCACTGTGCACAGTGGTTATGCCTCCTCTGTGTCCTGTGGACCAGGCTGTAAGCAAGGTAAATGTCTCTTCGCCTCTTACCTCACCTACAATAATACGGTTCGGAGAAAGCCTCAGGGTTATACGGAGCAGCTGATTCATGCTGACATTTTCCGTAGTCCTGAGGGAAATACAGTTTTTAGCTGCACACCTCAGTTCAGGAGTGTCCTCAAGAAGCACAACCCTGTCATCCATGTCGCCGACCGGGACAAGGCAGCTATTAGTGAATGTTGTCTTGCCGGAATTGGTTCCTCCAGCAATAACAATATTCTGATGATCTCTTATTGCCTGCTTTATTACTTGAACCTGCTCAGGTGTTATTGTTCCTGAACGTATATAATCATCGAAGGTAAGTATTACTTTTGGATGCTTGCGTATGTTGAAGCTTGGTGAAGTGACAATGCTCGGCAATTCGCCCTGGAAACGGCAGGAATCAAACAGATGCGAATCTGGTATCTCTGCCTGAAGAAAAGGCGCCTTATCTTCATCAATTATCTGATTGGTGAGACTTGCCACGCAGTATATTATCTGCCGTGTCTTTTCCGGGGCCAGCTTAATTCCGGTATCTATGCAGCCTTTGGAAAAGGTATCTACCCATAAGCTGCAGTCTGGATTGACCATAAGCTCCGTAACATTATTATCAGTCATATATTCCATGAGCTCAGGTCCAAGATTCTCCTGGAGCGTATCGAGCGCTCTCTGAAGAGCTACATTAATAGCCATTTATCCGACCTCATCCTTATTAAAATTATTGAAGAAGCTGTCTAGTGCTTCCTGATCCTGCTCCTTCTTGCCTTCATCAGAAGATTCATCATCCTTATAATTGCTAAGATTTACATCAGAAACATCAGCTTTTTTCAGCAGATTTGCAACGTTACCAGCGTCTGAGGTCTGCTGCCTAGTTAAAGCATCAAGATTCTTAATGCTTGTAAGTTCTTTCATTGCCTCAGCCTTTGCCTCCTCAACAGCTTTAATAGATCTATTGATATATTCTATCTCCGCTTTATGGAAATCATGCAGCTGGTCAAAATTATGAATTTCAGTTACAACATCAGAAAAGGCAGGACATCCCATCTTTGTTCTGGATGTAAAGAATGTTCCGCAGACTGAAGCCTCATCATAATAAGCTATCTTCCTGCCTCGGATCGGATATTGTCCAGCCACGAAGATGATTTCTTCATCCCTTGGGAGCCGGGCTACATCGTCCGGGCTCATAAGATCACGGGTTGATTTAGAGTATGTAGAAGATCCTCCAAAGAGCCCTCCCTGTCCAGTCGATTTAGATTCACTCTGGAACTCGAATTTGCCAAGTGTTTCTGATATTGCCTTGGCTGTCTTGCCGCTTGGATCAACATTCGGCGTGAAATACACATGAATATGACAGTTTGTTGCAATTGAATTATTTTCTGTGTAGGCCTTATTAAGCTGATTTACATCCTGACAGACAATGCAATATTTGATGCCGTAGCCAGCGCAGATTGCCATATTAGTCTCAATTTTAGGCATCCCTCCAAGCTGCGGGAATTCGTCCAGCATGAGAAGCAGCCTCTGCTTGCCTTTGCTGCCGCTGTCATTAACATTCATGTCTCTAGTATTTTTGGCCAGCATAAGGCTTATCAGCAGCCTTGATAACGGCTTAACAGTATCTATATCATCAGACTGCATCACAAGATACAGAGAAACAGCCTGATCAGGATGAGCCAGGAGATCCCTCACGCAGAAATCCGAAACGCAGGTATTCTTCTGGACAATCGGATTCTGATATAGACTCAGCTTTGTCTGCGTCGTTTTGATCAGCGCTGCCCTGGTTGTCTCATTGAGATTAACCATATTAGCAGCTCCTTCTGCAACCTTCGGATGAACCAGCGCAATCCAGAAAGGATCTTTGTCCCAGGGAATACGCTTGCCTTCAGGGTAACGTGCTTTCAGCTCACGTTTCAGGTCCTTCATGCAGCGGATTTTCTTCTCATCCTTATCAATTTTCCAATGCTTGTTAAAGAGATTCAGATCCTTGACATATCTGTCACCATATATGATTTCAAACGGATTATTATCTGAGAAAAATTCCTCTTCAGAAATATGAGGATATCTCTTGATTTCAGTAAAAAGATCATCAATGTCCTTGTCCGGTGGCGAAAGCAGTGACATCATATCTGAAAGGCACGGTATCTGCAGCTTTTCTCTTTCATGAGCATACATTAAATGAAGAATACAGCATGCAAGAAGCTCGCTGGCAGCATCATCCCAGAACGGGTCCTTGCCTCCTCCGGTATCGCCATCCGGCTTTACCAGAATGTTGACTATAGACTGAGCATCCTTGAATTCAGCAAACGTTCTTATATTTATCTCAGCAAAAGGATTCCATCTGGCTGAAGATCCATCGAGACACAGCGGTTCAAATTTAAGTACCTTCTGTCCAAGGACTTTTTTTCGGTAATTAGCTGTCAGCTGCCACAGCTCCCCCTTAGGATCAAAGAAGAACATTGAATGATTCCATATGCAGCCTGTAGGAATAATTGTGCTTACGCCCTTGCCTGATCGAGTCGGCGCCATGAGCAGGATATGTTCAGGACCGTCATGAAGCATAAGCTTCTTAGTATAAGGGTTAAGTCCCAGAACGACACCGGTTTTTTTAGGTGACTTTATTTCTTTCTTCCCCTTCAGGTGCTTCAGAAATGGAATATATCTGAGAAATTTCAGTAATGTTCTCTTCTCCCATAAGGGAACAAGCACGGTTTTGTAATTGTACTTGCCTAATCCCATTTTTTCTATGTCATCAGAATCTGCCCATTTAGCATCAGCAAGCTTCACAGCATTCTTATTCATAAAGTAAATAAGAATAACGACAAGAACAATCGCAGCCGACCTGAACCGTGACATCCATGGCTTATACTTTGCTAATACATCAGGAATAATTGTGTAGATATCTGAATTGAAGCACCACCACCAGTAAATACCAGGAGGATAATAAGGTTTCCCCTTGATATAAAAGACCGGCCCCAGAAAGGGATCATACTCGCAGAATTCACCGATGGCCTGGGCTGTATACATGCTTCCGATAAGCATTACAGCCAAAAACAGCAGGCCGCTATATTTCAGGCTTTTGATAAAGTTTTTCTTTTTCTTATCCATTCCTGTCTCCTTGCAGGATGCCCATTATGGGCATCCTATCTGGAAAATGCCATTATCCACCATTTGATAGAAACTGATGCCATATACAGAAAAAAAACAATAGCAAATGGCAGAAATATCCTGTGAATAAGAGAATCATGCCTGTAAATAAAGGGCTTTGTAATCTTCTCGTAAACCGAGGTCACAGGCCTTATCCTTGGAGCTATGTTCCGCTCAATATAATCAAAAACATCCTTATCTGTATAGGGAATCGGCTTCAGGTAAGGAATAACTTTTTCCCTCAGGAATTTAAAAAACATTGAACACCAGCCCCCGCTTAACAAAAACAACAAAAGATGTCCCGGCATTTACTGTAACAGTATCTTCCTGATTTACCTGCTGCTTGAAAAGATCAGAAACATTGTTCATGATTGATGCCATAGCTCCCTGCTGTGCCAGCTGGCCAGCACTGTAGCCGTTATTATAGTTATTACTGTTTCCAAAAGCAGCCGATGCCCCGGCAGCAATGCCGGCGCCTATTGCAGCAGAAGTAATCTTGCTGCCTGTATGATGATTTATCTTGCCCGTAAGACCTGAATAGCCGTAGTTATCTATTGCTATAAGACTGTCAGTTATTGAGTATGAAGCCCCGTTAGGAAGTATAAGCTCCTTGAAGGTTACTGCTACCCGGCCACCATCAGCGCCAGCGCTGTACTCTCCGGTAAAACGGCTTCCAGCCGGGATAAGAAGATTGGAGCCAGAAGCAGTATCATAAATATCCCTTGTAACCTGGGCATACACAATGCCTTCAACATCGCTGTTGATTGATGAAATAAGAACAGCCGGTATGCAGGTTCCAGCCTGAAGGATATAAGGAGATGGCTTGGTATAGGTCAGCGTAGGCTCAACAGGAGCAACGGTTCCATCAGTCAAATTGGTAGCCAGACCTCCAGAGCCTGCAGCTGCGCTGCTGCCCATACCATCAGCACCATTAAAGAATGCAATAGCTGATTTCAGGCTATCCTGAAGCTTCTTGGCAGCCTTATCTTCCTCGCTCATATCTGCTGCTGTGGCCGCCTGAATCATCGAAGGCAATGTATACTGATTTCCATACTGCCGGCCGACATCAATCTGCGGCAGCTGTACCTGAGGTGCTATTGTGCCATTTCCCTGCTGCTCAGGCTGTTTCTGAGCGTTCTTCGCTTTATTAAGCTCGCCATTTTTAACAGCATCATTGATAGCACCTAAAGCCTCACTCGACATCTGCCTTTTAGCACTGCTGATATCTGCAGTGGATTCTTCTCGAATTGAATTGTTCTGCTCATCTGTATGCCCGATTTTGTTTGAGAAATTATAAACAAAAGCTATGCATATAAGAGCTGCCACAGCAATGGTAAGGCCCTTTACATATTCCTTCTTAATCCCGTAGATTTCTCCATGATCACCGTCCTTCATGGATAATACATCAACTTCTTTTTTCTTTGCCTCAGGAGTCTCATCAGCAGAAAATTCATCGTCGTCATCCTCTGCAGGCTCATTCTTCTTCCTCCCGAAAAGAGATCTGATATCCTTAAGAAAATCCAGATTCATTATAAAACCCCTTATCTGTGCTTGATAGTAATCTTCTCGCGGTCCGAAATCCTGATTTCAGCCATATCAATAACGCGGTCTACGATATAGTAATTATCCTTGATACGATAATTGACAAGCTCCACCTGTTTCTTGCCTCTTGCCCTCACGAAAAGCGGAGGCATAGTCTTGACGCTGCTGTTAAACTTGATAAAAGTATTTACTCCATCATTAAATACAGCTGCAGGCTTAGGTGATCCGCTGCCCGAAATTGAATAATCAAAATCCAGAGCATCAGGAGAGCTTACATTAAAGGTTCCGGTCACAGTCTTATCATCCTTAGCCCGCTGGATAAGGGATTCCTGCTGTGATTCCACATCATAAGACCATTTTACAATCGGGTTATACCAGTCGCTGGTGTTGAGGATAAGCTGATAAGACCTCTTATCTGTTGTAATAATAAGATTTGTTGTGGAGGTCTCAACAATAGGCTTTATATATATGTGTGTAGTACCATCAACGATTGATGAGTTGACTGCCCAAGCAGATGTATCTCCGCCTCCGACAAAGCTCAGATGCTCACCTTTCTTGAGCTCAATGTCTGTCAGATAATTGACACGGCAATATATTTTATACAGCTGATTAGGACTGTATCGGAAAATCATCGTCGAATTGCCCTGGCTGTTGATTGCATCCTGGGTGTAGCTTACATTCTGAGCCGGACCCGGGTATACAAGATATTTTGTGCTTGAAGCATCTCCTCTGTAACCGAAATCCTCATATACAGCTCTTTTCTGCGCCGCAGTCTCAATACGATCTACGGCCTCCATCATCTTCTGATACAGATCCTGCTGGCCATCAACCTGGCGTCTTATATCAAGAATCTGTTCAGCCAAAGTCTCAACAGCATTTCTTGCATCAAATTTAGAATTGCCTTTAAGCAGTTCATCCAGAGCCTGCTCAAGCTTATCAAGCTTGAGATTTACTTCTTCCGTCTCTGCCTTGACCTTCCTGTCATTCAGATCCTGCAGGATTTTCTGCTGCTGCTGAATCTCAGCATCAAGAGAATCATCCGCGGCTGCATAAGAAACAGAGGAACATGCAAAGAGGCAGACAGCTGCCAGTAAGCTTATTTTTTTCTTATAACCTATAATTTTCATTTTATTTACCACTCCCTGTAAGTAGAATCCAAAGTATGCGAACGAAAATGCTTTAATAATCGCTCAAATGTCGATTATGTAGCAGCTGACTTTCAAGGATGCCCATTATGGGCATCCTTATTTTTGCATGAAGAAAACCCCTGGTTAGACCAGGGGTTCAGGGAAGCTTTAGCGT
>CAMCDL010000043.1 GCA_945873565.1 uncultured Selenomonadaceae bacterium | reverse complement strand
GTGTAGAGTGATGAAAATGAAAATTGGAATTTATGGCTATGGCAATCTTGGCCGCGGTGTTGAATGTGCAGCAAAGCAAAATGATGATGTAGAGCTTGTTGCAGTTTTTACCAGAAGAGATCCTTCTACTGTAAAGCCTCTTACCGAAGGCGTAAAGGTTTACCATGTATCTGAGGCAGCAGCTCATAAGGATGAGATTGATGTTCTTGTTCTTTGCGGCGGCAGCGCAACTGACCTGCCAGAGCAGACCCCTGAACTAGCGAAGCTTTTCAATGTAATAGATTCCTTTGATACTCATGCAAAAATTCCTGAGCATTTTGCTAATGTGGATAAGGCTGCAAAAGATAATGGCCATATCGCTCTGATTTCCTGCGGCTGGGACCCAGGCATGTTTTCCCTGAATCGTCTTTATGCAAACGCAATACTGCCTAACGGCAATGATTATACTTTCTGGGGCAAAGGAGTCAGCCAGGGTCACTCTGATGCAATCCGCCGCATCAAGGGTGTAAAGAATGGCAAGCAGTACACCATTCCTGTAGATGAGGCACTGGCTGCTGTAAGAAGCGGCTCCAATCCTGAGCTCACTACCCGCCAGAAGCACACCCGTGAGTGCTTTGTTGTAGCTGAAGAAGGTGCAGATAAGGCAGCAATTGAGAAGGAAATCAAGGAAATGCCTAACTACTTCTCCGATTATGACACTACTGTACATTTTATCAGTGAGGAAGAGCTTGCTAAGAACCATAGTGGTATTCCACATGGCGGCTTCGTATTCCGTACTGGTGTTACTGGCTGGAACCTGGAAAACAAGCACATCATCGAGTATAGCCTGAAGCTTGATTCCAATCCAGAATTCACATCTTCTGTTATCATTGCTTATGCCCGTGCTATCAACAGACTCTTCACTGAGGGCAGCACTGGCTGCAAGACTGTATTTGATATTGCACCAGCATATCTCAGCCCATTGTCCGGTGAAGAGCTGAGAGCTCACATGCTGTAATAAATCAGACAATATAAAATATACAAAAAGGTCTATCACCCTGCTGGTGATAGACCTTTTGAATATTTAGTCAAGTTTTTTTACATTCCCAATTCAGCCTTATGCTCCTGCATCCCCTTGATGCAGAGCTCCATTACTTCAGAAAGCTCCAGGCCAAGCTTTTCTATTCCTTCATTGATTACGTCGCGGCTGCAGCCTGCAGCAAAATTTTTTTAAAATCAGGCAACGGTTATTTTACGGTCTTTTCTCGCTATTCTCTTCAAAAGCGTATAAGCGATAACATCCATAAAAATTACAAAGCCGCCAAAAATAATCATTATCTCATCAGCTTCAAAGCTCAGCAGGAAATCATACCAGCCATGAAATATCGCGGGGACAAGTACTGCCATCATCCTGCTGAAAATTGTGAAATTCCCCTTGTTAGCAGAAGCCTTTGCCCTGCCGTAGAAATAGCCCATGAAAATGCCAAAAATGCAATGGCCTGGCATAGATAATACAGCCCTCATAAGAACAAGCTCATAGCTGCCATCCTCCATTATATAAGCTATATTCTCCAATATAGCAAAGCCCATGCTAGCACATACTGCATAAACTATGCCATCGAACATGTAATCAAAGGCATTATGCTTCCACGAAGCTGCCCTGAGAGCCTTATATTTAACAAACTCCTCCACCAGGGCCGTGACGATAAAGTTATCTATTATGAGATATAAAATGTCATCCTCGTCAAATATTTCCAGCATTACCTCATTAGCACTTAATCCAATGATAATAGCCGGTATGGTTGCTATAGCTCCATATATTACCAGCTTTATCAGAAGCCCTAAAGGCTCCTTCTCTACGCTGTCAAGCTTATATACATATCTTATCAGGAGAAGTCCTGGCAGAACTGCCAGAAAAAAGAGTGTGTATTCCATAAAGACTCCTTTCAGGTATTACTTGTTCCTGATTTCTAAGTCATAATCCTTATCATCAAAAATTCTTGCTCTTGATGAGTTGAATTCATCATTGATAAGGCTTCTGGAAGCCTCCCATTCCTCTGTCCTGACATCAGCTATATCCATCAGGGTATGGATCATATCATCCGTCATATAAGGCCTATTTACTGCTCTCTGGATAGCTGCCCATTTTTCCGGATGTTTTTCCTTGAAAACATCAGACGCCCAGATTATCATAGGTATCTCTATCATATGGCGGCTTGGATTTTCTTCAATGTGACCCTGGATACCATCATCATCATATACAGCCTCACCATGGTCTGGCAGATAAACCAGAATAGTATCAGTCTTTGTTTCCCTGAATTTATCTATAATGCCGCTTACAATGTAATCGTTATAATAGAGGGCATTATCATACTGGGCAATGATTTTTTTCTGGTCAATGGTCTGTCCAACAGTTATATCATCCTTTGAGAACTTAGTAAATATATAAGGATAACGGTTATAATAAGCAACATGCCCCCCCATAAGATGTACTACATAAAAATTACGGTCATGGGCCCTTTCATATATTGCCTTATCCACCAGCGGAAACAGCTCCCCATCTACAACTCCGTTATCCTCCCTGGAATCACGAATCTGAGTAAACTGATGAACCTTGCTGTGATCTGCCAGCAGCTGAGCAAGATTACCCCAGATACCAGAGCTTTCCTGATTGGATAGCCAGTGCGTTTTATAGCCGGCCGAATTCATAATATCTATAAAGTTATGATATTTATACCAGGGAAGCTCTGCCTCATAATTGCAGAAGGTAAATATCTTGCTAAGTGAAGCTATGGTTGTTGAATGTGGGCTTACTACATCCCTGAAAACGCATATTTCACCTCTGTCAGCCATATCATCAAGATTTGGTGTATTAGGAATATCATAACCATAAAGGTGCATATGATTGCGGTTTGTAGCTTCACCCAGAATAAAAACTATGTTGGTTATACGCCCATCATTTCTAGTAAGCTCTATATTGACATCAACCTCATCTGCCAGCTCATGGTAGGCCTGAATATTCTTAATAGCATTGCTGGAAGACATTATCATCCTTGTCCCTGGAGTAAGCGGATCCTCCAGCATGAGGCCAGGGAACCATATCAGCATGTGAATAACATAACCAATTGTCAGTGATAAAAGCATCCCCATAAGTACTCGCCTGGAATCATCCAGCACCTGCACCTTACGCCAAGGCTTGAATCTTGCCAGCAATATTGCTGCAAGAACAATTTCAGAGGCATACAAAAGCTCCAGCGGTCCAACCGAGGTATTAAGAAACTCTACTGATTCGGCTGGATTAGTCTCCAGGAGAGAAGCCACCACACCAACACCGATAAGAGCGTTATACTGGTACAGAACAGCCCCTTCAATAACAAATGGAACAAAGCTAAGCACACATAGCAGGTAACGGAACACCTTGCCTGCTTTAGAAACAAACAGCTTTTCTGAGGCCAAGGCAGCCAGCATAGCCACAAGAAGAATATAAAAGCCATAGCCCCATACTGCATCTCCAGTATTATTATTGGCCAGCATAATTACCTGAGTCAATCCGTTCAATATCCAGAAACAGAATATAAAACCAAAATTTCTGCCAAAAAGGCCTGCTGCCCTATCTAAAAACTCACCCATATTTTCACGGAACGAATTCTTTTCCATTTACATAACCTTCTCGTTAGTACGAAATAGATATCTCTGATATTACTATTATAACTGCCCCATCATGCGATGTGTCTGAGGTATTACCCTTACATCCTTTAATGATTCCAAAGCTATCTGCTGCAGTTCAAGTACCATGTCAGGGCTGATAGCAGGCACTCCATTCATTGGGGTCACTGGCTGAAGCACCATCAGAATACTATTGTCAATCCCAGCTACCAGATCAACAGCCTGCTGAAATTCCTTCACATCTATATCACCGGATACCACTAGCTTCACATAGACATCCTTAGACCTGGCAATTTCCAGAAATCTTTTATGATTTTCCCAATTATCAGTCCCAGTAACCTGAGGAAGCTTGATATCCATACTGATATAGCTGATGTATGGCAATACCTTCTCCAGCTGATCAGGCAGGGTGCCGTTTGTTTCCAGGAACAGCGGACAATCTACATTATCCGCCAGCTCCCTGATAAAGCCAGTATGCAGCAAAGGTTCACCTCCTGTAAGACTTACGGAGTGATGTGGCAGTTCCCTGAGAAAATCATTTATGTAGCCAGAAACCTCAAAGGGCTCAACTGGATTCATAACCTCACGGAAGCGCTGGGAGCCAGGATGGTTCTCAACCTGCAGCAGCAGATGCATACCAGGCTGGTTTTCTGTGTCACAATAGCTGCAGCAGAGATTACATCCCTCAAAGCGTACAAAAACTTGGCGACAGCCAACATAGCGGCCCTCTCCCTGTACTGAAGAAAAAATTTCAATAAGATTCGCATTCATAGATTTAATCCTCTGTATAGATAACTGAAGATTTAGGAGACTCCCATACCTGAATATGCTTCAGCTTGATATCCTCAGTCAAAAATTCTGCCTTGGCCATTTCACTATAAATATACTTGGCAATATTCTCAGCCGTAGGATTAATGCCAGCTGAAAATGGCTCCAGGTCATTCAAAAACATATGATCAAGCGCCTCTAAAAGTTCCCTGAGACGCCCCTTCACCAGCTTAAAATCTACCAGCATTCCAAGCTCATCAAGCTTTGTACCGGTAACAGCAGCCTCGACAGTCCAGCTATGTCCATGCAATCTGTCACACTTGCCCTTATAGCCTGCAATGCGATGAGCAGCCTCAAATTCTGCGCTAACCTTTATTTCAAACATATAGCCCTCCAAAAAATATAGTAAAAGAGGCTATATACCATAGCCTCCGTTTAAATCAATCAATGCTTATTTTTCTCTCCCATAAGCTGCTCGTAGGTCATTGAACGAGTATGCTGGGTATGACTCCATTCATGCTCATTGCGATGTATGAAGCCCAGGAAAATAATTGGAATCCAGGAATAGATAAACACCGGATAAAGCAGCAGATAAAGCCATGCCTTAGGTTTTGCCTTAATCTTCAGCAATATTATCATCGGCAGAATATACTGTCCAAGCATGATAATAGTCATCAGAGTACTAGGCAGTATTGAATATATGTTGGTATAGAAAGGATGCGTCCACAGCTGAACATAGCTGATGATAATGAAGAATGTAGAAATCATCAGGAAATGAGGCTGCAGCAGATAAATGCATCCATCCCAGATATATGGCTTTCTCTGCTTAATACCTTCCTTCAGCATCTTAGGAATAAAGCGATGAGCTACATCAAACTGTCCCTGTGCCCAGCGCTTTCTCTGACGCCAGGACTGCATGAAAGTCAATGGCTTCTCATCATAAACAATAGCATCATGAGCCCAAGTAGTTTTAATACCAGTAGCCAGGGACTTCATGGTAAACTCCATATCCTCTACCAGACAGGTAGCTCGCCAGCCCTGCTCACGGATAACATCAGTAGTAATACACATGCCAGTACCGCCCAGAACAGCAGAAAGACCAATATTAGTCTTTGCCAGATGGGATACATGGTCGATTACCCAGAATGCAATAGCAAAGGTACCTGCAACCCATGTATCGTATGGATTCTTAGCGTCAAGATACCCCTGGATAATCTTTGAGCCCTTGCAGAGATGGTGATTCATCTCCATCAGGAAGTCTGGATGAACAAGGTTATCAGCATCAAATACAACTACTGCATCATACTCCTTATCCTTCATCTCAAAGATACGTTCAAACATCCACTCAAGAGCATATCCCTTGCTTTTCTTGGTAGGATGTGTACGCTCACAGACAATAGCACCGGCCTCACGGGCAATCTCAGCAGTATTATCAGAGCAGTTATCAGCAATTACATAAATGTCATAAAGCTCCTTTGGATATCTAAGATCCTTCAGGTTTGCCACCAGCTGACCGATAACAGCTGATTCATTATGAGCAGCTACAATAACTGCCAGCTTTTTAACAGCCTCAGTAACCTTCTCTTCCTTGAAACGCCAGAGGCCAAAGAAGCCAATGACAAAATAATAAAGAGTAAAAAGGAAGATTATTCCCTGAATAGGGAGCATTACTATATCAAATGGATATTGAAAAAGACCAGTTATAGTGTCCATCACCGGCCTCCTTTTAATGCAATAGCATTATTAATCAGGCCGAATATTGCATAGGATGAAAACACTGCAAAAAGAATAGCATATAAAATTGCATCCATGCCTATATAAAGTATTGAAGCAAAAACAGCCGCTGCTACAGCCTTGGAAACAATGTACAGCTTTTCGCCATCACCCTTGAAATCTGGATAATGAACGGTGCTGACCATAAGATAAGCAACAACCATTACAGCTACAGGATAGACAAGTCCAAGATTTGCAACATTATAGCCAATACCATTCATAAACAGGGTTGAGGTTGCAATCAGACATCCTCCAGCAGGAATTGCCAGTCCCATGAAGTATCCATGTACCACACTGGTATTTACATTAAATCTTGCCAGACGCCACATACCGCAGAGAGCAAAGAAAATAGCAGCCACCCAGCCTAATGCGCCAAAATCATACAGATAAAGCTTATACGCCAGAATTGCAGGCGCTGCACCAAAGGATACCAGATCGCAAAGGGAATCCATTTCCTTACCAATTTCACTGCTTACGCCAAGTGCCCTGGCAGCACGGCCATCAAGTCCATCAGCCACCAATGCCAGAATAATGCAGATAGCAGCCATGTTCAGTTCATTATTAAAAGTGTTTATTATGGAGCACATACCGAATACAAGATTCAGAGATGTAAGCCCATTAGGTACTAATGACTTATTCATTATTCTCTTATCCTCCCGACAACAGTTTCTCCGCCACGGACCTTATCGCCCTTCTTTACCAGAACCTCAACGTTATCCGGCATAACGATTTCAGTACATGATGAAAACTTTATAAGGCCATATACCTGACCCTTATCCACCTTATCATCAAGTGTTACCCAGGATACTATACGTCTGGCCAGAATACCAGCAATCTGGGTTACGGTAATTCTAAGACGGCTATTTTCAATGCCAAGGAGATGACGCTCATTTTCAAAACCTACTTCATCCTTATAGGCAGGCATGAAACGTCCGCATACATATTTCTGTGTCTTGATTTCACCTGCAATCGGGCTTCTGTTTACATGGACGTTAAACACAGACAAGAAAATAATCACCTTGTTGCAAGGCTGCTTTACAAAATCATCATCCTCCATATGAACTACATCCTGCACAGTTCCATCAGCAGGGGAAACAATCAATCTATCATCCTGAGGAATATTGCGATGCGGATTCCTGAAGAAATATGCAAAATAAACCCCCAGAACCACAAATACCACTGCTAAATACGGGTGTACTGCCAGCCCCAGCAGCACTGCTAGACCAAGGGCACCAGCTATAAAGATATAACCGTCCCTGACTATAGGGTAGTTACCCATCTATTTTACCTCCAACATAAGTAATTATTTACTTCCCAATACCTTAAACACAAACCTAGGCAACGCCATAAGCCTGCCAATACGACTTGGCTGCTTTAGGCCCCTGAAAAGCCATTCCAGCTTAGCCTTCTGCATCCATAACGGAGCACGCTCCATAACGCCAGCCATAACATCAAGGGTACCGCCAACACCGATATTAACCGGCACTCCCAGCACATCCTTATATTTTGACAGCCACTTCTCCTGCTTTGGAACGCCCAGAGCAGCCAGCAGGATATCCGGCTTTGCTGTTTTGATATCTTCTACAATCTGATTCTCATCGTCCTCTGAAAAATAACCATTTCTAGTGCCGCAGATTTCAATTCCTGGATAAAGCTCCTCTGCTTTAGCCTTAGCCTTATCAGCAACACCAGGGGCTGAACCGAAAAAGTATACCCTGTAGCCCTTGGATGGCGAAATCCTCAAAAGCTCCTGGGCCAGATCATAGCCAGCTACTCGCTCCGGCATATCACAGCCTAGCTGATGAGCTGCCCATACAGTACCTGCTCCATCCGGCACCACCATATCAGCACCATTTAAAATATTCTTTAATTCCTCGTCCCTGGTTGCATTCATTATCATCTCTGCATTGGCAGTTGCAATCAGAGCTGGCTTCTTATTGGCAATAAATCCTTCAACGCGGCTCACAGCCTCGGTCATAGTGAGAGAATCTACTGTAACTCCCAGAATCTCCACCTTTGAAACTGGCATTCTCTTTACCTCCAGCCCTTCATTTTATTCATAGTTATACAAGTACCATTTTACCATGAAGCTGCAAGTACTTCAAGCCAAAAATATAGCCAATAGACAGCAAAAAGGGCCCGTTATGGGCCCTTAATCAAATACATATGTTTAAATATGGTGAATCACCTTGTCCGGCATTATTGACTGACTTTTCCTATCATAATGACCTATTCCAAGGAATCTGCCTTCTCCATATACTCTTAAAAGTAGATTCTCTCTGCCATCATCCTCAAAATTATAATCATTGGTAGAAAGGCCGTTGCAGAAGGCCTTCACTCTCTGAGGAATAATGTGATAAGCAGGGATATGCGATATGCAGGAATCAGCGGGCAACAAGGCTTTTTCTCCTAATTCAGCCAATTCCTCTATTGTGACAGAATCTTCCAGCCTGAAATCTCCCGCTCTGGTCCTTAAAAGAAATCCCATGGTAGACGGAATCCCTAGAGAAGAACCGATATCTGCGCAAAGAGTTCTTATATATGTTCCTTTAGAGCAATCAACGTCAATAAGGGCTTTTGCCCTTTCTCCCCTGTCCCTGCCATCCGACAGTACAAGAAGCTTCAAAGCATATATTGCTACCTGCCGTGAAGGAATATCTATCTGTATGCCACGCCTTACAAGATCACAGCATTTCTGTCCATTGATTTTAATAGCTGAATGTGCTGGCGGTACCTGAGTAATCTCTCCTGTAAAGCCATCCAGAGTCTTAAGGAATTCATCCTTAGACGGCATAGAAAAATCACGCTTTTCTTCAGCTAATGAGCCAGTATCATCTCCACTATCTGTAGAAGCTCCCAGTATCAGCTCAGCCCGGTAGGATTTGCCAGCATCAGACAGGTACTCAATCAGTCTTGCAGCCTTTCCTACAGCCACTGGCAGCACACCAGCTGCTCCAGGATCAAGCGTTCCGGCATGGCCAACCTGCTTTTCATGAAACAGGTGCCTTACGAAGCCTACAACATCATGGGATGTCATGCCTGGCGGCTTTAAAATATTCAGAAAGCCTTCCATTAGACCAGCGCCTCTCGAATAGCCTTCAGAACAATCTCCTTAGCCTCAGCAAAAGGCTTATTAATTGTACAGCCGGCAGCCCTTATATGACCACCGCCTCCTAAGGAAATAGCAATCCTGCTGACATCAGTATACCTAGAGCGCATGCTGACCCTGCAGACATCAGGCTCAACTGCCTTCATAAGAAGGGTAACATCCACTCCCTCAATTACCCGGACAAGATCTATAAACCCCTCTGTAGACTCCATCTGGCTTAAAAGCTCATAATCCAAGTAAACACCAGCCACCTTGCCATCATCACTGATTTCCATAGTCTGCATAGCCGCAGCCATACCCTTCATATGAGCAAAGGATCTAGTTTCAAGTGCCTGAGAAAATACCTCTGGCTTAAGCCCAGTCTCTAAAAGCTCAGCGGCTGCCCGCATTGTATAAGGGGTAGTATTAGAATATCTGAAATATCCTGTATCAGTGACAATACCGGTATAAAGATTAGCTGCCATTTCCAAGGTAAACCTCACTTCCATGGTCTTGGCAATCCTGTACAGCAGCTCAGCACAAGCAGCTGCTTTAGCATCAAGGCACAAGTAGCCTGCTTTTTCATCATTGGATACATGATGATCTATATTTATTACAGGCGCCTTGCACTTTTCTGCCACACGCCCGCATCGGTCAAGGGAAGCATCCAGCAGAACGAGATAATCCGCCTCGTAGCTTTCAGCCTCAGGCTTATGTACCCGCTCATATCCTGGCAGTACCTTAAAGTTAGGGCTGAAGTCATCATCTATAAGGACTTGAGCCTTTTTTCCAAGTGACTCCATAATATGCATTAGACCCAGGCAGGAACCGAGGGCATCACCGTCCGGGTTAATGTGGGCGGTGATAACCACGCTATTTGCTTCCTTAAGCATTTCAGCCGTTTTTTCTACCGAAATTCTCATTTCTCAGCCCTCGCTTCATCCTCACGCTGAATCTGAAGCAGGAGCTTCTGGATATGATCACTGTAATCCAGTGACTTATCAATCACAAAGAACAGCTCTGGGGTTATGCGGAGACGGATTCTATGCCCCACCTCGCGGCGGATGAAGCCGAGAGAGCTATTAAGCCCCTCCCAGCATGCCTTTATCTGCTCTTCGCTGCCCATGAGGCTTACATAAACCTTAGCCTGGCTAAGATCTCTTGTAACCTCAACCTGTGTTACTGTCACAAAACCAATTCTAGGATCCTTGAGTTCCTGCAGAATAATCTTAGAAATCTCCTGCTTCATAAGCTCCTGAATCTTTTCAATACGAAGCTGGCTCATACTAAAACCTCCCAGCATCAGTCCCTATTAACATCATTGATATTGGTCTTGATTTCTTCCATGGTGTAAGCCTCAATGATATCACCCTCACGGAAATCACGGTAATCCTTGATTGTGATACCGCACTCATAGCCTGCAGCAACCTCCTTCACTGCATCCTTGAAGCGGCGCAGATCATCAAGCTCACCATCAAATACCTCAATATTGTCACGGACAATACGAATCTTGGACTTATTAGTAATCTTGCCCTCCAGAACATAGGAGCCTGCTACCATCAGAGTCTTGTTGAAAATCATTACCTGACGAATCTCAACGCGACCCTGGATAACCTCCTTGTACTTAGGAGCCAGCATACCGGACATAGCATCCTTGACGTCATTGATAGCATCATAGATAACTCTGTAGGTACGGATATCGATATCCTCGCTCTCTGCTATGCGGCGGGCATTGGCATCAGGGCGGACATTGAATGCAATAATCAATGCATTAGAAGCAGTAGCCAGCATTACATCAGACTCATTTACTGCACCAACACCAGAATGAACAATATTTATGCGAACCTCATCATTCTTGTTGAGGGCCAGAAGAGAGCTGTTGAGAGCCTCAACGGAGCCCTGAACATCGGCCTTGACCAGAATATTGAGATCCTTGATGCTTCCATCCTGAATCTGCTGGAAGAGATCATCCAGAGATACCTTC
The DNA here is from genome assembly GCA_945873565.1 of uncultured Selenomonadaceae bacterium. Taxonomy (GTDB): domain Bacteria; phylum Bacillota; class Negativicutes; order Selenomonadales; family Selenomonadaceae; genus CAMCDL01. The sequence goes on along the minus strand of CAMCDL010000043.1, from coordinate 5,458 downwards.
TTAGAGCGGATGAGGTCATTGCGATGCTTTTCAATACGCTTTTCAGCAATAGAGCGGCAGAGCTTCTCCTCCAGAACAGCCAGCTCGTCACCTGCTGCAGGAACATCATTCAGACCGAGAACCTCTACTGGTACAGAAGGACCAGCTTTCTTCACATTTTCACCACGGTCATTAATCATAGCGCGGATTTTACCGTAGCAGGTGCCTGCGATAATGGAATCACCGATATGCATTGTACCGTTCTGTACCAGAACAGTAGCTACAGGACCACGGCCCTTATCCAGCTGTGCCTCAATGATGACACCACGAGCCTCACGTCTAGGATTTGCCTTAAGCTCACCCATCTCAGCTACCAGGATAACCATCTCCAGAAGGCTGTCGATATTGAGGTTCTTTTTAGCAGAAACCTCAACCATGATAGTGTCTCCGCCATATTCCTCAGAAACGAGACCGTGCTCCATAAGCTCGTTCTTTACGCGGGATGGATCAGCACCTGGCTTATCAATCTTATTTATAGCAACAATAATAGGAACCTCTGCAGACTTAGCATGATTAATTGCCTCAATAGTCTGTGGCATTACGCCATCATCGGCTGCAACTACCAAAATTGCAATGTCAGTTACCTGAGCACCGCGGGCACGCATGGCAGTAAAAGCCTCATGACCAGGGGTATCAAGAAATACAATCTTCTTACCCTGGCACTTAACCTGATAAGCACCGATATGCTGGGTAATACCGCCAGCCTCCTGAGCAGTTACGGAGGTCTTTCTAATAACATCCAGGAGAGAAGTCTTACCATGGTCAACATGACCCATTACTGTTACTACTGGTGGTCTCAGAGTAAGGCTCTTAGGATCATCCTCAAATTCTGGAATTTCAGTAGGATCAACATCAGGTGGCAGCTCCTCAACGTTAACGCCAAATTCAGCTGCAACCAGTGAAGCAGTATCAAAATCAATTTCCTGGTTGATACTTGCCATAACGCCAAAGCTCAGCATCAGCTTCTTAATAATTTCAGCTGCAGTGCAGCACAGTTTGCTGGCAAGATCCTTTACCATAATGGTCTCGCCAACCTTAACACTCTTTGGACGGATAATTTCCATCTTCTGTGCTGGCTGCTGGCTTACCTTCATGCCACCCTTATTCTTATTATTCATCTTGCCATTACGATTGCCATTGAAGGAATTTGCATTGCCATTACGGTTATTGCGGTTACGATCATTATTCTTGCTGAAGCGATTGTCACTATGACGGTCATTTCTATCGCTACGGCCGCCATTATTCATGCGCTCATTTCTGTCCATTCTATCGTTTCTTTCGTTCATACCATTCCGATTTCCGCCATTATTCATCTGCTGGCGGTTACCATTCCCCATATTTTGCTGACGATTGCCACTGTTATTATTCTTTGGCCTGTTATTATTGCCCTGCGGGCGGTTCTGATTATTCTGCTGAGGGCGGTTCTGGTTACCCTGCTGAGATCGGTTCTGATTATTGTTCTGCTGAGGGCGGTTCTGATTGCCCTGCTGAGGACGATTCTGATTGCCCTGCTGAGGACGGTTCTGGCTGCCCTGCTGAGAACGGTTCTGATTGCCTTGCTGAGAACGATTCTGATTGCCCTGCTGAGTTCTATTCTGATTGCTCTGCTGAGGCTTTTCCTGATGTGGAGCAGGTGACTTGGCTGCCTGCTCAGTCTTAGTAGCCTTCTTAGGCTGATGTACAGCTGCTTTAGCCTCTGGTGCAGGAGCTGGCGCAGATTTTGCAGACAGTTCCTTCCTTAAAATATCCTTAGCAGCGTCATCAACAGTACTCAACTGAGACTTAACAGTTATACCATTCTTATTAAGAACTTCTATAATAGTTTTGTTATCTATATTGAATTCCTTTGCTAAGCTAAAAACTCTATATTTTGACATTTAAAACCTCCGTCAAGCATCCTCCTCTATAAGCCTCAGAAGTGCCTTGGCAAACCCGTTATCGATAACCGCTGCTACAGCCCGATATTCTTTGCCAATACAATGTCCTAAGCTCTCCTTGTCCAGAGAAATCTGCCTTATATCTATATTGCTTTTTTCTGCCAGGCCTTTATAACGTTCCGCTGTTTCAGCTGCTGCATCAGCTGCTAAGACTACCAGCCTGACCCTCTTCTTTCTTTCTTCTAATTCCTTAGCTACAGCAAAATCACCGGAAAGAACCTTGCCCGCCCGCTGTGCCATACTAAGAAGATTTACAAATTTAAGTTCATTCATAGCTTATAATATCCGGCTTCAGGCTTCCCCTGCCAGCTCCTGCTTCAACGCTTCATACACAGCCTTATCGATAGCTGACTTAAAGGATTGCTCCAGCCTGCGGGCTTTAACAGCCTTCTGCAGGCATTCAGGACTATTGCATATATATGCCCCTCGCCCTGGCTTCTTCCCTGTAAGATCAATAGAAAACTCACCCTCAGGGCTTCTGACAATCCTTACCAGTTCTCTTTTTGGCTTCTGCTGCTGACATCCGATACATAGCCTCGACGGTATCTTCTTTACCACAGCCATGCTATCACTCTTCCTCAGCGTATTCATCACCGGATACGGAATCAATTTCATCAAGCTCAGCCTCGGTATAGGACTCATCCTCAAGGTAATCATCCTCAGCCTGGGATTCGCTCTTAATATCTATTTTCCAGCCAGTCAATTTAGCTGCAAGACGGGCATTCTGGCCCTCCTTGCCAATAGCCAGGCTCAGCTGGTTATCTGGAACGATAACGCGGGAAACCTTTTCAGCCTCATTGGTAGCTACAGACAGCACCTTTGCTGGGCTCAGTGCACTAGCAATAAATTTGGCTGGATCCTCATTCCACTTAATTATATCTACCTTCTCGTTGTTCAGCTCATTAACCACATTCTGAACTCTAAGACCTCTTGGACCAACGCAGGAACCAACTGGATCCACTGCCTCATCATTTGCAAACACTGCAATCTTAGAACGCATTCCAGGCTCACGGGCTACAGACTTGATCTCCACAATACCATCATGAATCTCAGGAACCTCCAGCTCAAAAAGTCTCTTCAAAAGACCTGGATGTGTACGGGAAACCATAATCTGAGGTCCCTTGCTAGCATTCTTGACCTCCAGGATATAAGCCTTGAGACGGTCATTTATGCGATAGTTGTCATCACGCATCTGCTCGTTTGGTCCAAGAATAGCTTCCGTCTTGCCAAGATCAATATAAACATTCTTATTCTCAATACGGTTTACAACACCTGTAACAATGTCATTTTCCCGGTCCTGATAAGCGCTATATATGTTTCCACGCTCAGCCTCTCTGATACGCTGGATAACGGTCTGCTTAGCTGCCTGAGCTGCAATACGGCCGAAATCCTTAGTCTTGACCTCGATGCGTACCAGGTCTCCGACCTCATAATCAGCATTGATTTTCTGAGCCTCGGTCAAGGAAATCTCCGCTCTAGACTCAGTCATCTCTTCATCCGCAACTACTGTCTTTACAGAATAAATATGATACTCACCTGTCTCCCGGTTAAGGGTAATATCTACATTCTGATCAGAACCGTAATTACGCTTATAAGCAGTCTTAAACGCTTCCTCAATGGCATCAAACAAAAGCTCAACAGAAATTTCCTTTACTACTGCCAGTTCCTTTATTGCCTGCAGGAAATCCTCGCTTTGGTTCTCTGCCTTTGCCTTTGTTTTCTTCTTTGTCAGTTTAGCCAACTTCTATATCCTCCAAATCAAAAATAACTAAAAATCTATATGCAGACGCACCTGCGCCACTTTATCCATAGGAATAACCTTATCATCAACAGTCAGGCTTATACCATCATAAGCCTTAAGCTCACCAGTAACAACCTTAGATCCATCAAGCGGCGCAAACAGGCTGACATCAATTGCCTTTCCCATCTCCCGCTGATAATCCTTATCTCTCTTAAGTTCACGGTCAAGTCCAGGAGATGATACCTCCAGAATATAACTCCCCTTAATCAGATCCTTCTCATCAAGGATTTCCTCCAGGCGTGTGCTGACATCCTGGCAATCATCCAGCTCAACGCCGCCATCCTTGTCAATAAATACCCTTAGATACCAGTCCTTTTCCCGGACATATTCCACAGCAACAAGCTCGAGATCTGAGCCAGCAAGAAGCTCTGAAACAATAACCTCCACAGCATCCTCAATAATCTTGCTCACGCTTACACCTCCTTCATATAATGCAAAAGAGCGGGTTCACACCCACTCTTAGCGAAAACTTAAATATCATTGTAGATAATTATAACAGTAAATATAGCTTTTGTAAACCACTTTAATGAAAATAATCCCTCATCTTACTGCAACACCAGGTTAATCTCAGAAATTATGCTGAAATTCATCCGAAGCAATGTAACGCTTCATGAAATCAAGGAACTTCTGATCCATCTCAGTAATGCGTTTATTATTGCCCCAGAACAGGCAGATGTCAACCTTCAGTGCAGGAGCAAGCGGCCTTCTCACAAAGTTTCTCTCCTGCTTGGTTACAAAATCAGGCAGTATAGAAATGCCCATCCTGTTAGCCACCAGCTGCTTTATTGTCTTCAGCTGCGTTGTACAAAGCAGGATATCCGGAACAAAGCCGCTATTTACGCAGCTTTCATATACATGCTGATACTGATAGGTGTTTGACTGCTGCATAATAAAATGCTCATGCTTAAGCTGATCAAAGGACACTGCCTCACATCTCGATAACTCAGCGTCTGGATGAACGCAAAGGCTCATGTTATCAGTCATAATGAGCATTTCATTGTCCTCATCACAACACTGCTGAGAAAAAACTATACCGAAATCCAAAGCACCAGCCTCTGCCTTTTCCCTAACCTCAGTCGAGTCACTATACTCCTTGACATCCAGATTCATATCTGGATACTCCTCCTTGAACCTGGTAAACAGGTCAGGAAAAAGGTATGCCTCAACCATAGGAGGTATACCAAAGTGAATAGTGCCTTGCTTTTCAAGCTGAAAGCGCTTCATATCGTGGCGAGTCTCTTCTATATCCTGCAGAATTCTTTCTGCATGGAGCAGGAACACCTTACCCTCAGGAGTAAGTGTTACATGCTTCTGCCGCCTATCGATAAGTGTCAGCTGCAATTCAGACTCCAAAGCTTTAATGGCCTTGGTTACTGACGGCTGAGATACGTGGAGGTATTCAGCCGTTCGGGTGAAGTTTTCAAGCTTGCTGATGGTACAGAAATACTCCAGCTGTCGAAAGTCCATAATAACTCCCCCATCTATATTCATTTCATTCAATAGTTGTATTCTATCATAAACTCTGAGAATAGTATACTAAAATCCTAATAATTAATTTGGCCTATAAAGATATTATTATCTATAACCAAAACGAATCGTTTATAACTATAACGAAAATCCGATTACTATATAGAATAATTACAGCCATGTTCTGCTAATCTGTACATTTAAACCAATTTAT
>CAMCDL010000042.1 GCA_945873565.1 uncultured Selenomonadaceae bacterium | reverse complement strand
TTAGGGCTGGTTAGGGACTTTCACCCATTAGAGTGCGCCCATGCTGGGCGCACAGTCAATATAGCCCAGCTGGGTTGCCAGCTGGGCTATTTCTATGGTCACTCCTCCGTTTTTTCCAGTCCCCATCAGAAACAACTACCTTCATTTCTTCAAGCATTTATTTCACCTGCTTTTCCTCTGACTTTTTAGCAAATATCCTTTCCAGACTTTCTGCATATGGCGGTCTTGCTATTCCGTACTCAGTGACAATACCTGTTATAAGGCTGCTATCTGTAACATCAAAGGCAGGGTTATAAACCTTTACGCCATTTGGTGCCATCCTGCGCTCGTACCACATCTCGGTAATTTCCTCAGGCTTTCTCTGTTCAATTCTGATTTCATCACCTGACGGAGTTGCCATATCTATTGTTGACGTAGGTGCACAGACATAAAATGGAATATTATACTGCTTAGCCAGTGCTGCTACCATGGAGGTACCGATTTTATTAGCTGCATCTCCATTGGCAGCTACTCTGTCGCAGCCAACAAATACAGCATTCACCCAGCCATTACGCATTACACTGCCAGCCATATTATCACAGATGAGCGTAACATCCATGCCAGCTGAATGAAGCTCAAAGGAAGTAAGCCGTGCTCCCTGCAGCAGCGGTCTGGTTTCATCAGAGAATATTCTGAAGTGATACCCCTTTTCCTGGCCTATATACATAGGTGCGGTTGCTGTGCCATATTTTACAGCGGCCAGCTTGCCAGCATTGCAATGGGTAAGAAGTCCATCTCCGTCCTTTATAAGGGTCAGTCCGTATTCTCCTATTGAGCGGCAGACACGGATGTCCTCTTCACGTATTTCTATAGCCTCCCGGTGAAGCTTTTCCAACACATCCTTCAGAGGCAGTTCTGATGCTCTTTTAGCAACCTCGTCCATACGGCTCAGGGCCCAGTTAAGGTTTACAGCCGTCGGTCTGGCCGAATCCAGATAATCCCTGGCCTTGGCAAAGCCTGAATAAAATTCTTCAAATGACTTGGCAGTTTCAGCCAATCGTACAGCCTCCACATAGATACCAATAGCTGCAGCCACCCCTATTGCTGGTGCTCCGCGCACCTTCAAAAGAAAAATTGCATCCCACATTTCCTTAAGGTCAGTAATCTTTAATAGCTCTATGCTGCCAGGCAGCTTGGTCTGGTCTATAATTACCAAGGCATTATTTTCTTCATCCAGGTCAACTGTATCATAATCTAATATGGTTTTTTTCATTATCGCCGCTCTCCCTAACCAGTTAATCCCCTGAAACTGCAATCCATGCAATATCAGGGGATTAATCATTTCTATTATTTCTTTACCATGCCATTAATTTCTGCAATAATCTTCTTCTCATCACGGCCCAGAACCCATCCCAGCGTCTTGACCTCTGCATAAATCATCTGCAGGTGCTCACGATTGCTATTTTCTGAGTTTTTCAATGTAAGATACTTCTGGCATCCCTGATTATATTTAGCAATAATTTCTGCAGGGCTTCTCATTTTCTCATTGCGGGAAATGCTTATCTGATGAATTACATCTGCTGCTGCCATCTGATATGCCTCCTTAATCTATCAATCCAAGGTTTTTCATTACCTCTTCAACCTTTTCAGTATCCACAGGCTTTGATGCATAGGCATCACACCCTTGACGGAATGCTTCATCAACGTAACCAACATCTGCCAATGCAGTCATCATGATAATACGCAGATGCTCCTCCTCAGATACCTTTTTCTGCGCTTCAAGCTGACGGATAACCTTCAAAACCTTCAGTCCATCTACCTTAGGCATCATAATATCAAGACAAAGCAGATCATATGGATTTTGGGTTTTAATGGAATCCATATAGAGGTCTACTGCCTCCATTCCGTCAACAGCCACATCTACCTCGCCATACTGGCTCATAAATTTCTGTAGAAATGTGCGACTGATACGGTCATCCTCAGCGACCAGTATTCTCATGGCAATCTACCTCCTAATTATTCAATATATCTTCACAGTATTTCAAAAAATCTGCTATGTCATCGTCAGGCTTACCATCTACATTAGCAGGAGGTGGTCTAAACCTACGCTCAGTATTCACATATACGCTCTTGTCCTTCATTTCGGTATCGGCCTTTTCTGCTTTTATAAGAGGAATCCAGAAAATAAACTTACTGCCATAATCAGGCTTGGATTGAACTACTATATCACCTGCCATGGCGCTGACAAGCTCCTTGACAATCATCAATCCCAGGCCAGTGCCGCCGAATCGGCGTGTGGTCGAACCGTCTACCTGGCTAAATGGCTTAAAGAGCTTCGACTGTTCCTCCTCGCTCATGCCTATTCCTGTATCTGTTACAGAAAACTCCAGCATACGGCGCATTCCCTGTTCGGTAACTCGGCATTCTACAGAAATGCTTCCCTTCATAGTAAATTTTATCGCATTTGTCAGCAGATTATGCAATATCTGTCTAATACGAAGCGGATCGCCCTTTATGAACTGCGGCAGTCCTTCAATGGAAGGATAATTAAACTTTAATCCCTTTCCTTCCGCTACCTGGCTATGCAGCTTGCATACCCTATCCAGCAGCTGATAAAGATTAAGGCCTATCTTCTCGATTTCCATTTTGCCGTTTTCCAGCTTAGCATAATCAAGAATATCATTGATTATCCTCAAAAGGTCCTCAGAGCACTGCTTAGCACTATTAAGGTTTTCTCTCTGCTCATCAGTAAGCGGAGTCCTTAGTGTAAGATTTATCATACCGCACATGCCATTAATTGGTGTGCGTATTTCATGGCTCATATTAGCCAGGAACTGTGTCTTGGTAGTGCTAGCAGCCTCAGCTTCCTTTCTGGCTGCATTCAGCTCAATTTCTCTAAGCTTTCGCTTGGATATATCAATCATCGACAGCACCAGCTGCTTATTGCTGCCCTGCCATACTTGAGACAGAAAAACCTGCAGCCATATCGGATCATCGCTGCGATTGCTTCTCATGGCAACTACAAAATCATTTGTATAGCTATCATCAGCAATTGCTGCATCAAGGTTATTCTTTACTATACAATAACAACACTTGTCACTATTGCCGCAGCCATATGGCTTGCAGTTTGTACAGTCAAAGGCATCACCAAACCGCTTGCCTATAGACTCCTTCAGAGTTCCATTCATCGTATCAAGGGCTGATTCATTAATGTCTATCAGCTCACCATTAACGTTAAGGCTGCATATACCAACTCTGGCTGCCTCAAATACAGATCGCATATAAGCCTGATCTGCTTCAACCTTCATTTCCAGATTACGAATACGGTTTATGTTGCGGATAATCATGGAACAGCCTATGATGTTTCCAAGCTTGTCACGCATTGGTGAGCAGGTAGCTGACAAATAAGCTGGACCATCAGAACGGACAATGCCAATATTACGACCAAGTCCAACAGAGCATTTCTGTCTGATAGAGCGCTTTATCGGGCTATAAAAATCCTCCATAGTATCAAGATTTACCAGCTGGCATATATCCTGAAACTTAACTGGCGTCTCTGGATCAAAACTGTATTCCAATATCTCTTCCGCACTTTTATTAATATACAGTATATTTTCCTTGATATCAGCCAGAATCACACCATCGCCAATATCACCCAGCAAACCCTGGAGTACACTCTGCTCAAATGTTGTATTCAAATTATCGAGCATAGTCGTCACCCCCCCTGATAATTAGCCACTACTGTTATCATTGCTGCCATAGCACTCAAAGGAAGCTGCTGCGATACAGCCCCCATCTCAAAGGCAGCCCTAGGCATTCCATACACCACACTTGAAGCCTCATCCTGCCCCAAGGTAACACTTCCAGCCTGCCGCATCTTCAGCATTCCTCTTGCTCCATCATCGCCCATCCCGGTAAGGATTACTCCCATAGCCGAGTTGCCAATACGGCTGGCTACAGAACTAAAAAGAACATCCACGGATGGACAATGGCCATTCACCTTATCACCATAGAAGCATTCCAATGACATCAAATCTCCCATTTTCTTAACAGTCATCTGCTGGTCTCCTGGAGCGATATATACCCAGCCACGCTCCAGACGGTCGCCATTCTGAGCTTCCTTGACATTTAAAACACATTCCATATTGAGTCTTTCCGCAAAGAGCCTGGAAAACATTGGCGGAATATGCTGAACTATAACTATTGGAGGCAAATCGCCAGGCAATGCCCTTAGGACTGATGAAAGTGCCTCTGTCCCTCCAGTTGATGCCCCTATGGCTATCAGCCTTACAGGCTTCTGCGGCTTCGGTGCATTGGCTGGCACCCTTACTGGCCTTGTATAAGCAGCCCCGCCTTTAGCAGCATCGCTAAGCTGCTTCATACTGCTTACCACAGTATTCATTTCTGCAGAAATACCGGAGACCGGTGAAGCACCAGATGACTTTGCTGACTTAAGCATTCTCTGAAGCGGAGACAGCGGCATATCATCGTCTTTCTCTGCTGGTGCAGGGTTACCTTCACCAGACTTTGACTGGGCAATAAGCCTGGCGTTTTCATCAAATGCCAGCTTAATATTAACTGCCAGCTCCTTCATAAAGCCTACACTATCTGTTGTGGAGGGCTTTGGCATAAAACCGTAAGCACCAGCCTCCATTGCCACTCCACGGTATGCAGGACGGGAACTTAAGACTATTGTAGGCAATGCATACTGCACTATAAGGCGGCGAAGAAATTCAATGCCGTTCATTTTTGGCATTTCTACATCAAGAACCATTACATCCGGGTCAAAGGATAAAATCTGATCTCTAGCCTCAAAAGGATTAGATGCCTTTGCAATTGCACTTCCTGCTGGTAGATTTGCCATCAGTCCCCTTGAAAGGACCTCGCGGAAAAACATGGAATCATCAACAACCAGAACCTTTATTCCGCTCATTTTTTTCACTTCTTTCGATATACAGATGGCATGATATACTCAAAAGGCACTACTGTCCTATCAATTACCTCAGAATGTCCCACAAAAAGGTATCCGCCTGGCTCAAGGAAATCATAAAATTTCTTTACCAGCTCATTACGAGTAGAACCATCAAAATAAATCATTACATTTCGGCAGAATATCACATGAAATGGACGCCGAAAAGGAAAAACTGGCGTCATGAGATTAAACTGTCTATACAGAACCCTCTGCTTAATTGAGGGCACAACCTGACAGCGCTCGGAATCCAGCTTTTTAAAATAGCTTGCCTGCCAGCCTGCTGGCAATGTGGACACCGACTCTCGGGAATATATTCCCAGCTTGGCAGTTTCTAATATATCCCTGGATAAATCTGTTGCTAGAAGTGTATACTCCCATTTTGATCCTTTGAGAGCGAAATAATCATTGAGATACATAGCGAGGGTATAAGATTCCTCACCACTGGAGCAGGCTGCACACCAGGTACGGACATCTCCATCCTTAATCATTTTCTCCAGCTCTGGCAACACATGATTGCCATAAAAGCTGAAATGGTCCTGCTCTCTCATAAAATATGTATGATGGGTGGTTATAGCCTCAGCCAGCTTGGCCAAGGCCTTACCACTCTTATCCTGATGAATATACTTAAGGAACGCCTCGGCATTCTCATATTCAGGCCGACCTTCATTATCATTAAACAGCTTGAACAGCCTTGATTCAAGAAGTGCCATTTTGTCCCTTGGCAGCTTAATGCCAAAATGGTTCTCCACCACCGCAGCATACTGCTGAAACAAAGCATCCTTCATTGGCTTCCTAACCTCTTTTTTACCCTATATTCTTTAGGCAGGTATTCTCCTAGCTTAATACTTGCCGAAGCCCTCATCGTCTGTAAGGGCTATAGTCTTAGGCTTTACCCCAGGTGCTGCCGGCTTTACTGCCGCAGTTGGAGTAGTAGCGGCCTTTATAATCTGTACATCACCCTTGATATTGCTTACAGGAGCAGCTGCCACAGGAGACTTTGCTGGCTTTGCTACAGCAGGCTGTTCCATACGTACAATTCCCTTATTAAGCTTGAAACGGTGTACAGTCTCCTTCATACGCTCAGCCTGAGCATTCAGCTCTTCACTAGCAGCTGCAGACTCCTCAGAGGTTGCAGAATTAGACTGAACTACCTGAGATACCTGCAATATACCCTGATTAATCTGATCAAGCGCCATCTTCTGTTCTCTGGATGCCTTATCAATAGAAGAAACCAGAGATGCTACATCGGAAACATTTGCAACAATTGTATCCAGAGCCCGAGCAGTTCTATCGGCTATCTGACGGCCACCATTCACCTTTTCTATGGAGCCTTCAATGAGATCGGTAGTTTCCTTAGCAGCCTTTGCGCTTCTTGCAGCCAGATTTCTAACCTCTTCAGCCACTACAGCAAATCCCTTGCCATGCTGTCCAGCTCTGGCAGCCTCAACAGCAGCGTTAAGAGCCAATATATTAGTCTGGAAGGCAATTTCATCAATTACCTTTATAATCTTTGAAATATTAGCAGAAGACTCATTTATTTCTTCCATAGCATGCAGCATATTCTGCATTTCAGTATTACCCGCATTAGCATTATTCTGTGCCTGCAAGGTAAGCTCATTTGCTTTATCTGCATTTTCTGCATTAGACGCAGTCTGAGAAGCTACCTCCGCAATAGAAGCAGATAATTCCTCTACAGCAGCAGCCTGCTCAGCCGCACCCTGAGAAAGCGCCACACTGGCCTGAGAAACATTGCCAGAGCCTTGCGCAACCTGCTCAGCAGCTATATTGATATCAGAAATTGCCTCATGAACCCGCTGGCGCATAATCTCAAAATGAGCCGCAGCATCACCTATTTCATCACCTGAAGCATTGTGAACCTCATGAGTAAGATCGCCTTCAGCAATCTGCTCTGCTGACGCAGTAAGCTCCTTGACACGAGAAGAAATATGCTTTGCCAGAATCCATCCCACAGCAGTAGATACAACTATCAGGATAACAGCTAATACTATATTAAGCTTTACTGAAGAGCTAATTTCCGCCTCTATCTCATCAGTCTCCTTTATTGCAGTATTCTCAGCCGAATCAGCTATGCCATTTATAACACCTGCAACCTCGTCGGCAAGGTACTGAGCTTTCCTGGCAGAATCATTTTCTGCATATGGCGAGCCATCCTTCATTGCAGCATCAGCCAGAGATTCAAAGCTGATAATCTTTTCATGCAGCTGCTTCATAGACTCCTTAGCTTCTGTAGACTCAGCCATAGCATTAAGCTCCTGGAAATAATTCTCTATGGCCTTTACGGACTTTGTATAGTTCTCAGAGCTGTTCTTCTTAGCAATTTCTACATCGCCGCTATTGATATTTACCAGCAGTGAAGACTTCATCTCATTAAATTCCATACCTATTTCATGAGCAGTAATTGCGGCTCTGTAATCAAAATCCGCTATACGCTGATAACGGTCAGAAATATCCATCACCGAGCTTATACCACGAAAAGCCACCAGAACCAGCAATACCTCTAAAAAGATGACCAGAGACAGGATTTTTGCGCTTATCTTAATATTCTTAAATGCTCCCATTTTTATACCTCATCTTCCTTAGAATTATCATTTATATCACTTAACAGGCTCTCATCCTCTTCAGAAAACAGTCTTTCCCAATCAAGCAGCAAAACCACATTTTCTTTATCATCCTTAAGCTTTCCTATGCCGCGGATATACTTATTCTGGGAGGCCTTTAAATCTGGTGGTGGTACGACATCCCCGCTGCTGATGGTCAGTACCTCAGACACACCATCTACTATAAGACCAATCAGAACATCATGAACATCTATAACCACTACACAGGTGCGGTCAGTATATTCACGGAAGCTGCGCTTAAATCTCAAACGCATATCAACTACAGGAATAATCTTACCACGAAGGTTGATAATACCTCTTACATATTCAGGCACCTCTGGTACATTGGTAATTGTCTGAATACCAATTATCTCTATAACAACCGCTATATCAATACCATAGGTTTCTTCCGCCAGGCCGAAGGTCAGATACTTATCCTTCTGAGTATCCTCATCTTCTTCAATAATGGACTTATCGTCATCCATAGCTAATCCTCCATTCTTGCATGTAAAGCTTTATTTTGCAGTCCTTTCATCGTAGCCTATTCATAAATCATTATATTAAGCTGCTGAGGATCGAGAATCAGGCTTATGCTTCCATCTCCCAGCAAAGTACAGCCGCTGATCCCTGTTGTCTTCATTACCTTCTGAATATACTTTGGTACCGGCTTTACAACTATCTCCTGTACTCCCAGAAGCTTATCTGCTACTACAGCGTATTTCTGGTCTCCAGCCTCCAGAATCAGGATAATACCATTGGTCTCATCCTCTATTGCGTTATCTATGCCATATACCTGATTCAGCCTTACAACAGGTGCACATTTACCTTCAACCATAATCATTTCAGTTCCATCCGGATCACGGAAAATCTGTCCAGCATCTGGCCTGAAAGAACGGTTTATATAGGATATCGGAATTGAGAAGCAGGATTTGCCTACCCCCACGGACATACCTTCAATAATGGCCAATGTCAGTGGAATCTTGATGATTGTGGTACTGCCCTGACCATATACGCTGTCAACTGTAACCTGACCGCCAAGGGACTTGATATTGGAAACAACTACATCCATGCCTACACCACGGCCAGAGAATTCGGTAACCTTCTCCTTGGTAGAAAAGCCTGGGGCAAAGATAAAGGAATAGATTTCCTGATCTGTCAGTTCCTCCTCAGGCTTGGTCAATATTCCATTCTTGCGCGCTCTATCAAGAATTTTTTCCTTATTTAGTCCACCACCATCATCCTGGATTTTCAGTACTACCTCCCCGCCAGCATTCTCTGCTGAAAGTACGACAGTACCTATTTCAGGCTTGCCATTTGCCACGCGGACATCTGGCATTTCTATACCATGATCTACTGAATTTCTGACAATATGCATCAAAGGATCAGAAATATGCTCGTTGATATTCTTATCAACCTCAGTATACTCTCCTTCCAGTACCAGTCTTGCCTTTTTACCCAGTTTCTTGGTCATGTCACGGACAATGCGGTTCATCTTCTTGAAGGTCCCCTCAAGAGGTACCATTCTAAGAGCCATAACACTGTCCTGAAGCTCACCATTTATCTTATGCAGCTGGCGGGCTGCCTTCTGAAAATTATCCAGCTCAAGCCCGGCAATATCAGGATTCTGAGTTACCATAGCCTCAGCAATAACCAGCTCACCTACCAGGTCCATAAGCTTATCCAGCTTATCTACCCTTACGGTAATCATCTGCGATTCAGTGCCACCACCGGAAGGCTGCTTACGAGCAGGCTTTGGAGCCTCAGCAATTTCTGGACGGAACACCTCTGGCATTGGTGGCTTTATAGGCTCGCTGCTTTCAGCTGCCTGAACAGCCACAGCCATGGCACTAGGCCAATACTCGCATTCAGCAGTACTGTCCAGCTCCTGAAAATCCAGTTTTTCCATGAAAATAGTCTGATCAAGCTCATGCTTTGCCTCAGAATTTTCCATATCTGTGGTAAACCAGATGCGGAAGCCTTCATTTCGGATAATCTCAGCAGCATTGTCATCCTCTAGGATTTTATCTGGAAGATGATGCACCTCATCTACCTTATCCTTGAGATTATTTATAACACCAAAAGCACGGACCTCTTCCATTTCACAGCCCTGCTCAAAGTGAATGCAAGCATAATAAACATGCTTGCTGCCTGTCACACCAGTTATAGCAGCCTCTGCCACTGTCGGCTCCGGCTTTGCTGCACCTATGTAATACTGCTTAGGTGCTGGCTGCTTTTTCTGCGCATTCTTGGCCTTGCGAAGATCAATATCAGGATCATCCCCATTAGCCAGCTTCATATTGCGAAGGAAATTTTTTGTATAATCCCTCAGCTCCTTGGAGCTCATAGAAGGGTTATTTCCAGCATCAAGAGAATCCATTTCTATCCGCATGAAGTCTACTGCATTCAGCACAATGTCTGTAATAGCTGTAGTATCAACCTGCTTAGGATGAAGCTCTCTGATGTAGTAGAAAATATCCTCAACTGAATGGGCCAGTGTCGATATTTCCTCAAACATCATCATAGCCGCTGAACCCTTTATGGTATGCATGGCACGAAAAATCTCATTTACATCGTCTTCGCTGAACCCGCCATTACCCTCACTGCCCATTGAAATCTGTTCAAGCTGATCAAGAAACTGGCGAGTCTCAAATATGAAGACTTCGACCATAGGCTCTGCCACACAATCATCTCCTTCTATATCCGTTTAGGTCTATACGCGCAATAAACCCACATCTTCATAATTAGTCATATACTATATTCCCTATATATAAAGACTTTTCCTGCTATAAAAGTAGAAAAAATCAATTATTTTTCTTCTCATTAGTTCTATTGCTGATAAAATACTAGATTTTTTCAGAAATCTATTTTCTGATTTACGTATCCTATTCTCAAGGCTCTCCAGGCTAAAGCACTTGCTTTGAACTTCTATGGAGGTTATAATAAGCTTACAGCTGTGTTTTAGCAGCAGATGATACAGATAATAATTATAAGGATGGGATGACATAATGACACCAGAAAAGATTATGGAAATCGGCTTCAAGATTATGCAGAACCAGGAGCTGGTTGCAAAAATCGGCCAGGCAGAGACCCCTCAGGAAGCATTTTCATGCATTCAGTCAGAGCTTGATGGCATTTCCTTTGAGGAATTTGTTGCTACTGCTCTTGCTCTTGCACCAATGATTCCTCAGGTACCTGACGAGCAGCTTGAGGCTATGCCAAATGGTGCTCTTTTCAAGAAGCTGAAGGGCTGGGTTGCACAGCTTCAGGGCTAATACCAATATACAGCCTGTATAATTATCCAAATACTTAAAGGGCGTCGATTTTTATATCGACGCCCTTTTTAGTTCAATTATTTATACATATAGCTCTATTGCCAAAGGTACAGTCTCTACCTTCAGCGGCAGCTTAGGACCAAGCTCGCCATCCAGGTCACTGTCAAGCTCATCCTCAGAGGAAACCTCAAAGGTTGCTGACTGCAGATACATTACATTGCTCTGATTAGATATGCCAGTCTTTCCAGTCATAAGCTCAGCTGTCAGTGTCATAAGCTCCGGCATACTGCACTGCTTTACTACCAGAAGGTCCATGACTCCATCATCAATATTAGCATCAGCTGCCACATCCTTGAAGCTTGCCACTGTGGAGCTGTTGACTATCAAGAAAAGAAAAGCCTTTACATCAAATTCATCATTGTCGGTCTTAATATGAAGATTCATGGCCTTGAATCTTGGCAGAGATGAAATACCATGAATATAATATGCCAGCTTGCCAATAGCATTCTTCAGCCTTACATCCACCTCATGTGCAATTGCTGTAGCCATTCCTGCACTGGCCACATTGATGAAATATTCGTCACCAGCCTTGCCAAGATCAATTCTCTTGGTCACTCCCTTGGCAATCCGGTCGAAATAAGCCTCAGTATCCAGATCCAGATAAGTGGCAAAATCATTAGAGGTGCCACTGCCTATTATCCCGATTGGCAGCCCAAGCTTTTCCTTCATCACAAGATTTATCATTTCATGCAGGGTTCCATCACCACCAGCTGAAATAAGGCCATCCGGTTTTATCTCCTTGAGAAAATCAGCCAGGCTGGCATTATCCGGGGTAGTTCTATATGGTATTATTACACAATCCCGTTCCTGGAATTTCTGAATAATCTCATCCAGCCTATGCTTAAACTCTGCCTTGCCAGAAACAGGATTATATATCAATGCTAATTTTTTCATACCTCTTTAAACACACCAATCTTTCTGAGAATGCGAATAGCATATTTACCGATAATAGGCAAACGCTCCATATCCTCCTCAAGAATACCACCGATTACCAGCAGTACACCGATGTAAACTATACATCCCACCAGTACTCCGCCAAATGTGGAAATGACATTGTTTCCCCAGGAAGCAAAGCTGTAGTCATAGAAGCAATATATAGAAACAGCCATAACGGCAGCTGCTGCCATTGTCTTCAGAAACTGCGGTATCTCCATGCGATAGCCGATATATTTATAAATGAAATACATATTGATTACAGCTGCAACACCCATATCGGCTGCTGTAGCCCAGGCAGCACCCATAATACCAAAGGCTGGCTGCGCAACCAGAGTCCAGTTCAATGCCACCTTCGCTACTGCTGCCAGTACCATGTTAATCATAGGAATCGATGGATGACCCAATCCCTGGAGTACAGCTGTAGAAACCTGATGAAGTCCTAAAAGCACAATACTGAAGGATGATACCAGCACGGCAGGACCTGCACCAGGTGCATTATAAATCAATGTAGAAATAGGAGTGGCCAGCACAAGCACTATAACAAAGGCCGGAAAGCATACAAAGTTAGATATTCTGACTCCTGAAGCTGTCTGAGCAAATACTCTGGCCTTATCTCCCAGCGCCCTTGACTTAGATATTGCAGGCACAAGGCTTACAGCCAGTGATGCAGTAAGGATAGTAGACAGATTAACCAGCGGCACAGCCATACCAGTCAGATAGCCAAAAAGCTCAGTTGCTTCATTGACACTGTAGCCAGCGACCTCAAGTCTCTGCGGAACAATCGCCAGATCGAGGTTTGATACTACTGGAAGCATGATACTTGCAGCAGAAACAGGCAGAGATAAAGCAAATATCCTCTTTATAATCTTCCAGGTAGAGTCCTGCTGGGAATCTGGTAAAGGCTTAATTTCCTTGCCAAATTCCAGCTGAATATCCCTTTCCAGCTGCCAATGATAATAAACCAGCACAATAAGTCCGGATACTGCACCTGCAAAAGCACCAAGGCTGGCGCCAGCTGCTGCATAATCAAGCCCCCATGGAAGGAACAGACTTGCAAAGGCTATCATTGTCACTACCCGGAATATCTGCTCAACAATCTGAGAAACCGCTGTAGGCGTCATTCTCTGCCAGCCCTGAAGATAGCCACGGGAGCTAGCCAATAATGTTACGAAAAAAATTGCTGGTGCCAATGCCACAACTGACCAGTAGGCTCTTGGATCCCTGATGAAATGGAAATCAATAAGCCACTGAGCACCATAATAGGTCAGCAGAGTAAATATAAGACCCGTAGCCAGCATAAGCAGCATCGAAATCTTAAATATCCGCTTCGCCCCAAAGATATCCTTCAGAGCTACACGCTCCGCAGTTATAATTGAGATTGCTACCGGCACTCCAGCTGTTGACACACTTAAAGCAAAAAAATAAATTGGGAAAGCCATCTGGTAAAGGCCGATACCCTCACCGCCCAATATACGGGAAACAAAAATCCAATTAAGCGAACCTATTACCTTGACCACTACACCTGCTATAGTCAATATGAAGGTTCCCTTCAGAAAGGATTCTCCCTTGCTTGATTTATTATTTGTATTATTCTCGCTAATGGCAATCACCACCCTGCCAGCATCATTTAATGGCTTAATTTCTTTTGCAAAAAAATAAATAAAACTATATAATGAACATGATGGCGCACACAGTACGCTCATGATACATTCTAAATTAAAATTATACCATCAGCATGGGTATTTATCAAGAAGAGGCAACACTATGAACATCAATCTGCTTGACTTCAATGTTTCCCTGGGCCGCCAGAAGCCCCGAACAATAATAAATCCAGGAAGACAATGTCCGTTCTGCGATATCGATAGCCTGACTGGCATTATTGATACCGAAGATGATATGATTCTTTTGAAAAACAAGTATAATGTCCTTGAGCCTTCCGATCAGTATGTTCTGATTGAGTCAAGCCGATGTGACGCAGATATCCCAGACTATAGCCCTGAAAAGATGTATAAGCTCATCCGTTTCGGACTTAAGCACTGGCTAGCAATGATTGCCAGCGAAGAATATGAGGGAGTGCTGTTTTTCAAGAACAACGGCCCTCTTTCCGGCGGAACCATCAGCCATCCTCATATGCAGATTATCGGTCTGCCTGAGGTTAATCCTGAGCTATTCAGTATGCCTGAAGAATTTGAAGGCATTTCTGTCCGTTCCGAAAAGGATATTCACCTCAATGTATCCACTTGCCCACGTATTGGCTTTACTGAGATTAATATCACATGTAATACAGAGGCCTTTATAATGGATGAAGAGCAAATCAGGATACTTGCTTCCTACATACAGAATAGCATTATCTTCATTAAGGACTATTTTTCAAGCATGACGCATCATAGCAGTATCAGCTATAATATATTTTTTTATCTCTGCAATGATATGATAAGAGTAAAGATGATGCCCAGATTTCCTACCTCCCCGCTTTATATTGGCTACGGTCTTCATCTGAAACCAAGCAACATAGAAGAAATTGCCAAAAAGCTGGGTGAATTATTTTAAAATCCAATAGGCACTGAAAAATTGTAAAAAAGGCACTGCAGAAAATGATTAATCAAATTCTGCAGTGCCTTTGTTATTGTGATATATTAAGCCTCTGCCAACTTTTTAAGCTCCTTGCGCAGCTCAACAATTTTTTCATAATGAGGCATCAGATTATCAGCATACTTTCCGCCACGAACTGCCTCAACAATAATGACAACTTCATCATAAACTGGTGTAACTCCCATATTGGCACTTACACCCTTCAATGTATGAGACTGCTCAAATACTTCTACAGGATCCTTGGACTCTAAAGCAGCTGCCAATCCATCAAAGGAAGGATCATCAATATACTTCTTAAAGCACCTTGCATAAAAATCCTCATTATTAAGAAAACGGCCCATTGCTGAATCAATATCGCAGCCCATAGCCTTCAGCTTGTCAATCAGAATTGACATCTGCAAACACATCCCTTTTGTGATAAATTTACTTGCTAAGAAGAGCCTTGACCTGAGCCTTAATATTGCTAGCACAGAGACCAAACTGCTCTAAGAGCTCACCAGCTTCACCAGAGTGGCCAAACTCATCATTTACGCCAATCCTCTTTACTGGAACTGGATACTCCTCTGCCAGCAGCGCACATACAGCCTCACCCAGACCGCCAATAATATTATGCTCTTCAACAGTTACGATTTTACCGCATTCCTTAGCAGCTGCTAAAACAATATCCTTATCAATAGGCTTAATGGTAGCCATATTGATTACTCTAGCATCAATTCCCTCAGCTGCCAGGTCCTGAGCAGCCTTAACGGCTTCAGGTACCAGAATACCATTTGCAATGATAGCTACATCATTACCGCCCTTTAAGAGCTCACCCTTGCCAATTTCAAACTGAAAATCCTCATCATGGTATACAGGGGTTGCAGAACGTCCGAAACGGATATATACAGGACCCTCCATCTCATAAGCAGCCTGCACCATCTTACGTGCTTCAACATCATCAGATGGACACATAACGGTCATCCCTGGAATTGTACGCATAAGACCAAAGTCCTCGCAGCACTGGTGAGAAGCACCATCAGCACCTACAGAAATACCACCATGAGTAGCACATATTTTAACATTCAGGTGCGGATAACCAACAGTATTTCTAACCTGCTCATAAGCACGTCCTGATGCAAACATAGCAAATGTAGACACAAATGGTACTAAGCCCATAGTTGATATGCCTGCTGCAGTATTAATCAGATTAGCTTCAGCAATACCAACATTAAAGAATCTCTCTGGGAATGCCTTTTTAAACGCACCAGTTTTGGTAGCGCCAGCCAGATCGGCATCCATTACAACAACATTACTGGTATTATTTCCCAGCTCAATAAGAGCCTTGCTATAGCTCTCTCTAGTAGCAATCTTCTTTACATCTGCCATGACTTACGCCTCCTCAATCTTCTTTTGAGCTTCCTTCAATTCAGCCAGTGCCTGCTCAAGCTGCTCCTGATTAGGAGCCTTGCCATGCCAGCCAACCTGATCCTCCATAAAGGAAATTCCCTTGCCCTTAGTAGTCTTCATGAGGATTACGGTAGGCTGAGCGGAGCCCTTGCCTGCCTTAAAGAAATCAAAAGCCCTCTCTAATTCGTCGAAATCATGACCATCAATCTCAATAACACGACAGCCAAATGCCTCAAATTTCTTATCAAGCGGTGCAGTATTCATTACATCTGCAGTTCTGCCATCAATCTGCAGGCCGTTAACATCAACAGTAATGCAGAGATTATCCAGCTTATAATGAGCAGCAAACATAGTTGCCTCCCATACCTGGCCCTCGGCAACCTCTCCATCGCCAAGCAAAGTATAAACATTTATATCCTTATTCAGATACTTAGCGCCCTTTGCCATACCAGCAGCAACAGAAATACCCTGACCCAGGGAACCGGTAGACATATCAACACCAGGAGTCAGATTCATATTAGGATGCCCCTGAAGACGGGAACCAATCTTTCTCAAGGTAAGGAGCTCATCCACTGGGAAAAAGCCCTTCAATGCCAGGGTGGCATAAAGTCCTGGCGCAACATGGCCCTTAGAGAGAACAAACCTGTCTCTAGCTGGATCAGCAGGATTTTCTGGATTTACCCTAATCACTTTGTTATAAAGATATGTAAAGTAATCAGCAGAAGACAGGCTGCCACCTGGATGGCCGCTGCCAGCAGCAGCAGTTGATTTAACAATACCCTCGCGAACCTTTATCGCAAAGAGAGACAACTCTTTTTTGTCATTAGAAATCATTTTTAAGCCTCCTCTAAATTTCTACATTGTTAAAATTATACCAAATCTTGCAGAGTTAAACAATTATATTATATAAATTAGTCCATGATTCATGTATTCTATAGGTTGATATAACTAAAAAAAGACACCCAATCGAGTGTCTTTCATTTTTTAACCGGCAACTTCCTATCCTCCCAGGCCGTCTCCAGCCAAGTACTTT
>CAMCDL010000041.1 GCA_945873565.1 uncultured Selenomonadaceae bacterium | reverse complement strand
GTGCTATGGTTCTTTTCATATGGCTTGAAGCGGTCTCTGTCGCCATACTTGCAGAAGGCTTCTGACATCAGCCAGTCCGCTCCGCGGACATATTTTTCGCAAACCTCATTATATGGCTCATCACCGAGACAGGTCAGGACCTTGCCATCATCAGCGAAGGTAATGGTATAGCCGAACTGCTTTGCCTTAGTGGAAAAAATATCAAAAGCTGTCAGCTTCATCTGCGTAAATTCCAGTACCTGGCCATCTATTACCTCATTTATTATGATGCATTTGCCGACATTCTGAAGATCCTTCTTCTTGAGCATCATCTCACACATCTTCAGCAGCATATCCTTGACAACATCATGACAGTAAATATTGAGTACACCTTCGTATTTACCAGAATTCACCAATGATGCTATTTTGCGGATTATCCACACTACACCAAGAATATGATCAGTATGTCCATGGGTTACAAACATATTGTGAATACGGCTATAATCTGCCCCGCATTCCTCCATCTGCCTAAGAATTCCATTTCCGCCGCCTGCATCAGTCATAAACAGTTCACCGTCTGGAAACTCTATCAGAAAACAGGTGTTGAACACTTTAGTTGCCATGGCATTACCAGTTCCAAGAATAATCAGCTTTTTCATAATACCCTTTCCCTCATACATTATAAGACTCCAGAGCTACCCTAGCAGCCTCCTGCTGAGCTGCTTTTTTCTTGCAGCCCTTTCCAGTTCCTTTTATTACCCCATTGACTTTTACAGCTACTTCATACTCCTTGGCATGATCAGGTCCTGTTTCATTAAGGAGCTCATATTCAATCTTTACGCTGTCATCACGTACCAGAAGCTCCTGCAAGGCACTTTTATAATCCTTAACCTGACGGTTGGACTGATACAGCATCAGCTGGCCCTCAAGCTGCCTTATCACAAATTCATTGGCAGCCTCCCAGCCCTGATCAAGATATATGGCTCCAATGATTGCCTCAAAGGCATCCTCAAGATTGGTTAGGCGTTCTGCTCCACCAGAAAGCCGTTCACCCCGCCCGAACAATATGTACTGTCCTATACCAAGCTCACCTGCTCTCTTGGCCAAAGAAACATCACATACTGTAAATGCTCTGGACCGGCTTAAAGCCCCTTCAGAAATATCAGGAAAATGCGTAAAAAGATAGGTGCTGACAGCAAGCTCCAGCACCGCATCTCCAAGAAATTCAAGGCGTTCATTATGTTCTACTTTTATTTTTGACTCGTTAGAGTAGGAAGTATGCGTAAGAGCTTGATGGAGAAGCCCGATATCTTTAAAACGAATACCAAGCCTTCCAGCAAGCTCTTCTAATTCCTTGCAACGAGCCTTTGAAAAAGTCTCGTTCATATTCTAAATCACTTCTCGTACTTCTTGATTACAATACAAGCATTATGACCACCAAAGCCAAGGTTATTGGAAAGCGCTGCCCTAACAGTCTTTGCCTTTGCCTTGTTAGGTACATAATCCAAATCAAGACCCTCGTCTGGAGTCTCATAATTGATAGTTGGAGGCAGCATATCATTTGCTACAGCCAGTACAGTAGCAATACACTCAACGCCACCAGCAGCACCCAGGAGATGACCAGTCATAGACTTAATAGAGCTTACAGACAGGTTCTTTGCACCTTCGCCCCATACAGTCTTGATAGCCTCAGTCTCAGTAAGATCGTTGAAATGAGTAGAAGTACCATGAGCATTGATATAATCAATGTCAGATGGCTCAAGGCCAGCATCCTTAAGAGCCTTCTGCATGCACTTTGCAGCCATCTCACCATGAGGAGCAGGCTGAGTAATATGGAATGCATCAGAATTGGAGCCGTAGCCTACAAGCTCTGCATAGATATGAGCACCACGAGCCTCTGCATGCTCAAGAGACTCAAGCACTACCAGGCCAGCGCCCTCACCCATGATAAAGCCGCTGCGGTTTGCATCAAATGGACGGGAGGCATGCTGAGGATCATCATTGTGGTCAGTGCACAGAGCCTTCATAGAGCAGAAGCCAGCAACAGCAGCGCCAGAGATACTTGCCTCAGTACCACCAGCTACCATTACATCAGCATCGCCGCGCTGAATTACCTTAAATGCATCACCAATATTATTAGTACCAGTAGCACATGCAGTAACAACGCAGGAGCTTGGTCCCTTAAGGCCAAATGCTATAGATACATGGCCAGCAGCCATGTTACCAATCATCATTGGAATGAAGAATGGGCTAATTTTGGAAGGACCCTTATCAAACAGCTTCTCATACTGGCCATGCATGGTCTCAATACCGCCAATACCGCTGCCTACGAAGGTACCAATACGCTCAAGATCTTCCTTTTCCAGATCAAGCTTTGCATCCTCAATAGCCAGCTTTGCAGCTGCTATTGCAAACTGTGCATAGCGGTCAACACGCTTTGACTCCTTCTTGTCCATATAATCAGCAGGATCAAAGTCCTTCACCTCGCCAGCAATCTGGGCTTTGTATTCAGTTGGATCAAAACGGGTAATACGGCTGATACCGTTCTTACCTTCAAGCAGTGCATTCCAGAAAGCGTCCTTTCCAGTACCAATAGGAGTAATTGCGCCCATACCGGTAATAACTACACGATTTGCCAATCTTAACACCTCTTAACTTATTCTATCTCTGCCAACTCAGCACTAAGCTGCTGGAAAATTTCCTCGACTGTAAGGATCTTATCAATTGTAGGCAGGTACTCACCGGTAAATACAAGACCGGTATCAACATCGCCCTGCTGAGCACGGCTTAATGCACGGATTATGCAGAAGTTATGCTTGCAGGCCTTCAAACAGTTATCACATTGAGTAGGTGGAACTGTACCATTCATAATCCTTTCAGCCCATGGATTACGCACAGCTCTACCAGGCAATCCTACAGGACTGTGAATTACCACAACGTCCTCTGGCTTTGCCTTCAGATAAAACTCCTTCAATGTTGGGGCACTATTGGCCTCAACGCTGGCAGCAAAACGGGAGCCCATCTGGACACCGCTTACTCCCATCTTTATCAAATCAGCTATATCCTGGCCATGAAGGACACCGCCTGCTGCGATTACAGGGATGTCAACAGCAGCTACAATGTCAGGGATAATGTCCTTTATGGACTGGTCGGTACCTAAATGTCCACCGGCCTCCTTGCCCTCGACAACAACTGCAGCGGCACCAAGACGCTGAGATATTTTCGCAAGTTTAACAGAAGATACAATTGGAACTACTGGTGTTCCAGTCTCCTGGCCCAATCCAAAGATATCACGGGAAAAGCCTGCTCCAGCTACGATAAGATCAATCCCCTCATCCATAGCAGTCCTTACGACCTCAACAAACTTCTTTGCCGCGAACATAATATTTATACCAATAATGCCCTTGGAAAGTGCACGGGCCATTCTGATTTCATAACGCAATTCATCATTGGTCATACCAGATGCAGCAATCAGGCCGATACCGCCTTGGTTTGCAACAGCTGCAGCAAGTCTGCCAGTAGATAAGCGAATTGCCATGCCGCCTTGAATAATTGGCATTTTTGCAACCTTGTCGCCAATTCTAAGTTCAGGAAGCTTCAAAATAACTCCTCCATTCATGGGCGGTACTCACCATTTAGAAAGCCCCAGGCGAAAACCATAGGGCTTTCTGAAAGGTAAGACACAATAAAACTTATTTGCTCTGGTCGATGTAGGTTACAACATCCTTAACGGTCTTAATCTTTTCAGCTGCCTCGTCAGGAATTTCGATACCGAACTCCTCCTCGAAAGCCATGATGAGCTCTACAATATCCAGAGAATCAGCACCTAAATCATCGATGAAAGTAGACTCGATTGCTACCTCGTCAGGCTCAACACCTAACTGCTCAACTACGATGCTTCTTACTTTTTCAAAAGTTGCCATGTTTGGTTCACCTCCTCCCACAGAATCATCTGTATTTATATTACATGACCATACCGCCATCAACATTGATGACCTGGCCAGTAACATAAGATGCACAATCAGAAACCAGGAACAGCACTGCTGCTGCAACCTCCTCAGCCTGTCCAGGACGGCCCATAGGAATACCTGCAGTCATAGCCTCCTTCACCTTGTCAGGAAGAACCGCAGTCATATCGGTTTCAATAAAGCCTGGCGCTACCATGTTTACGGTAATGCCACGAGCTGCCAGCTCCTTAGCCATAGACTTGGAAAAGCCCAGGACACCAGATTTTGCTGCAGCATAATTTGCCTGCCCTGCATTGCCGGTAAGACCAACAACGGAAGACATATTTACAATCTTGCCGTAACGCTTCTTCATCATCAGCTTGGAAACTGCCTTGGTGCAGTAGAATACACCACTAAGATTAGTGCTGATTACTGCATCCCAATCCTCTTCCTTCATGCGCATGAGAAGACCATCACGGGTGATTCCTGCATTATTAACAAGGATATCGATACCACCAAGGCCTTCAACTACCTTGCTTACCATCTCATCAACAGCCTCAGCAGAGGAAATATCTGCCTGAACAAGCATAGCCTTGCCGCCAGCCTGTTCTATAATAGACTTTACCTCTTCAGCTGCCTTTGCATTGCCAGCATAATTGATAGCAACTGCCGCACCTTCGGAAGCAAGCTTTATTGCAATAGCACGGCCAATACCTCTGGACGCACCAGTAACAAGCGCAGTCTTACCCTCTAAAAGCATATTAACGAACCTCCTTGAAATAGTCAAGAGTTTTTTCCAAAGAAGCCTCGTCTTCTACGTTAAGGCTCTTTATGCTCTTATCAATACGGCGGTTAAAACCGCAAAGAGTCTTGCCAGGGCCTGCCTCAAGCAGGGTATCAGCACCAAACTCTACCATCTTAGCTACGCAGTCCTCCCAGAGTACTGGGCTTGCTGCCTGAGCTACCAGGCTAGCCTTGATTTCGTCAGCCCTGGTAAGAATCTGAGCATTAACATTTGCTACAACAGGGATCTTTGCATCGGAAAGAGTAATCTTATCAAGCTCAACTGCCAGCTTCTCAGCTGCAGGCTTCATAAGAGTGCTGTGGAAAGGTGCGCTTACTGGCAGAACAACCGCCTTCTTAGCACCAGCCTCCTTAAGGAGCTCAACAGCCTTTTCAACACCAGCAGTAGCACCTGCAATAACAATCTGTCCAGGACAGTTGAAGTTTACTGCCTGTACAGGGGATTCTGCAGACACACCAGCACAAATCTCAACGATGCGATCACGCTCTACACCGATAATAGCAGCCATGCCACCCTCACCTACAGGTACTGCCTCCTGCATAAATGCACCACGCTTATGAACCAGCGCAACTGCATCCTTGAAATTCAGTACACCAGCAGCAACCAGTGCAGAATATTCACCAAGGGAGTGACCACCAGTAATTTCTGGCTGAATGCCATTCTCCTTAAGAATCTCATTTGCGATAACACTCATAGTCAGAATAGCCGGCTGAGTGTTTGCTGTAAGCTTCAAATCATCCTCGGGACCATCGAAGCACATATTCATGATAGAATAGCCAAGTGCCTCATCAGCTTCCTTGAACAGTCTCTTTGCAACATCATAGCGGTCATAGAAATCCTTGCCCATGCCTACCTTCTGTGCACCCTGTCCAGGGAATACAAATGCAAGTTTACTCATCTATTATTCCTTTCATGCCTACTAACCATTTATTTTAAATTATTCTGAATAGCCGCAACTGCGGATTCAATGTTATTTACCAGATCATCAACAATGGTCTGAACTGGCTTGATTTCCTGGAACATACCAGAAATCTGGCCAATCATTACGGAACCATTGTCTACATCACCACCATGGGTTGCAAGATGAAGCTTGCCAGCACCCAGCTTCTCAAGCTCTTCTACAGAAGCACCGCTGGACTCCAGAGCCAGATACTCACGGGTCAGCTTATTGCCGATAACACGCACTGGATGACCAGTAGTGCGGCCAGTTACTACAGTAGAACGATCCTTAGCCTTAAGAACCAGATTCTTGTAGTTCTCATGAGCAATACATTCATCAGAAACAACGAAACGGGAGCCCATCTGAACACCCTTTGCACCAAGAGCAAAAGCTGCTGCAATACCGCGGGAATCACCAATACCGCCAGCTGCAATTACAGGAACATCTACAGCATCAACAACCTGTGGAACCAGCGCCATGGTTGTAATATCACCGATATGCCCGCCAGACTCAGTACCCTCAGCAATAACTGCGTCAACACCAGTTCGAACCAGGCGCTTCGCCAGTGCTACTGATGCAACTACAGGAATAACCTTAGTACCCACTTCCTTCAACGCAGGGATATACTCTGCTGGGTTGCCAGCACCAGTAGTAACAACTGCCAGCTTCTCCTCAACAACGACCTGCATAACCTCTTTTACAAAAGGAGACATCAGCATAATGTTTACGCCGAAAGGCTTATCAGTCCATGCCTTTGCCTTATGAATCTCAGCTCTGAGTATATCAGGAGGCATGTGCCCAGCACCGATGATTCCGAGACCACCAGCATTTGATACAGCAGCCGCCAGCTCAGCAGTACCGATCCATGCCATACCGCCCTGGAAAATAGGGTACTTGATATTTAATAATTTGCAAATCTCATTATGCTCAAACATCATTAGTCCTCCTTAGACCATCTCAAGATGCAGGAAGCCCAGGTGAGTCCCGCACCAAAGCCTGACAAGGCAATTACATCGCCCTTCTTGAAGCGCTTTTCATGTGCTGCCTCAGCTAATGCTATAGGCACACAGGCAGCTGACATATTGCCATACTTATGGATGTTCACAATTACCTTGTCCATTGGCATTGACAGTCTCTTGGCAGCTGACTGGATTATACGGATATTCGCCTGATGTGGTACCAGCCAATCAATCTGCTCCTGAGGCATATCAATCTTCTCCAAGGAATTAACCACAGTTTTGCCCATAGCCTTAACTGCGAATTTAAATACTTCCTTGCCATTCATATATATTAGGTTGAGACGCTTGTCTATAGTCTCCTTGGATACAGGAGCCAGGCTTCCGGAGGATGGAATCTGAATTGCATCGCCGCCAGAACCGTCACTTCCAAGATCGAAGCTCAGGATACCATAGCCATCATCTACGCGGCCCAGAACTGCTGCGCCGGCACCATCACCGAAAAGAACGCAAGTATTGCGGTCTTCCCAGTTAATATATTTTGATAAAGTTTCTGCACCGATTACCAGTGCCTTCTTATACGCGCCATTCGTAATGAATTGTGCAGCAACTGTAGCTGCATACACAAAACCAGAGCAGGCAGCTGACAGATCAAAGGCTGCTGCGTGAGTTGCTCCAAGACGATCCTGAAGTATGCAGGCCGTAGAAGGAATTATACGGTCTGAGGTCAGAGTTGCTACGATTATAAGGTCAAGCTCCTCAGGCTTTACCCCTGCGTCCTCCAGAGCCATCTCAGCCGCCTTGATTGCCAGGTGAGACATTGGAACTCCATCATCCGCTATGCGGCGTTCCTTGATACCAGTACGCTCAGTAATCCATTCATCACTTGTATCTACAATCTTTTCTAAATCTGCATTAGTCAGTATTTTTTCTGGGAGATAGAAACCAGTTCCAAGCACTCCCGCATTATACGCTTTCGCTGTCATTCGTAAGTATCTCCTCCTTGTCAAGACTCTCCTTGATATGCTCAAGGACGTTGTTTCTTATAAATTCATTTGCAACGCCTGCGGCACTGCAAATTGATTTAGCATTTGATGAGCCATGACAGATTATACAGCATCCATTAACACCAAGCAATGGTGCTCCGCCATATTCCTCAACATCTACTGTCTTAGCCAGCTTCTTCAATGCTGGCATAACCAGCAATGCACCAAGCTGAGCCAGCAGGCCTGTTTCCTTAATAGCACTCTTTATCATACCGAAAAGAGTATTGGCAAGGCCCTCAGCAAATTTTAACACAATATTGCCAACAAAGCCATCACATACGACAACATCCGCAGTTCCCTTAGGAATATCGCGCCCCTCCACATTGCCGATGAAGTTGATAGTACTCATCTTCTTCAGCATAGGATAGGTAGCCTGCATCTTCTTGTTGCCCTTGGTTTCCTCCTCACCAATGTTCAGAAGTCCAACCTTAGGATTGCTTACGTTAAACACATACTGTGAATATATAGAACCCATGAGAGCCATCTGTGTGAGATCTCTAGGCTTGCTGTCTACTATTGCACCAGAGTCCAGCAGCAGCGCAACACCATGCTCTGATGGCAACGGAGTTGCTATTGCCGGACGATCAATACCTTTTATATTTCTGAGATAATGCTGGGCCAGCACTGTAGCAGCACCGGTGCTTCCTGCTGAAATTACAGCCTCGCATACACCGTCCTTAACCAGCTTGGTGGCTACAACCAGGGAAGAATCCTTTTTCTTGCGCATGGCCTGAACAGGATGCTCATCCATCTCTATTACCTGTGAGGTATGCTTTATTGCCAGCCATCCGGATTCACCCTCAGGAATCTGCGCCAACGCTTCAGCAACATCCTGACCATCCGGAATATCCAGCATTTTCTTCTTATTTATATCAGGAGCGGCGTCCAAAACGCTATGTATCTCTTCCCGATTACCCACCAGCACGATAGAGCACTCGAACTTTGCTACCGCCTGAACAGCTCCAAGAACAATTTGTTCAGGAGCATGGTCACCGCCCATTGCATCGATTGCAATAATCAAGATAATGTCCTCCTAGTTTTCCTGAGCCATCGAAACCACAATGAATTTCGCCCTGAATACCTCATGGCTGTCATTGCGGGTCTTGACCCAGACAAAATACTTGTTGCCCCGCTGCTTTACAATCTCAGCCTTGGCAACCAGCATTTCCCCTGCATGAATTGGTGTTTTGTATTTTATGTTTGCAACACCAGTTACTGCCATCGGCGCATCGATTATAGCCAGCGCCAAGGAATTTGCCTGAGCGAACATAAAATATCCTTTTGCTATCCTGGTCCTTGCAAATAGCATATCTTCTGTAACCCTCAGAAGGGAAATACCGGAGTGTCCTCTATCAAGGTCTATAAGCTCACCGACAACCTCGCCCTTATCCATAGACACAATCTTATCCTGAGCTGTTTCAGCAACCTTCCTGATGCGTTCCCGCACCTCCGGTATGCCCAGCTCCATTCTGTCAAGGCGTATTGTCTGTATGCTAACTTCCAGGATACCGGCCAGTTCCTCATCTGTTAGAAAAGGCTTTGCCTTAACCTGCTTCTGTAAAAGAGCCTGTCGTTCTTTTTTCTTTACTCTGGCCATATCCTCACCACTTTTCAGTCAAAATAATAACTTGGTTTTAGTACCTAGTATTAACACCATGAAACATTATACATTTTGACTTGAAAAAAAGCAAGGACAAAATATAGCTTTTTTATATATACTACTAAAAATCCATTTTTCCCTGCAAAGATGACAAAAAAACTTATATTCATAAATATTTTACACATAAAAATAAGCAGGATATAAAATCCTGCTCATTTGATTTCGGATTATTCAGCTGCGGAAATAACTTCCTTGCCATCATAATAACCGCACTCTGTGCATACATGATGAGGCATCTTTGGCTCGTGACACTGTGGGCACTCAACATAACCAGGAACCTCTAACTTCCAATTAGCACGACGAGAATCACGACGAGCCTTGGACATCTTTCTCTTTGGAACTGCCATTCAGGATACACCTCCTTAAACTGAAAAATTCATTTCTGAATTATTTCTTTTCCAATAATTGCTGCAATGCCGCCAGTCTTGGGTCAACAACAAAACGGTCACAGCCACAATCGCCATGATTGAGGTTTGCACCGCATTTAAGGCACAGACCGCGACAATCAGCGTTGCATATATTATTCAACGGCTGGGCTGCCAGCATGTTATCCCGGACAAGGTCCAAAATATCAACTGTATCGCCGTCGAAATAATTCACATCTTCGCTCTGCTCGCCAGATGGCTCCGGCTCAGCTCCCTGCTTGAAGTTTTCGCAGAAATCAAGTTCCTGCTGCTGAATCGTATGCTCAAGGCATCGATCACAGTCAAATGACTTCGTGCAGCTGATGCTTCCCTCCAGACGGAAGGCTATACCTGTGTAGGTTATTGTCCCCTTGACCAGCACCTCACCTTCAAAGCTGAAGGTATCGCTAAGAGCCCCAACGGACTCAGCATCTGATGCAAAGCTGAAGGAAACCGGCTCACCTGCACGGGCCTTGGCTTCAGAAACATTCAAAATCATCATTAGCATTCACCCTATCTATTATAGCGATGGCATTATCCTTTGTCAAGAACAAACCCTTGACACTGCAAAATTTTTCTGCAGTTGCCTGAAACCAGCTTGCTTTTACTATATGAAGGCTGTATCAAAGGCTCTTCAGAAGCTCCAATGCCTTAGCTGCAGCCTCAGCTTTGCTGCAGATTACTGTTTCACCATTTCTGCGGATTTTCAGCTCAACAGTATCCTCATTGACAGCCTTAGGGCCAACAGTAATACGGAGAGGATAGCCTATCAGGTCTGCATCCTTGAACTTAACACCAGCACGGTCCTTGCGGTCATCAAGCAGGGCATCAGCGCCATTTGCCTTCAAGCCATTATAAATCTCCTCTGCCAGGGACAGCTGCGCTTCATCCTTAGCATTTACAGGCACAACTACAACCTCGAAAGGAGCAATAGCACGCGGCCAGATAATGCCGTTCTCATCATTATTCTGCTCGATAGCTGCAGCCATAGTACGGCTTACGCCAATACCGTAGCATCCCATTACCAGCAGCTTTTCTTTGCCATTCTCATCAAGGAATGTGGCATGCAGGGACTTGGAATATTTAGTGCCCAGGGTAAATACCTGACCAGCTTCGATTCCGCGGGTCATCTTTACTGGAGCACCGCAATGAGGGCAGGCATCGCCTTCCTTTATCATGCGGATATCAGCCACAATCACATTCTTGAAATCTCTGGAAGGATTTACATTGATAAAATGAGCATCCTTTTCATTTGCACCAGCGCAGGCGTTGTACATTTCCATAACTGTAGCATCAACAACCACCTTGGTACCTTCCTTAATACCGATAGGGCTCATGAATCCAGCTACACCGCCTGCAGCTGTAATTGCTTCATCCTCAGCCATATGAAGCTCAATAGCATCCTCAAAGAGATTTACTACCTTTACATCATTTACATCATGATCGCCTCTTACAAAGGCCAGAATCAGCTCACCCTTCTCAGACTGGAAGGCAACAGCCTTAATAGTCTTTTCAAGCGGAAGCCGCAGATACTGAGCCACCTTTTCAATGGTATGGGCATCAGGAGTAGACACCTTCTGAAGCTCCTTCATCTCCTCTGGCTCTGCCTTTATTACCTTAAGCTCAGCCTTTTCATCAGAAGCAGCATAATCACAGGAGCTGCAGTATGCAATATTGGACTCACCAGCCTCAGCCAGTACGGTAAACTCGTGGGAATGACCTCCACCGATAGCACCATTATCTGCCTCTACTGGGCGGAACTCCAGGCCCATACGGGTAAATACGTTGGTGTAGGCATCATACATCTTCTTATATGACTCATTCATCCCCTCCTCGTCCTTATCAAAGGAGTAAAGATCCTTCATGATAAATTCACGTCCGCGCATAAGTCCAAAGCGAGGACGGATTTCATCACGGTACTTATTCTGAATCTGATAAAGCATCAGAGGAAGCTGCTTATAGGAACGCACCTCATCACGAATAAGAGTGGTGACCATTTCTTCGTGAGTAGGTCCAAGACAGAATTCTCTGCCATGCCTGTCGCTGACCCGGAACATCTCATCTCCATATACAGCCCATCGGCCGGTCTCCTTCCAGATTTCGGAAGGCTGTACTATCGGCATAGCAATTTCCTGTCCGCCAGCTGCATCCATTTCCTCACGTACAATGTTCATTATTTTCTTCAGCGTACGCCATGCCAGAGGCATGTAGGTATAAAGGCCGCCAGCAGCCTTTCTTATCATGCCGGCACGCAGCATGAGCTGATGACTTCTTACCTCTGCCTCAGCAGGTGTTTCTCTAAGTGTTGGTGCATACAAATTAGTCGCGCGCAATTTCGTTTCCTCCAGTTTATCTATTCCTTAAAACATTATCAATTTCCATAAACAGCTCATCCACCAGGTCAGCCTCAGGCACCTTGCGAATAATTTTGCCCTTGCGGAATATAAGCCCCTCACCGTTACCGCCTGCTATACCTACATCAGCACCTCTGGCCTCGCCTGGACCATTTACTACACAGCCCATCACAGCAACAGAAATCGGCTCCTTGATATCAGCCAGACGCTGCTCAACCTGATCAGCTATACCGGCAAGATCAATTGAAGTACGCCCACAAGTAGGGCAGGAAATAAGATGTGGTCCATATTCCTTCATGCCAAGGGATTTAAGAATCTCATTAGCTACCTTAACCTCCACCACAGGATCACCAGTAAGTGAAATGCGGAAAGTATCGCCTATACCCTGAGCCAGCAGAGCTCCAATACCAACAGCAGACTTTATCATGCCGGTACGGGCAGTACCAGCCTCAGTGATACCAAGATGCAGAGGATATTCTACCGTCTCGGACATCAATTTGTAAGCATCAAGTGTCAGAGGCACATCATGAGCCTTCAGGGATATCTTCATATCGTAAAAATCCTGCTGCTCAAGAATACGGACGTGCTGCATAGCACTTTCTACCAGGGCCTCAGCAGTGACACCGCCATATTTTGCTAAAAGCTTTTTATCCAGCGAGCCGGCATTTACGCCAATGCGTATTGGTATATTATGCTCCTTGGCCTTAGCCACTACAGCCTTGACATTATCCTCGCCGCCAATATTTCCTGGATTAAGCCTCAAGGCAGAAATGCCCTGATTAATAGCCTCCAGAGCTAGCCTGTAATCAAAATGAATATCTGCAACCAATGGAACGTTAACCTTAGCAATGATATTGCCAAGATTTAAAGCTGCGTCCATATCTGGAACAGCCAGCCTTACTATATCACAGCCAGCCATTTCCAAGGCATTTACCTGAGCAACAGTTGCCTCGGTATCAGTAGTCTTGGTATTGGTCATAGACTGTACGGAGATTGGAGCGCCTCCGCCAATGGCCACTGGTCCAATATGAATCTGTCTGGTATTTTTTCTCTTTATCATATCAGCTACCTCATTATGTCATTAACAGTAGCAAAAACCATCAAGGATAAAAGCAGAACAACTCCGGTAAGCTGCACCTTATACATTGTCTCCTTCTGAAGTGGCTTGCCACGAACAGCTTCAAGGCACAGCGTTACAAAATGACCACCATCAAGAGCCGGAACAGGAAGCAAGTTTATTATACCAAGATTAAGACTCAGAAAGGCTGCAAAATTAAAAAGCGGAACAATACCGACCCTAGCAACCTCGCCAGCCATCTGGGCTACTCCCAGCGGTCCTGACAGCTCAGCGGTATCTGCCTTGCCTGTTACCAGGCTCAGAAGACCATTTACCATGCTTTTCATTATGCCAGCAGTTTTCTCGGCGGAAGCGGCAGCTGCCTCAGCAACGGTTGGCTGATGCACATTTACTCCACTGATGATACCAATAACCACCTTCTGCTGGGACTCTTCAAACTGAGGAATCACCCTGGTTTCATGGGAAGCACCCTCACGCTCATATACAACCTTGAAAACCTTGCCCTCTCCATTACTTAGAAGCTCAGAAAGCTGCTTCCACTCTGTAACGGTATTGCCATTGATTGAAACTATCCTATCACCAGCCATAAGGCCAGCCTCTGCTGCAGGATGTCCAGCTACCACATCACCAATTACAGGCTCATCAGATGGCGTACCAATACCTGAATACATAAAAATAAAGAAGAAAATCACCAGAGGCAGGACAAAATTCATGAATGAACCTGCCAGAATAACAATCATCCTGGCCCACACTGGCCGGTTATAGTAAGCCCGCTCTCCAGCATCCGCTTCATCTTCGTCCATATCCATTCCAGCAATCCTGTTAAAGCCGCCTAATGGAATAGCTCTGATTGAATACTTTGTTTCTCCGCTCTGATATCCCCAGAGCTTAGGCCCAAAGCCTATAGCGAACTCATCTACACGCATATTTGTCATCTTTGCAGTTACAAAGTGCCCCAGCTCATGCACCATAACCAGCAAACCAAATACAAAAATAGCTGCTAAAATAGAAATCATTTTATTAATTCACCTTACTTTTTCAGATTCTCTCGGGTAAATGCCCTAGCCCAGCGGTCTGCCTCTAGAAGCTGCTCAAGGGAAGGCTTATATACAACCTCGCCTGCATTCATTGCAGCCTCAATAAGCTCATAGATACGCAGGAATCCGGATTCACCACGAAGGAAGGCCTCTACAGCCACTTCATTTGCAGCATTCATAATACAAGGCATAGTACCGCCAGTACGGCCTGCCTCGAAGGCCAGCTTCAAGCCACGGAAGGTATCCATGTCTGGCTTTTCAAAGGTAAGCTTTGCCAGCTCATAAAAATCAACTCTTGGAAAGGAGGAAACCACACGCTCAGGATAGGTCAGAGCATACTGGATAGGAAGACGCATATCAGTGCATCCCAGCTGAGCCATAACAGTGCCATCCTGATACTGAACCATAGAATGAATAATACTCTGAGGATGTACTACCACCTGAATCCTGTCAAAATCAACATCATAAAGCCAGCGGGCTTCAATAACCTCCAGGCCTTTGTTAATCAAGGATGCTGAGTCTACAGTAATCTTCTGGCCCATATTCCAGGTAGGATGTGCCAGAACATCTTTAATGGTTACATTCTGCAGCTGATCTGCCTTTTTACCTCTGAAGGGGCCACCGGAAGCAGTAATTATCAGCTTCTCTAAAGCGGCTCTATCCTGCCCCTGCAGGCACTGGAATAAAGCACAATGCTCACTATCAACTGGCAGAATAGCACAGCCCTTTTCCTTAGCCTTAGCCATAACCAGCTCACCAGCTACTACCAGGGTTTCCTTATTAGCCAGGGCAATATCCTTGCCGGCTTCCAGAGCAGCCATAGTAGGCTCAAGACCTGCAAATCCCATAAGTGATGTCACTATAATATCTGCCTCTGGATATACAGCTGCATCAATAACTGCCTGACGGCCGCCCTCAATCCTGGTTTTGCCAGCAAAACGTTCCTTCAGACGTTTAGCAGCAGCCTCATCAGAGAGGACTGCCAGCTCTGGCTGGAATTCCTTTATCTGTTTTTCCAGCAGCTCATCACTGCGTTTTGCCACCAGCACTGATATATGAAATCTATCAGGATTAGCCCTTACAACATCCAGTGTCTGAGTACCAATAGAACCAGTTGAGCCTAATACTACTAAATTCTTCATACCTATCATCCTATCTCACTGCAGCTATCTGCATAAAATAATAAACAAAAGGAACTGTAAACATAACACTATCAAAACGGTCCCAGACACCACCGTGTCCTGGGATAATATTACCAGAATCCTTAATACCAGTATAGCGCTTCATAATGGACTCAACCAGATCTCCCAGAGTAGCAACCAGGCAAATAAAAAGGCCTAAAATCGCCATCATCAGCACATCAAAACTAAAGAATACACCAAGTCCGGCTACTGAAAGCATTGTACCAGCAATACCGCCGGCAAAGCCCTCTACAGATTTCTTAGGACTGATATCAGGACAAAGCTTATGTTTTCCAAACGCAGTGCCTGTAAAATAAGCGAAGGTATCACTTGCCCATGTACCAATAAGGGCAGTCCATACATAGGCACAGCCTAAATCAAAATCACCAAGCGGTGAGGCTACCATGGTGCCCTCGCCATAAAACCTCAGCAATATAAGATGTGAAAAGCTGAGGCCAATATACATAACACCACCCAGGGTAACCAGAGCCCCTGGTACGCTGAATTTCTTATATCGAATCACCGCCTGTGCCGTCAGCACAAGCGCTGAAAGCGTGGTAATGGCAAATAGCTCCTCTGGATTTCCCAGCCAGCTGCAGCCCCACAGAAGAAAAATCATGGCAGCTCCAGTCAGGTAGCCTACACGTATCCCTTTAGCTGCAAAGGCCTTGGAAAACTCATACCAGGCTATAAGCACCAGCATCAGCACAGCAATAGCAAACAGCCATCCCCCATACTGAATAACGAAGGCTGCTGCACCTATGCCAATAACCCCAGATATTATTCTTGTCAGCATATTATTTCTTCTCCTTCAAACCGCCAAAACGTCGTTCCCGCTGGCTAAAATCGTACAGTGCTTCTGCAAAGCACTCCGGAGTAAAGTCCGGCCAGTTGGTGCTGGTAAACCAGAATTCTGCATAGGCTGTCTGCCAGAGCAGGAAATTACTTAACCTTATATCACCACTAGTACGTATTACAAAATCAACCGGTGGCAGCCCAGCTGTATCCAGGTGACTATCGACAATGCTGTCATCAATGGAAGCAGCATCCAGCTCCCCGCCTGACACCTTGCTGGAAATAGTCTGAATAGCCCGTATAAGCTCGTCCTTGCCACCATAATTTACTGCAATAGTAAACTTTACACCAGTATTGCTACGAGTACGTTCCACTGCATTAGCAATCTTGTCCTGCAGCACCTTGGAGAGCTCATTGATGCGGCCTATAAATCTCAGGCACACATTATCCCTGACCATCTCCTCAATTTCCTTATCCATAAACTCTGAAAACAGTGCCATAAGGAACTCCACCTCCGCAGGTGGACGTTTCCAATTTTCAGTAGAAAACGCGTACACTGTAAGGGCTTCAATATTCAGGTCACTGCAGCTTTTTACTATCTGCTTAAGAGTAGAGACTCCCGCCCTATGCCCGGCAGTACGCACAAGTCCCTGTCCCTTCGCCCAGCGTCCATTGCCATCCATGATAATAGCTACATGAGCGGGCAGCTTATCAGGTTCAAGGTGGCTGAATATATCTTTATCTGTCTGGGAATCGTTTCCCTTCGTGGTATTGAACAATCTCTTCCACATAATACTGCTCCTTAAAAAAGGTTTACATACTAATACAGAATAATATTACCATAATAGCGCAGGCTTTTCAAATATTATGCAAATCGAGTAGGAGGAGGATTTAAATAAATCCTCCGACCTCTCACACCACCGTGCG
>CAMCDL010000040.1 GCA_945873565.1 uncultured Selenomonadaceae bacterium | reverse complement strand
GGCTGGTTAGGGACTTTCACCCATTAGAGTGCGCCCATGCTGGGCGCACAGCGAAGAAAAACCGCTGCTTTTTACGGCAGCGGTTTTTCTTTAATTCGAAGCTATATCAGCCCAGTACATAGACACTGATATCGCGACGCCCGAACTGTATGGCATCATGATAGCTCTCCATGCACAGGTCAATTCTTTGTCCCTTAATGGCTCCACCAGTATCTGCTGCAACAGCAATACCGTAGCCTGGAATAAAGACCTTGGTTCCCAGAGGAATAACCCTCGGGTCTACTGCTACTATTCCATGACGAGCAACAGCTCCAGTGGCAGTAATTCCGCTTCCACCGCCATCACTTGGCAGGTAAGCGCTTGCTTCCATAGTAATACACTTGTCATACTGTACAGCACCTCTTTCTGTCTGAACAACAGGCTTAACAGGTACTGTCTTCACTATTATCTCCATACCAGCCTCAACTGCCGTCTCCGCAGCAAGCTCAGTCTGATAACCATTGCCAACATAACCAAAACTCTCTACAGCCTCACCTACAGTTGGCTTGCAGGTTTTAGCGTCCTCTTTCTTACCATCAATATTAAATACAACAGGAACGGCACGATTAACGGTAAGCACTGTGTTGCCATCATCATCAGATGTCAGCAGACATTCATCCTCGTCCTGTATGGTCACCCCCGCCTGGCTCAGGATGTTGGCCGGCGTACGGTATGGTGTGTTCAGTTCTATGGTGTGACCATCAACGGCAATGGATACCGGTCTGTTGGAAATAAATCCTGAGGTCATTGTCATGGAAAACAGAAGACCTGCACAGACCAGAATTCTTTTATCCGATGCTAAGCGTCGGAAAAAGTGATTCTTTACTGTCATTGAATCCCTCCTTTGAACATGGTGCCTAGTATACCACACCGTGCTAACCGTGTCAAATTTTCCACCACTTTTGCATTATATTCAGACTATTTGCAAACAAAAACAGCCCCAAATGAGGCTGCTTTTGTTATCCTTTTCCCACTTTTATGAATTTTTAGACAATTCCGTAAAGCACCTTAGCATTTAGGCTAGTCTGCCTGCATACAGTCTCAGATGATACGCCCTTAAGCTCTGCCAGCTTCTCAGCCACAAAGGCTACAAAAGCCGGCTCATTACGCTTGCCACGCATAGGGACTGGAGCCATATACGGACAGTCTGTTTCTACAAGTATTCTTTCCAAAGGTATTGCCTTTACAATTTCTGGCAGCTTAGCCGCATTTTTGAAGGTAAGCGGCCCATCAACTCCAATGTACCAGCCCATGTCGACCAGCTCCCTGGCAATTTCAAGGCTACCGGAAAAACAGTGCATAACACCTGGTATGCCCTTGCCTTCCTTACGCAGTATATTCATGGTATCACCATGAGCATCCCTGTTATGTACACATACCGGCATCCCCAGCTGTCTTGCCAGGTCAAGCTGCTGGATAAAAACTGTGCGCTGAAGCTGGCGTTTATCCTGATCCTTTTCCCAGTAATAGTCAAGGCCTATCTCGCCAATAGCTACCACCTTAGGATCCTTGCTCCATTCTGCTAGACGGGCCAGCTCTTCATCACCAAGAAGAAACGCTTCTTCAGGATGCACTCCTACACCAGCATAGCAGATATCATATTTCCTGGCCAGCTGCAGGCACTCAAATGAGGCCTCCATCGTATCCCCGAAATTGATAATGGCATCAAGCCCTGCCCTTTCAGCATTCTCTATTATCAGCTCCGTCTCACCAGCGAATTTCTCGCTGTTGACATGAGCATGGGTATCTATCAGCATTATTTATTTTCCTCTGCAGCTCTTGCAGCAGCCTTGGCTGCCTCCATAGCCTTCTGAGCCTCACGGCGAGCCTTCTTAGCAGCCTTAGCCTCAGCAGCCTGCTTAGCAGCCTGAGCCTTTTCTGCCTGCTTATCACCCTCAAGCTCGATTCTAGGGAACAGCTGCTGAGCCTCTCCCAGCATCAGGCCAGCCGGGGTCTTGCCCCACACGCTGATATCATCCAGACGAAGCTCCTCAATCGTGCCAGCCATATTAAGCTGCTGCCATACCTTTGCTGCAGTTACAGGCATAAATGGGAAAATCAGTCCGCTGATAATGCGCAGGCTTTCCACCAGATTGTACATTACATTTGCCAGCTCCTGCTTCTTGGTCTCATCCTTCGCCAGAGCCCAAGGACCAGTCTCATCAATATACTTATTGGCACGACTGATAAAGCTCCATACCTGCTTGATTGCAATACTGATCTCCATGGTGGACATGCCCTCATCGAAGGCCTTCACTGCAGCCATAGCATCATTTATCAAGGACTCATCTATTTCTGAACGTCCCTCAGAAGCCATGACCTGTCCGCCCTGATACTTTTTAACCATGCTGATTGTTCTATGCAGCAGATTGCCAAGATCATTAGCAAGGTCAGAATTAATACGCTGAACCAGTGCCAGCTCTGAGAAATTGCCATCCTGACCAAGATTAATCTCACGGAGCAGGAAGTAACGGATTGCATCCGGGCCATACTTTTCAATCAAAGCCACTGGATCAACTACATTACCCAATGATTTTGACATTTTGGTACCATCAACTACCAGCCAGCCATGACCATAAATCTGCTTTGGCAGCGGCAGGTCAAGTGCCATAAGAATACAAGGCCAGATAATAGAATGGAAACGGACAATCTCCTTGCCCACCAGATGAACATCAGCTGGCCAGAACTGGCTGAATCTCTCTGGATTATCTAAAAAGCCGATTGGGGTAAGGTAATTGGAAAGTGCATCAAACCATACATAAATAACATGCTTATTGTTGATAGGTACAGGTACACCCCAATCGAAGGATGTACGGGAAATACAGAGATCCTCCAGCCCCTGCTTGATAAAATTAACCATCTCATTGCGGCGGCTTACAGGCTGAATAAACTCAGGATTATCATCAATATATTTCAGCAGACGGTCTGCATAACGTGACATCTTGAAGAAATATGCCTCCTCGGCAACCTCCTTCACTGGACGTCCGCAATCCGGGCAGCAGCCATTCTCATCCAGCTGAAGCTCAGTCCAATAGCTCTCGCAAGGAGTGCAGTACAGGCCCTTGTAGGATCCCAGATAAATATCTCCCTTATCATAAATGCGGCGGAAAACTTCCTGCACAACCTTCTCATGACGCTCCTGAGTGGTGCGTACAAAATCGTCATTAGAAATGTTCAGCATCTTCCATAAATTCTGGAAGCCAGCCACAATATTATCTACATAAGCGATAGGAGTAATCCCAGCCTCTTCAGCCTTTTCCTGAATCTTCTGACCGTGCTCATCACTGCCAGTCAGGAACATAACATTATCACCAGCAAGACGATGAAAACGTGCTACAGAGTCAGCAATAGTAGTGCAGTAAGCGTGACCTATGTGCAGCTTAGCACTAGGATAGTATATAGGTGTTGTAATATAAAAATTCTTGTTAGACAATGCTGTTTCCCCCATGTATATAATTAGATTTATATTTAAGCAGGAGCTGATAAACATCTCGCCTGCTCATACCAAGCCTTTTAGCTGTCTCCCGCATAGCTTCCTTGCGACTATAGCCCTGCCCCTCAAGTCTGGCCACCATTTCCTCTGGAGACTGTGCTGTCTCCTCACTATTGCCCCCTTCACCAGCCTCATCGGCACCAGAAACAATTATGACAAACTCTCCGCGAGGCTCATTTACGCTGTAGTAATCAAGAAGCTCCTGCAGCGTACTGCGCCTGAATTCTTCAAATTTCTTTGTAAGCTCGCGGCAGGCCGTAGCCTGGCGTTCTGGCCCCAGCACCTTAACAAGCTGAGAAAGAGTATTCTTAAGGTGATGCGGCGCCTCATAAAAAATCAGCGTCCCCTGATAGCTTCTTATTCTTTCCAGAAGCTCAGCTACCTTCCTGGAAGTCTTGGGAAGAAAGCCGATAAAGGAAAACTCTGTTGTATCCTGGCCTGAGCATATAAGAGCAGAAAGCCCGGCATTAGCCCCAGGAAGAGGTGACACCTGAATACCTTCAGCTATGCACAGCTCAGCCAGATGGCTGCCAGGATCACAGATGCCAGGAAGCCCGGCATCGCTTACGCATGCTATGGACTTTCCATTGAGCAGCTCAGCCACCAGCTCTGGTCCCTTTTCAAGCTTATTATGCTCATGATAGCTGGTCAGCGGTGTATGTATATCATAATGAGTCAGCAGTTTTCTTGTGTGCCTGGTATCCTCTGCTGCTATCAGATCAACCTCGCCAAGCATCCTGACAGCCCTGAAGGTCATATCCTCAAGATTGCCGATAGGTGTAGCACAGAGATACAGCACACCTGCACTTGCTTCATTAGTGTTCATTATTATAAATCCTTAATATTTCCTCAGTATAGCTGCCATCCATTTCATGCACTACCAGTGGCAGCTCCGCCTTAAGTCCGCCTGGCGATCCACCCATTATCCCCTCAATAAGCATGAGGTTGCTAGGCTTATCAGGCTTCGGCTGCACCAGGCATAATCTTTTAGGCTCTATACCATTTTCATGCATAGCAACCATTATTTCTCCTAAGCGCTCCGGCAGATGAACCATGGCAAATCGGCCATGAAAGCGCAGAAGATGTCTGGCTGCCTTGACCACATCAGTCAAAGTAGCTGTAAGCTCATGACGGGCTGCTGCCACGCCGCTAAGTGCGTTATGCTGTCCTTGATTTACCGGTCTATAAGGAGGATTGGCAATAACCAGATCAAAACCGCCAGCAGTATAAAGCTCTTTAATCACCCGGTAATCCCCTTCTACTACCTTAATCTTATCAGACAGGTGATTCATTTCAACATTGCGGCGAGCCAGATCTGCCATAACCGGATTAATTTCCATGGCATGAATCTCAGCAACATTGTCTGCAATCAATAATGGCATAACGCCCGTACCAGTTCCCAGATCAAAAACCCGCCAGCTC
This sequence comes from uncultured Selenomonadaceae bacterium, assembly GCA_945873565.1. Classification (GTDB taxonomy): domain Bacteria; phylum Bacillota; class Negativicutes; order Selenomonadales; family Selenomonadaceae; genus CAMCDL01. The sequence goes on along the minus strand of CAMCDL010000040.1, from coordinate 12,483 downwards.
TTATGATAGTGCGGATAATGGGCCAGAAGAACTGCATCTATAGAAAAACAGAATTCTCTGGTATTCTGAATAATCTTCCTGCCGCTGCAGAGAAGATCATCCAGCCGCTCATTCTCACATATCTTCATTATCCTTTTCGATAACATCCTCCCAGGAAGCAACTATGGTCTTGCGATTATCCAGGAGAATGGTAGCAGTCCTGCGCTGCTGATTCAGATTAATTACCTTGCCCTCGCCCTCAGCGGTGATAACCTTGCTGCCCTGGGTTGGTGGCAATATCTTTACACGCTTCTGCTTATTGCCGCTGTAGCAGTGATTTTCATACTTAAGGCAGCACATCAGCCTGCCGCAGATACCAGAAATCTTAGTAGGATTCAGTGACAGGTTCTGCTCCTTAGCCATACGGATAGACACTGGCTCAAACTCTCCCAAGAAGGTTGCACAGCAGAGCGGTCTGCCACAGCAGCCAATGCCACCCATGAGCTTTGCCTCATCACGGACACCAATCTGCCTCAGCTCAATTCTGGTTCTGAACACAGAAGCCAGGTCCTTTACCAGCTCACGGAAATCAATACGTCCATCAGCAGTAAAGTAGAAAATAATCTTATTCACATCAAAAGTATATTCAACATCCACAAGCTTCATCTGCAGCCCATGAGCCGCAATCTTCTTCTCACAGATATCAAATGCTTCCTTTTCACGACGGCTATTATCCGCCAGCTTTTCCTTATCTTCCTCAGTAGCCTTGCGCTGAACCACCTTTAATGGCAGCACCACATCAGAATCAGGAACATCCCGCGGACCTACTACAGCAACACCATATTCAAGGCCCCTTGCTGTCTCAACAATAACACCATCATTCTGCTCTATCCCCAGATTCCCAGGGCTGAAATAATATATCTTTCCTGCCCGCTTAAAACGGACACCAACTACAGTCTGCACTTTGATTCTCCTTAAACATCTTTCATTTTTATAAACAGACCTTCCATTAAAAGTCTGGCATTTACATTGCTGCGAAGCTTTTGCTGAGCCTCCCTGACCAGCCTTAAAAGCCTTTCTGTCCGGCAGACAGAATACTTCTCTATCAAAGAGGAAAGCCTGGCATAATCCCCCTGATTATACAGTGCCAGCCCATCACTACAGCTGTAAAGCACCAGCATATCGCGGAATACTGCTATCTGGAAGCTCAGCAGCTGACTCAGCTGCTCACGGGACAGCTGTCCAAGCTCCTTGCCCAGCTGCCAGATATCATCCATATCATATTCTGACATCTGGTCAACTATATCAAGGGCCTTTTTCCTAAGCTCAATAATCTCATCCTGATTAAGCTTCAGGGCATCTCCTATACTGCCATCAGACAATGCTGCCAGAAGAGCACTGCGATCAGTGTCAACCCCCTGCCGCCTTAACAGCTCCTCCACATCCTGATGGCTAAGTACGCCAAATTCCATGCGCATGCATCTGGAAATCACTGTATCAAGCAGAGCTGCCGGAAAAGCCGTAGTAAGAATAAAAACCACAGGCCCATCAGGCTCCTCAATAGTTTTCAGAAGGCTATTGGCCGCCTCCTGATTCATGGTCTCGGCCGACTCAATAACTACAACTGACAAAGGACTCAGGGCCGGCACCATAGCTATATCTGCCTGCATCTTTTTCAGCTGCTCTAGGCGTATAATACGCTTTGCAGTCCTGCTCTTTTCTTTCTTGCCATCCCATTCATCCTTAGTCATAGGTACCAGCCTGTGAAAATCAGGATGGGTACTGGCCTTAAAGGCCCGGCAGGACTGGCATATACCGCAGGCCACATCCCCTTCAGACTGGCAAAGAATCGAAGCCGCTAATACCTCTGCCACCAGAGACTTTCCAATGCCAGATGCCCCTGTAAACAGCATCGCATGTGGTAATTTATCTGACTTCAGCAGCTTACGCAGCCGGCCCACCTGGTTTTTATGCCCTAGAATTACACTCCAGCTTGTTTCCATATCACATATAAAGGTCTACCAGCATTCCGCGGATTGCGTCATGGCTAGCTACCACATCCAGTGATGCTGACTGTCCAAGACGGATTTTCTCCGCCATCTTTTCCAGCTCAGTATCAATCTTCCTGACTGTCGTATATACCTTTTGACGGCCCATGCGATCCCAGCCGGCCTGACTCTGGACAGAATACATCTGTGTCACAACAGTACCAACAAAATTCTTGATAAGACCACGATATTCCTTCAGTTCATCATAAGTAGGGGTCTTGGTAAGCCTTGCCCCCTGTTTATCTATTTCCTCCAGCATTTTCTGGAGCTGTTCACGAGTAAGGTCGCCCTGCTGATCCTCAAGCTCAGAGGAAAATCCTGAATCTATATTGGCTGCCCTATGGCCGCCAGCTCGTCCAGAACCAGCCATTGACTGATGTGCACCCAGGCCGTCTATCTTCATTATCATCACCCGTTGCTTTCTGTCAGTTATTAATTAGAATTACGGCATACATACCTAATTTATATTATAACCTCCGCTTCCTGCAAAAGCAAATAAATTAGCACATAGACGACGGTGACAGGTACCCAAAACAAAAAGGGCTTTCCACCGAAAGCCCCTACTGTTATTTTAATAATCATATTAGCCACCTTTGTACTCAACACAAAAAGGGCTTTCCACCGAAAGCCCCTACTGTTATTTTAAAAAGGCTGCCCACTAATTTCTTAGTGCGGCAGCCCATCATCAAAACTATTCTTTATATTACTTATTGAAGTGGATTAGCTTAGCATCGAAAATGCCATCCATAGAAGTAATCAGCTTGATTACATTGGAAGGAACATCATTATCAAGAGTAAGAATCATGAGGCTGGTATTTTCAACGCTGGTCTGACCAACCTGCATGCCAGAGATATTAACCCCTGCAGCACCCATAATGGAACCAACCTGGCCGATAACACCAGGACGGTTGATATGAGGGCAGATAAGAATGGTAGCATGAGGATCCAGATCAACTCTGTTATCATCAATCTTGACAATACGGCCTACTTCACCATAAAGAGTACCCTGTACGCTTACAGACTTCTTAGCAGCCACAGCAGTAACAGTAATCAGGTTTGCAAAATGCTCAGTATCCTTATCCTTTATTTCGCTAACCTTGATATTCCTCTCCTTAGCCAGGGATGGTGCATTTACATAATTTACATTGGTATCCATAACAGGAGTCAGGAGGCCCTTAACCACAGCTGTGGTAATCATCTTGGTATTAACCTCGGTAATCTCGCCGTTGTAGGTTACCTCCAGCCTCTTGATAGGACCCTCTGCCAAAGCCTGCACGGTAGTACCAAGGCGCTCTGCCAGATCGAAATATGGAGCAATAACATTCATAACCTGCTGGGAAACAGGAGCCATATTTACAGCAGTCATAACAGGCTCGCCATTAAGAGCAGACTTTATACCCTCTGCAACATCCACAGCTACACCGACCTGAGCCTCTACAGTAGAAGCACCCAGATGAGGAGTAACTACAATGCCAGGAACTCCCAGCAGCGGATGATCGGCAGGAATAGGCTCGCTGGTGAATACATCAACAGCAGCAGAAGCAACCTGACCGGACAGAACTGCCTCTCTCAGGTCGTTCTCATCAATAATTCCGCCGCGGGCACAGTTTACGAGACGTACGCCCTTCTTCATGCGCGCAATAACAGACTTATTTATCATACCACGGGTGGTGTCAGTAAGAGGCATATGAACAGTAATGAAATCGGCCTTCTCTACGACATCATCAAAGGTACCAACAATAACGCCCATATCCTTAGCGCGTTCCTCATTAATATAAGGATCATAGCCGATAACCTTCATGCCGAATGCCAGAGCACGCTTTGCTACGCCAGAGCCGATACGGCCCATGCCCACAACGCCCAGGGTCTTACCCTTAAGCTCAACGCCAGTGTACTTCTTGCGATTCCACTCACCCTTCTGAAGAGTCTCATTAGCAATAGGAATGTTTCTGGACATAGCCATCATCATTGCAAAAGTGTGCTCAGTAGCTGCATTTGTATTACCGCCTGGAGAATTGATAACGATAATACCACGTGCAGTAGCAGCAGGAACGTCGATATTATCAACGCCTACGCCAGCACGGCCGATAATCTTCAGATTTTTTGCAGCTGCAATAACCTCAGCAGTAACCTTGGATGCAGAGCGTACAATCAGAGCATCAAAGTCAGGAATGATTTCCAGCAGCTCCTCAGCTGGAAGCTTGTCCTTAATCACACACTCAAACTCATTCTTCAAGATGTCTACTGCCATCTGTGAAACGCCATCTGCTATTAAGACCTTCATGAAAAATACCTCCTAAAATAATCAAAAGCATCCGCACAGAAACAAATCCAGTTCTCATTCCTGGCGAAATCTCTTTTATACTCCCGCCTGAAATAAATCCAGTTCTCATTCCTGGCGGTGGTCTTCTATATTATAGTAATAATACCATAACTTTACTCATTATATTTAATCCCTCTAAAAAAATCAAGTGTATATTCTCAAAAAACTTTTTGTCAATGACACTTGACGATAATGCGATAAAAGCGGTAGAATAAGGTGAATATCATGTATCATGGTATTGTACTTTTATTTTCATAAGGAGGTTTCCCTAAATAATGGAAGCAAACCGCATTTATAACTTCAATCCTGGCCCTTCTATGCTGCCACTGGAGGTTCTTAAGGAGGCTCAGGCTGAGTTTTTGAATTTCCAGAATACTGGCATGTCCATCCTCGAAATTTCTCATCGTGCAAAGGCATATGATGAAGTGCACAATCAGGCCAAGGCAGACATTCTTGAGCTGATGGGGCTCGGCGATGATTATGAGGTTCTTTTCATCCAGGGTGGCGCAAGCATGCAGTTTGACATGGTTCCGCTGAACTTTGCTACCCCAGAAAAGCGCGGCAACTACATTCTGTCCGGCAGCTTTGCAAGCAAGGCATACAAAGAGGCTGAAATCCTCGGCCGTGGTTATGTAGCAGCTTCCAGCAAGGACGTAAACTTCAAGCATATCCCTACTCAGGATGAAATTAAGCTCAGTGATGATGCCGCATACCTGCATGTATGCTACAACAATACCATCTTCGGCACTGAGTATCATTACATTCCGGATACCGGCAACGTTCCACTGATTGCAGATATGTCCTCCGACATCCTGTCCCGTCCGCTGGATTTCTCCAGGTTCAGCTTCATTTATGCAGGCGTACAGAAGAATTTGGGGCCTGCAGGCGTGGTTCTGGTAGTAGCTAAGAAGTCCATGCTGGAAAAGAGCCCAGAGGGACTGCCTACCATGCTCCGCTACGACACCTTCTACAGCAAGAACTCCCTGTACAACACCCCTCCTGCCTTCTGCATTTACATGGTTGGCAAGACTGCAAAGTGGATAAAGGCACAGGGTGGTCTTGAGGCTATGGCAGAGCGCAACAAGAAGAAGGCTGCATTAGTATACGATGCAATCGACAGCTCTGATGGCTTCTACCGTGGCCATGCAGATGTTGACAGCCGCTCCTTCATGAACGTAACCTTCCGTCTCCCTTCCGAGGAGCTGGAAAAGAAGTTCGCTGCTGAGGCTCTTGAACAGGGTCTGTCCGGTGTAAAGGGTCATCGTTCCGTTGGTGGCATGCGCACCTCCATCTATAATGCAATGCCATATGAAGGCTGCGAAAAGCTGGCTGACTTCATGAAAAAATTCCAGCAGGCTAACAAGTAATTAAATAAACATATTTTACAGATATGCGGGGCTCACAGCAGTGAGCCCCTTTTTTGCGTAAAAAAAAGAGACGTCGTAACGACATCCCTTTAATATTTACTTAATAGCAAATTTGATACCAGCCTCAAACATACGCCGCCATGGGAATGTAACCACAATCTCACCAAGGCCCTTTAACGGCGGAAAGTTGTTAGCAACAAAGCTATTCATCATTCTGGTAGTACGCATTTCTATAATATCCTGCTTGCCTGCAAGGTCAGAATACATTCCCTCGCCCTTGAACCAGCCAAGCTGACGGGACATGCTCTGCCTGACATTAGCCTGATATGCCCAGTCATCAAGATATCTGATCAAAAGCAGCTGATTCTTTGCAGCGACTTCCATATGCCTTGTCAGCATACCCTGCCCAAGTACAAAGCCCGTACTGTTAGTCGCCGTGTTCCATCCAGAGTAGGCCTGAATCTTAAACAGAAGGCCCTGCCTGCGCATCTCTGTCAGCAGCGCATTATCAGCCCCGTTAGCATAAGCCACATCTGCTACAGCAACATGCTGACCAGACGCTACAGCCTCAGCTACCAGATTAGCAAAGAAACGATCAGACGGCTTCAGATTATCACCATTCACAGCCCAGTTAGCCTCGCTGGTGGTGCCATCAGGATAAGTATTTACCAGAAGCACCAGGTCAGCCTCTTGAGCATTCATAGCACTTTTACCACCTGCACTGATGATATGCTCGCTAATAGTCTTGCTTATAGGCTCATCAGAATAGGATGGAATAGTGCGCGGACCCTCTCCCCAATTATACTTAACATATACCAGAGGCTTTTCGCCATTCAGCTCATTCACCGCTCTGGTAAGAAGCAGCATAGCAAATTCATCTATGCCGGCCATATTCTGGAAATTATTGCTGCCCAGGCTCTTAGCATACTGTGACAGCCTGCGGCTTTCCATGTGAGTCTGAGAATATGGTGCATTATCATCACGGCCGATAGCATAGTAGGTAAATACATTCTTACGGGCCAGATCAATCATTGACTTGTTTACAGCAAAGTTCTTATTGCGCCGAGCCATCCAGTCAGCCAATGCATCTGGCGGTATCAAGGTGGTAAGAAAAGCCAGTTCCTTTTTCTCCCGCTCATCCAGTGACTCAGCCTCTGCCTTATCCATCAAGGCAGTATAACGGAAAATATCCTGTCCATAGCTCTTATAATATTCCGGCTCCTCACTGCCTGAATAGCGCCCGCTTTTAGGGGTTCTCATTATAGAGGACCATACATATACCGGCAGGCTAGGATGCAGCTTATGATATGCAGCAAACCTGGAGACCCTTTCCTTAAGCTTAGCCTCAGGCAGCTCATGCTTTCTGGAGGCCACAAGGCTTCCATAAATCATAGAATCAGCCGACATTACAACAGCCTTAATATTTTTCTTCTTATCAGAGTTCTTTCCCTTGCCAGTCTGTTCCTCCAGCCAGCACCAGAGAGCATCAGGATCACCAAGGAAATCCCTGCCACCCAGCATATTATCCGGAGGCACAATCACCTCATATCCCAGATTTCTGATGGTATCAGCCGCCTGCTGATCCGACACCGGGCGATTATCATGGGGTATAAAAATAATCTTACCCTTATCATGATTATCTGCAGCCTCTGCCGCCGTTCCAAATGCCATAAGCATAATGGCACACAGGATAAACGTACAGAGCCGCCTAAACAACTTACACATAAATCTACGCTTCGTCTTCTTTCTGTTCCATTATAGCTTCATCCACAGCAGCCTCTATATCAGACTTGCTGAGGTCCTTCAGATACTCCTTCACCAGATTCTTAACCTCATCTGGCAGATTAACATTTGTCTTAAAGACAATATATCCATCATGCGGAACAGCTTCCTCAATCTCAACCATATCTATAAGCCGATGTCCGAACACCTCATGAGAAGCAAGCTCCGAGGTATTTGCCAGCTCATGGAAATCCACATTTACCCGGTTCCCCTTAATATTTACTGGCACCTTATCATCAATCTCTACCTTTCCCAGAACCTTCTCAGCCAATGAAAGAGAAACCCTGGAAAACAGCCATGAGCCCAGGCCATGATCCTTCAATGCCCGTTCTCGTACCCTGTAGGTAACAGCAGACTCTTCTGAATTATGGACAAAGCGCTCAATCTCTCCCGACAGCTCAATACGGCCAAGACGTTTGGTATCTGCCAGGATTTCCAGCCTGCCATTCTCCCTGGAAGTAACCTTTACCGACTTGACATTTCCCTCAGGATCAAGCTTTTCCGCCACAGCATCATTTATCACAGAATCCGGTACCGACACCTTGCCATCAATCATCTCGGCCAGGGTTTCCTTGTCCCAGGTCTTCTGGACGATATCCATGGCTGGCCGACACTCCTGAGCCTGCTCCAGCAGCTCCTCCCAGTCTACATTTTCAATAGTTTCTATAATAGCTGGTGGTATTACAAACATAATCCAGCCGCCTCACCTTTCCACCTGTGCTCAAAAGAATTTTATTTTATGGCTGCTGCCTTCTTAGCCTTCTTTTCAGCCTCTTCAGCAGCCTTCTTATCCTCCCTGATATCCTGCCACATACGTCTGGCTCTCTCATAGGTCTGATTATCAGTATACTTCACCTGCTTATCATTGATAATAACATTCAGGTAGGATGCAGCCATATCCTCATTGCCAAGGCGCTTATATATAGCTGCAATAAGGAAGGTAACGCTGGCATCAGTCAGTGACTCCATAGGATAACGCTCCTTAAGTCTTGAGCGCTCATAATTGAATACAGCCTTGCGCATGCATTCCTCTTCCTTTTCTTTCTCGCCGGAGCTCCTGAACAGCCAGGCCATTCTCAAATACATTCCGGCAATTCTTGCCATAGGAGCACCCATCTCCTCAGCAAAATAAATGGCCAGCTTGTAGCTTGCCACAGCGTCTGGAATATGGCGTTCCTCCATAAAATGGAATGGTATAGGATTCTTGGTCAGCTTAGCCTGCATTGCATCCTTGACCTTATCCATGAAGCTGCCCAGAAAATGCTTTTCATCAGCCGCAAAGCCGCAATGCTCGCATACCCAGATATTGTAAAAATAAGGATTAAAGCCATCACTGTAATGGTTGCAGAAATCCTCATCTGTCTTAATCACCATCAGCCTTGACTTAGTCTTTACCACCCTGGTAGTTTTACCGCAAATAGGGCAGTTCTTTTCGACGACAAAAGTATGTTCAGACATAATTAACCTTCCCTCATACCTTTACTACCAATTATTATTTACGGATAATAGGATTATACCTGCCATTGTTGCTAGTTTCCTTCTTAGCTTTCTTTTCCTTTTCAGAATTAAGTGCAGCAAACTTCTCCGGTTCATCCTTTTCCATTATATAGAGCTCCTGCTTTTTCTGAAGCTCTGCCTGCATATCCGGGCTTATATCACTTCTGGTCCTCAAAGCAAGCTCAAGAAGATGCCTGCTGGCATAATCTATAATAGCAGTATAAAACTGCTTGTCATAGGATTTGTCAGAAAGGCCTTCAATATCTACCTCCTGCCTGGGAAAAGTACGCTCCAGCGGATACCAGGTAGAATCAATATAATCAAGCTCCACCACTAAAGCCTTGGAAGCAGCAAGATCTATCTCTATATACTCGGTATTACCGATAAGATCCTCGAAGCCTTCCAGAGATTTCATATGCCAGCGGCGCTTAGAAACGTTATCCTTAATCTGAACATCATCATAGGTCTTTAGCACAGGCACAATCAAGGTAGATGTATCCACCTGACCATCCTTAACCTTAAAGCAGATCTGCTCCTGATTAAAGAAATAGTTTATTCTGGAAGAGGACTGCACCCACTTGAAAATATTGGTATCAACCCTTGGGGCTGCCTCTGCACAAAGCGCTGAAAAGCACAGCATTGCTGCAGCTGCCAGCATCACTACACGATTAAACCTCATAAAAGACCTCCTTTATCAGATACCATCCTGAAAACGGAACAGAGAATCCAGCTCGTATGGAGTTTCCTGATATACATAGTAGTTCATCCAGTTTGAAAACAGAAGATTAGCCACTGAACGCCATCTTACGATAGGTGCTTTTGTAGGATCATCATCAGGATAATAATTCAAAGGCACCTCCACATCCTTAAGTCCAGCTGCCATATCACGATCATACTCAGCCTTCAGGCTCAGAGGGTCATACTCGGCATGGCCAGTAATAAAGAACTGGCGGGTAGTCAGATTAGCAATAGCATAAACTCCGGCCCGGTCATCAGACTCTGCCAGCACAGTAAGTTCCGGCACCTTTTCAATATCCTCTTTGCGGATTTCAGTATGACGGGAATGAGGAACATAAAACTCATCATCAAAGCCCTTGAATAGCCACTCATTCTGAGTGCAGACATGATGCTTATATACACCAAAAATTTTTGGTGCCACATCATACTTAGGAATACCATAATGGTAGTAAAGGCCTGCCAGCGCTCCCCAGCAGATATGGAAGGTAGAGAAAACATTAGTCTTGCTCCACTCCATAATTTCAGTAATCTCCTCCCAGTATGCCACATCCTCATATTCCAGCTTCTCCACTGGCGCACCAGTGATAATAAAGCCATCATATTTCTTATGGCGAATATCGGCAAAGGTTACATAAAATTCATCAAGATAATCCGCTGATGTATGGGAAGGAACATAGCTTTCAGTATAAAGCAGCTCCACCTCTACCTGCAGCGGCGAATTACTGAGAAGACGCATCAGCTGAGTCTCAGTAACAGATTTATTAGGCATCAGATTAAGAATCAGAAGCTTCAGCGGACGTATATCCTGAGAATAGGCACGGTCCGCATCCATCACGAAAATCCTTTCCTGCTCCAGAATACCAGCAGCAGGCAGGTTATTAGGTATCTTTATAGGCATTACTTGGTTACCTCCAGGCTATAACGATTAATCCAGTCCTGATGATTTTCAGCATAATCCCTGAGACTCATCAGTGCCAGCTCCTCAGAGCTTCCAGGCTCAACAGGATGATAAACACCAGAAATCTCGCTGCTGGTATCCTTCCAGCCGCGAGCTGGAGTCCACTGCTGAGAGCGGATAATCTTTTCAATCCCCTGCTTTAAATCTACAGCCTTCTTCACAAAAAGAATCTGTGCAATATTATTATCAGCATCACGATGCTCCTGCCATTCCCAGAACACAAGGTTACTGCCCTTCATGCGCATAGTGGCAGTATCAGCCTGGCCGCGGATAGAGCGATTATCTGCAGTCTCCTGCCATAAAAGCAGCCAGCGATCATCAGCATGCTGACGTTCCACCTCGCCTTGGCCAAACACAGAGTCAACAATACTAGTATAAAAATCCTCATCAAATTCCTGAGAGGTCATTTCCTTGTAGCGCAAAGGATTATACTCCTTCTGCCAGAGCACCCTGCCATCAGCATCATAGAACAGCTCCTGCACATAAGCCAATGTCCTGTTCTGAGGGTTGATATGCACCTCAGCCAGGCTATAGGACAAATCCAGCGGGCTGATATCAGTAATATTGTAATTCTCAAGAGTCTCCTGAGCACCGCCAGGACTATAGGTAGTCTTGGTCCAAGCCCTTATCTTTACGGCAATACCATCAAAGGCCTGCATCGTCCTTACATCTGAAGGAGAATAATACTTGCTATATTTTTCATCAGAATTCAGCCAAAACCATTCCTTACTATCAGTAGCTGCAAAAGCCATGCTGCACATGACAAACAAACTCAGCACAACCAGCGAAACAATTCTTATCAGTCTGCTATTCATAGCAATACCTCCAAATCATAAGTATCTATACTATTTTAGCATATTTTATCAAAATATCCTATATGAAATTATCCTCAAATCCCTAATGCTTGAGATTACTTTCTTCATATGATAAAATGATTCAGCATTTTATTTAGGAGGAAAAACCATGGATTACACAAATTTTCAGGTGGGCGACACCTTTCCTATTCCAATAGCAAACCAGACTGATGGCGGAATGTTTCAGGCTGACGCCAATGGCTGCATGTTTATCCTGCAGCTGAGTCATACAGATATAATTGCCACTGAAGCCTTCCGTACAGGAAAAATGGAGCTGGCTCTTTACGAAGAGGACGGCCTGCTGTTTCTGCTTTATCAGATAGATGGCATCTTCAAGGCTGGCTGGGGCGATGCGCCGCTTGCCCTGCATACCCTGAAGGCTGATCAGAAGCCTACCAAAAAGTCCATGGCTGACCCTGCCATCCATCTTTATCTTGTAGATACCAATCTGAAGGTGCTGCTGGCCATGCGTACTGTGGAAATGAACGATACCTTTCACAGCACTATCAAAAACTATATCCAGCAGCAAGAGAAAAAACCAATTCCGGCGGCAGTGTATATGAGCAGGCTGCAGAAAATCTGGCACGAGAAAAGCTCAGCTGAAATGCGAGAGAAAGCGGCCGCTGTGCTGGAGATACCTATGGATATTCCAGCAAGGCCTGTGCATTAAGAACGAACTATTATAAATATTTATGCTAACAAAAGAATCCTGATGATATTGCAAAAGCATATCACCAGGATTTTTTTGTTAGTATATTAACTTATAACGATGCTGTCATTATGAAGGCATTGAATATACCAGTGTCAGTATCAATATATAGCGCCGCTGTCATTATGAAGGCACTGGATATACCAGTGTCAGTATCAATATATAGCGCCGCTGTCATTATGAAGGCACTGGATATACCAGTGTCAGTATCAATATATAGCGCCGCTG
>CAMCDL010000039.1 GCA_945873565.1 uncultured Selenomonadaceae bacterium | reverse complement strand
GAACAACAGCTATGTACAGAGCAGCAGTTGGTCCTGCACTCATTACAATGTTCATTCTTTCTAAGCCTAGCATACAGTAAGTGATAGCTATCGGATGAGCGAGATAAGCGAAATAGGAATGCTTGCCTAAAAGTGACAGGCATGAACGGATACTGCCTGGCAGCCTCCATTCAGTGAATATTGTAAAGAAGAACAACGAAGCAGCTATGGTATATAGCACGCCAATAGGACAGAGCTGGTGAGCTGTAAATACGCCTGCCAGCGGGGGCAGCTCATTTATAAGGACGATTTTATAATAATAGCCTAGCAGGGCTATCATAGTGGTCCAGAAGCTGATAATAATGGTACGCCGGTAATCTTTCATTATCTGCTGAAAGGTCTCAAAGTTGACTGCTAGCCAGCCGCCTAAAACAAAAATGAAAAAGTAGTAAATAATCCAATAGTTAAGCCTATATGTAAGTAACGTCTTAAGAATGGAAGGCTCCATATAATAAGGATTGATAAGTATGTCAAGGGCATAATTTATAGCTATCTGGATGACAGCCAAAAGCACCAGGCGTTCAGGAGTGCACCATTTTACCATTATTATCCACAAAGGCATAAAAAGATAGAACCAAAGAAGCAGTACCATAAAGTAAAGCTGATAGCTGCCATTACCAAATACCAGGTTAGACAGGATTCCGCCTGGGGTCAGATAACTGAGATACTGGAAAAGCAATCCGTTATGAAGCATATAGAACATGGACCATACAATATAGGGAATCATAACCGTTTTACCTCGGCGTATGAGGAATTCCTTATAATCAGCCATAGTAAAGGGCTTGTTCATGTCCATGTTATAGAAAAGACCGAAAGCGGATATGAAAAAGAATATAGGGACACTGAAACGGGTGACAATTTCAAGAAGTGCTACCAGGTGCAAATTAGGTGTAGGATTAATAAGATACTGCGAACCTATATGAATTCCGATAACCCCCAGCATTGAAATGCCTCGAATGTATTCTATTGCGTCAAGACGGGGTCTTTTCATTAAATAGCTCCTGTTTATTTTATTACAAATTCAATAACAACATTTGCATTGAACTCCATGGTGCCTGGGGCTATGCTGGTTTCTTTCATGCTCATATTCATAACACTATTTGCATAATCACGGTTATGGATATTAATTACACTCTCTGATACGGATTTGATACCAATTATTTTTACACCTAGGCTGTCAGCAATTACCTCAGCCTTGCTTCTGGCATCGCTAATAGCATTTTTAAGCGCTGCATTTTTCAGAGGCTCGCTATTTCTGATACCAAACTCCAGGCTATTAATTTTGTTAGCACCAGCAGCTAGCGCAGAATCTATTACGCGGCCAGTATTGGCAATGCTTTCAACATTTACAGTTACGATATTGCTGACATGGTAGCCTTCAGTTATTGTGTTATCATTTTCATCGCGGCTGTAACTAGGATTAAAGGAATAGCTGCTGGTCTGGATATCAGCCTTGCTTACGCCAAGGGATGAGATTGCTTCGATAACATCACGAGATTTTGATGCATTGTCTCTCTGGGCACTATCAGCATCCTTGTCAAAGCTGGCAACTCCGATGCTTATGACTGCCTTATCAGGATCTCCATAGGCAGAGCCCTCACCATTTACTGTAATGATTGGAACATATTCCGTCTCACTGGCATCTGCAAGGCAGATTGCTGATGAGTATAGGAGGGTTAAAATACATAATGCTGCTTGTAAAAGTTTTTTCATGATAGTCAGATCCTTTCTGATAGAAAATTAACGGGCCTTGGGAAAAAGCTGAAAAAGCAGCTTTCCTTTATCCCTTAGCCATTGACGATGCTGAATATAGCAAGGGTCCATGGATTCGACCTCATGCCAGAAATCAGCAGAATGATTCATATGAATCAGGTGGGTAAGTTCATGTATTACAAGATAATCTAAAACAGTATCTGGTGCCATGATTATCCGCCAGTTGTAATTAATATTGCTTAGCGATGAGCAGCTTCCCCAGCGTGAGGACTGATCCTTTATGGCAATCCTGCCGTATTTAAGACCCTTGAGGGAAGCAAAATAAGCGGTACGTTCATATAGGATATGCCGTGCTTCTTTCTTAAGCCATTTCATTATAATTTCCCTGACAGGCTCCTTGGGACCGTGGACATAGTAATTAATATGCAGTATATCAGCACATGGTGTTACTGATGGTTTTCGAAGGCTTTCAGAAACCTCTGCTGCCAGAATCTGACCACGATATAGTAGAGAGCCCTTAGGAATATGTAATATATCTTCCATAGCAACTCCTTTGCAGGTCCTCATATTCAGTTTCCTATCTATAATACAAAAAACTAAAATGTTTGTAAAGTAAGAAAAAGCTGGCGTAAAATTGCTTTATCTGAAAGCAAAAATATGTTAAACTGTATAAGGTTTATAAAACTGAATATATTCTGTTTTAATATCATATGCTTGATGGGAGATGTTGTATCATGATGTCATTAAATTTTCAGGCCGAAAAGCATGCTAAGCTTTTAGAGGCTAGAAAAAAGACCTGTACTGTACGCTTAGGCGATGTAAGCAGCCAGTTTCCAGAGAATTCTATCTGCTGGATTACCGTAGGCAAGAAGTATGAGCAGAAGCGTCATCTTTATACTGTTTTCCTTGACCGTGTCAGAGTAAAGACCATGGCAAACCTTACTTCTAAGGATTTGGGCCATCAGAATCCTGATATCAACTCCAGAGCAGAGCTTATCGCTGATTTTGAACGTATTTATAATCGCCGCATCAATATGGATGATGTGGTTACAGTTATTGATTTTACTGAGGTTGTTGAGTGATAATTACTTGACAAGCTGTTTACGGTTATGTTAATATTTTAGCTGTTGATAGCAGAGAAATCCTCTGACATTGCCGAAGTGGCGGAATTGGCAGACGCAGCAGACTCAAAATCTGCCGTTGGCAACAACGTGCCGGTTCGACCCCGGCCTTCGGCACCATATGTATGTTAGCTCCTAACGCAAGTTGGGAGCTTTTTTTAGGTGAACCAAATAGCCTACTGTACATAAATGTTGAAACTTATGGTCTTTGGTGGTATGATAATTAGGTTAGAGTTTGAACAGTTTTAGAAAGGAGGCGCAGGCTTGTCGGCAATTACGTATGAGCTTGTAAAAACCGATCCAGAAACAGGAGCAAGAGCAGGTATTCTGCATACACCTCATGGCAGTTTCCCTACACCTATTTTTATGCCTGTAGGCACTCAGGGCTCTGTAAAGGGCGTGTCACCAGAAGAGGTTAAGGAGCTGGGTGGTAACATTATTCTTGGCAATACTTATCATCTGTTTTTAAGACCAGGCTCAGAACTGGTAAAGGAAATGGGTGGTTTGCATAAATTTATGAATTGGGATGGTGCAATCCTCACGGATAGCGGCGGTTTCCAGGTGTTCAGCCTAGGTGAGTTAAGAAAAATCACTGAGGAGGGGGTTACCTTCCGTTCTCACATTGATGGTTCTAAAAAGTTCCTGTCACCAGAAGTATCCATGAAGGTTCAGATGGATCTTGGCTCAGATATAGTTATGGCCTTTGATGAGTGCATTCCTTATCCAGCTGACTATGAGTATGCCAAGCGTTCTACAGAGCGTACAACCAGATGGGCAAAGCGCTGCAAGGATGCAATGACCAGTCCTGACCAAGGTCTTTTTGGTATTGTACAGGGCGGTATGTATAAGGATCTTCGGACCCAGAGTGTAAAGGAACTGGTGGAGCTTGACTTCCCTGGCTACGCTGTGGGCGGTCTTTCAGTAGGTGAACCTAAGGACCTTATGTATGAGATGCTGGATCATACTGTAAAGCAGCTTCCTGAAAATAAGCCTAGGTACCTGATGGGAGTTGGTACGCCTGATTGTCTGGTGGAGGCAGTTATGCATGGAATTGATATGTTTGATTGCGTATTTCCAACCAGAGTAGCTAGAAACGGTACTGCCATGACCTGGGATGGCCGTCTGGTTATGAAAAATTCCGAGCATACCCACGACAAGCGTCCTATCGAGGAGGGCTGTGACTGTTATGCCTGCCGTAATTATTCCAGAGCATATATAAGACATCTGGTAAGGGCTAATGAGATTTTTGGCTTAAGGCTGCTGTCAATTCATAATCTGCGATTCCTGCAGAGATTCACTGCAGCAATGAGGGAAGCTATTATTGAGGAACGCTTCGGTAATTTCAGGCGTGAATTCCTCAATAACTATATTTATGGTTCAAAGAGCAAGCAGGAGGATTAATATGGAACAGAATGTTGAAGTAATCGGAACCTATGCTCCTCTTCTGGTAATGGCAGCATTATTCTATTTTATGCTTTACCGTCCACAGAAGAAGCAGCAGGCTAGACATGCAGATATGCTGGCGTCTCTAACTCGTGGCAAGCGTGTAATTACTAAGGGCGGTATTCTCGGTACTGTATATGCCATTAAGGACCACACCATTATTCTGGAGGTTTCTGAGGGTGTAAATATCGAAATATCTAAGCTTATGATTGCTGGTGAGTACTTGCTGGAGGATAGTGAACCAGCTGAGTCAGATGCTGAGTAAGCGAGAGCTTAGAAAGACTTCTTTGGCTGCCAGAAGGGCCATGCCCCCGGCAAGCAGGGCTGAGGAAAGCAGTAAAATACTAAGCAAGCTTATCTCTATGAAGGTCCTTAAGCCTGGTATGACGGTATTCTGCTATGTATCAATGGAGGATGAGGTACATACCTATGAATTTCTGAAGCTTTGTCTTTCAATGAATATCCAGCTTTGTATTCCATACATTACTGATGCTGAAAACGGCATCATGCTGGCGGCGCAGCTAGATTCTATGGATGAACTTGTAAAGGGAATCTATGATATTCCGACTGTGCCAGCGAATCGTTTACAGGAAGTCCTGCCAGAGGCTATAAATCTGGTTATCGTGCCTGGCGCAGCCTTTGACAGGGCTGGCAATCGCATAGGCATGGGAGGCGGATTTTACGACCGTTTTCTCAAACGGGCTGTACATGCTTATAAAATCGGTTTATGTTATGAATGTCAGCTTGCTGACAGCATACCAGCCGATATTTATGATCAGCCTGTTGATATAATCGTATATTAAAACGAAAGGAATGAGTTTTTTGAGAAAAGATTGTCTGGGAAAACTCCTGGCTGCAATAGTTATAATAATTGCAGTGTTTGCAATGTTCATTGAACCGCTTGCACTGTCTATCCGTCAGGGTCTTGACCTGCAGGGCGGTACTCATGTTGTGCTTGAGGCCGAAGATACTCCTACAGCTCAGGTTAATGATGATGCCATGGAGCGTGTTATACGCATCATGGAAAAGCGTGTAAATGAGCTGGGCCTGGCAGAACCAATCGTTCAGCGTCAGGGTGCACGCCGTATTATTGTTGAACTGCCAGGTGTCAAGGATCCTGATAAGGCTATAGCTGTAATCGGAAAGACTGCTATGCTTGAATTTCAGGATGAGGATGGTAATACTGTGCTGACAGGTACTGACCTTAAGGAAGCCCATGAGCAGACTGATCAGCAGGGACAGAATCTTGTAGGTCTGGAGTTCACTGATGAGGGTGGCAAGAAGTTTGCTGAGCTCACCATGAACAATGTTGGCCGCCGTATTGCAATTCTGCTTGATGGTGAGGTCCTGACTGCTCCTAATGTTAAAGAAGCAATTACTGGAGGTAAGGCTGTAATAACCGGTCAGCGTACCCTGCAGGAGGCACATGAGCTGGCAATTCTGCTCCGTTCCGGTGCACTCCCTGTAAAGGTTAATATTATTGAGACTCGTACTGTAGGACCATCCCTTGGACAGGACTCCAAGGATAAGTCCGTATTTGCTTTTGCAATCGGTCTGGGTGCAGTAATTCTCTTTATGGCAGGCTTCTATAGATTGTCTGGTATAATAGCAGATATCAGCCTCATGGCTTATGTAATCCTGCTGCTGGCTATACTGAAGCTTCTTGATGCTACACTTACTCTGCCAGGTGTTGCAGGTATTATCCTGTCAATTGGTATGGCAGTTGATGCTAATGTGCTTATCTTTGAGCATTTCAAGGAGGAATTCCTTTCTGGAAAGTCTCTGAGGCTTTCTATGGATGCAGGCTTTAAACGTGCCTTCACAACTATTTTTGACTCCAATATCACAACCATAATTGCTTCCATCGTACTGTTCTGCTTCGGTACAGGCAGTATCCGCGGTTTTGCAATTACCCTGGGTCTTGGCGTTGTGCTTTCTATGTTCACCGCTATTACTCTGACTCAGTATATGGTAAAGAACATGATTGCAGCCAATGTGTTTACCAATCCTAAAATTTATGGTATAAATGAGCTGCCAGAGGAAGGAGAGGTGAATAAGCGTGACAAGTAAGGAAAGATTTGAGGCTTTAGATAATCGTTTTGATATAATGAGACGTTCCAAAATCTGGTTCGCTATTTCACTGCTTATTATTATCCCTGGTATTTTCAGCATGTTTACCAACGGCTTCAACTTCGGTATCGACTTTACCGGCGGTACAATTATTGATATGAAGTTTGAGCAGAAGGTTACTCTCGGTCAGGTCCGTGAGGTTTTGAATGAGTATAACCTTGGTAATGCTACCATTCAGCTTTCAGGTGATGAAAGCGCGGTAGAGTCTTCAAACGCAGTAATGATCCGTACTGTAGATCTGGAGGAAAATGAGCGTAAGGCAGTCATGGCATCTCTCAAGGAAGAAATTGGGGATTATACCGTGCTCCGTGAGGAGAAGGTAGGTGCTACCATCGGTTCTGAGCTGATAATGAATGCTGTAATGGCAACAGTTATTTCCTGGATACTGATTATTGCCTATGTTTCATACCGCTTTGAATGGCGATTCGGTGTTTCTGCTGTATTAGCACTGGTTCATGATATTCTGGTTGTTCTCAGTATATTCTCCTTTACCCAGAAGCAGGTAGATTCTTCCTTTGTTGCTGCTGTTCTTACCGTTATTGGTTATTCTATTAATGATACTATCGTTATTTTCGATCGTATCCGCGAGAACCTGAGACTTCACTTCAGAAAGGGAACTGATCTTTACAAGCTGGCTAACCGCAGTATTTACCAGACCTTGACAAGATCTCTTTATACTGTATTTACTTGTCTGTTTACCACCTTTGCCCTTTACTGGTTTGGTGGAGACACAACCAAGGACTTTGCTTTTGCACTGATTATCGGTTTCTTCAGCGGCTGCTATTCTTCAATTTTCATTGCCAGTCCGCTGTGGGTTATTTTCCGTACAGCTGCTGAGAAGAAAAAGCATGCCCCAAAGCCAGCTGCTGAATAATCTGGAGGCAATATAATTGGCAGAAAAAGAAATTGATATTAGCCAGAAAGTTAATAATGTTATAAAGTTTGGCGTGCCAGCACTTATTGTGCTGGCAGTTGCCATTGCCAGTATCATCTGGTATATGCGCCTTGGAGCAGGTGACCTTATTATCGATGATGCAAAGGTTGCTTCTTCTATGGTCAGTGTCAGGACCAGAGCTTCAGGCACTATCAGTGAAATCCTGGTAAAGGATGGAGATAGGGTCCAGGCTGGTCAGGTCCTTGCCCGCATAGAGGTTAATGTTACTGAAGAGCAGATAAGGCAGCTGGAGCAGACCGTTGAGCTTTCCAGGCGTAATCTTGAACAGATACGCCAAGGTGTTACAATTACTACTCCTGTTACAAGCTATTCCAGCGGGGCCTCATCAGTTGAGATTGCCAGAGCGGCCAGCCGAGCTGACCGTATGAATCAGCTTTATGAAATGGGAGCAGTAAGTGCAGCAGAAAGAGATTCGGCAGCGGCTGAGTATGCTTCTCTGCAAGCATCAGCTTCTTATGCCTCATCAAGCTACCAGACTACTGTTCAGCCAGCAAGCCCTGAAGTTATTGCCAACGCCGAAAAAGCTGTAAAGCAGGCAGAGGCAGCCTTAGAAGTAGCAAAAAGCAGTTCCATGGCAACTGAAATAATTTCAAATACTTCAGGTATTGTCTATATTTCTGAGGGCGCCATAGAAGGTGCTGAGGTTAAGCCTGGTCAGGTTGTTATGAGCGTTGGTGATGCTGACAGCTTATGGATAGAAGCCTATGTGGCTACAGATAAGCTGGATCAGGTCAAGCTTGGACAGCTGGCAAGCTACAGGGTGTACCGCAGCAGGTATCAGGGTACTGTAACGGATTTATCAACTATAAATGTTGATGATAATCAAACTGCGAACACTGACGGATATGCCGCCGCAGCAGCTGCTCAGCAGGATAATGGCAAGGCAACAGTTCGTATATCCATTCCGACAGAGTATCTATCTGAGCTGAGGCCAGGCCAGAGGGCTGAAGTAACCTTTATAAAATAATTGTTTTTTTTAATTTAAAAAAAGTACTAGACAAGGATAATAATATATGGTATTATCCTCATGTAAAGAAAATAGCAATGGCGATGATGCCACACAGCAGTGAATGAATTTCATTCACGTGCTGTGTGGCTTTTTATTTTATCGCACATAGTAGAAAAGGTGGTAATTAATATGGAAGAATTAGTATTTGTTATTCCTGCAAACTCCAAGAAGGAAGATATCGTTGCAACCCTTAAGGCGCATCCTGAAATCAAGTTTGTATCTCTGGTAGGTATTGACCTTGCTGGTAATGATACTGATGAGAAGATTCCAATGCGTTTATTCCTTAAGGATATGGACGACTTCTACTCCGGCGCTGCTGTCCAGACCGATGGTTCTTCCGTTGTTCTTTCTGGTATTGCAACTCTGAATAATGCAAAGGTTGATATGCCAATTGATCCTAGTGTAAACTGGTATGTAGATTATAATTTCGAAAACTATGATGAGGAAACCGGCCTTCCAATTGGTACTCTTCGTATTCCAGCTTTCCTGATTCATAATGGCAAGCGTGTTGATTCCCGTGCTGTTTTAGCAGACACCATGTCCTTTGTAAAGAAGCATATGCTTGATCTGTTCCATTCTCATAAGACTATTTCCGGTCTTGAGCATATTGATGGTTCCAAGGTTGCTGATATAAGCTTTACCTCTGCTACCGAGCTTGAGTTCTGGGTTAAGACACCACTTTCCCATGTACACGTTGATGAGATGTTTGCTTCTCAGGTTATGCAGGAGCAGTATTGGCAGCGTACTCACGGTGTTGTCCGCACCGCTCTTGAGCAGGCTGTATCTCGTCTTGATCAGTATGGCCTGGGTGTAGAGATGGGACATAAGGAAGTTGGTGGTATCAAGGCTCATCTTGATGCTTCCGGTAACATGACCTCTGTATGTGAGCAGATTGAGATTGACTGGAGATTTGCTGATGCTCTGCAGGCTGCAGATAATGAGCTGCTGGCTCGTACTATTATCAAGCAGACCTTCCGTCTCAATGGTCTAGAGGTTAGCTTCAAGGCTAAGCCAATGATTGGTGTAGCAGGTAATGGTGAGCATACTCACATTGGTATGGCGGCTATTATGGAGGATGGTTCCTTCTATAATCTGTTTGCTCCAAAAGAGATGACTGTAGACTTCATGAGCGCTATAGGATATGGCGCTATTATGGGCCTTCTGAAGAACTATGAGGTTATTAACCCATTTGTTTCTGCAACTAATGATTCCCTGAACCGCTTAAAGCCTGGTTTCGAGGCTCCAGTATGTATCGTTACTTCCCTGGGCCACAGCCCTGAGATTCCTTCCCGTAACCGTTCTATCCTGGCTGGTCTGGTTCGTGATATCAATAATCCGCTGGCTACCCGCTTTGAGCTTCGTGCCTGCAACCCTTACTCCAATACCTATCTGGTACTTGCAGCAATCTATTCTGCTGTTCTTGATGGTGTTAAGTACGCAATTGATAAGACTACTGACGAGCTGCTGGCTGAGCTTTCTAAGGAGTCTGGTGTTGAGGCTGGTTATCTGGAGAAGGATCGTGCATATCGTTCTGAGATGGATGTATTTGAGGATTACAGCGAAGAAGAGCGTAACCGTCTCTTTGGTGCACCTCCTGCAACAGTTTGGGAAAATATGTCCAGTCTGGACAATTATGCTGAGAAGCGTGCTGCAATTACTGCTTCAGGTGTTTTCACCGATGCAATCATTGATGCCTTTAAGGATGGTGCTCTGCTCCGCTGGAAGACTGAGCTTATTGCTCGCATCATTCCAGAAAACCGCGAAATTGTTCGCAAGGCAAAGTATATTGAGTCCAGCTTTGTAACCGACCAGGATTCCTACAACTGGAACAAGATTAATGGTCTCCGCGGCTATCTGGCAAAGGATAGCATTGATGAGAAGTCTCTCTTCACTCTCCTGATTGATGCTCTGAATACTGGCGATTACGAGACCGCTTCTGGTCTGCAGGTTGAGATGTATGACAAGATTGAGGAGCTCAAGAGCCTTTACGATGCATATAGAAAGAACATTATCTGATAGGCTGTAATAATAATTTCCAAAGGGCTGTCACTGCAGGTGATGGCCCTTTTTTATTGAATCTGTAATACTGTTGTTGTATCATTATACATAAATAATATTACTTGGCCGATATGTGGCACTTGATTATTGAAAGGATTACCAAATATGAAGGTACTAGTATTATCCAGTGGTGGAGTTGATTCCACTACTGCAATTGGACTGGCCATTGACAGATATGGTAAGGAAAATGTTATTTCTCTATCGATTTACTATGGACAGAAGCATGAAAGGGAGCTGGAAGCTGCAGCAAAAATAGCAGCATATTATGAAATTGAGCATTTAGAGCTTAATCTGACTAAAATTTTTGAATATAGTGACTGCTCGCTGCTTAAGCATTCCAGTCATGAAATACCTCATGAAAGCTATGGAAAGCAGATTGAAGAAACTGGAGGCTCTGCTCCTGTTTCAACCTACGTTCCTTTCCGTAATGGAATGTTTCTTTCCAGTGCGGCAAGTATTGCTTTAAGCCGTGGCTGCGGTCTTATATATTACGGAGCCCATGCTGACGATTCAGCAGGCTTTGCATATCCTGATTGCTCGCCACAGTTTAACTCAGCTATGAGTGATGCCATATGGGAGGGATCAGGTCATCAGCTGAAGCTGGAAGGGCCATTTGTTAATATGAATAAACAGCAGGTGGTAGCTACCGGAATTAAACTGAAGGTTCCATATGAGCTTACCTGGTCCTGCTACGAAGGACATGATAGGCCATGTGGCGTCTGCGGTACATGTATAGATAGAGCAAAGGCCTTCGAAGCTAATGGTATCAAGGACCCAGCTCAGGCCTGATATATAAAAAAACTTGAAAGCAAGGTATTCTTGTGATTTAATATAGACTGTGGGGAATTATTTTCTGCTGCAAATTTTTGTGTTTGAGGAGTTTTATCATGGAAATAGATAATCTTACAGCTCTTGAGGCTAGAAACGGACTTCTGGTCGACATGACAAATGCAAAGGAGGTAGCATGGCGCAATCCTAATCTGGTGCCATATACTGATGCAATCGGAAGCTGCGCCTTTGGACGTTCAGAGGTATATGAGGCTCTTACCAGATTCAAGCGTTTTTCTCCAGTTATAAAAAAGCTTTTTCCAGAAACAGAAGCCATGGATGGCATAGTCGAATCTGAGCTTGTTGATATACCTAAAATGCAGCAGGCAATAAATGGCAGGTACTATTCTGAGCTAGAGGGGCGTCTTTACATTAAGCTTGACAGTCATCTGCCAATAGCAGGTTCTGTAAAAGCCAGGGGTGGAGTATATGAGGTACTGAAGCTGGCAGAGGAGCTTGCTTTAAAGAATCATATTCTTGTTGATAAAAATGAAAGCTATTTGCGTCTCCTTGATGAAGATGCTAGAGAATTGTTTTCCCAATATACTATTCAGGTAGGCTCAACCGGAAACCTGGGGCTGTCTATTGGTATTATGAGCCGAGCCCTAGGCTTTAAGGCTAAAATTCATATGTCCACTGACGCCAAGGCCTGGAAGAAATCTCTGCTCCAGGAAAAGGGGGCAGAGGTTATCGAGTATGATTCTGATTACAGTGAAGCAGTCCAATCCGGACGGGAGCTGGCAGCCAAGGATGAATTCAGCTTCTTCATTGATGATGAGAATTCAAAAGAGCTGTTGCTAGGTTATGCCGCTGGCGGACGCCGGATGAAGTATCAGCTTGAGATGCAGAATATTACAGTTGATGACAATCATCCGCTGTTTGTTTATATACCTTGCGGTGTAGGTGGAGCACCTGCAGGCATTACCTTTGGACTTAAGCAGTGCTTTGGTGATAATGTTCATGTATTTTTTGTAGAGCCTGTTCAGGCACCTTGCATGCTTTTGGGCATGGTTACAGGACTGTTCAACAACATTTCTGTTCAGGATATTGGCCTTTCCGGTAAAACAGAGGCCGATGGACTAGCGGTAAGCCGTCAGTCAGGTATGGCGGGGCAGTTTATTCGTCCATTCCTCAGCGGTATATTTACAGTAGATGATAAGAAGCTTTATCATTATATGAAAGCGCTTTGGGATAACGAGAAAATTTTCATTGAGCCTAGTGCAGCAGCAGCCTTCCATGGACCAGCTGAGCTTAAGAGAAGCCGTTATACAAATGCTTATCTTCGCAGCAACAACCTTATGGATAAGCTGCCAAATGCAGTGCATATAGTCTGGGCTACTGGTGGCAGTCTTGTTCCTGATGATATTCGTATTGAGTATATGAAAGAAGCATCAAGCAGAAACGTTGTAAAATAAAGGAGATTCACATGAAGCTTAGAACACTTCTAATTATAGGCATCGTGCTTGAGCTGTTTATTGGTGCAGCCGCCGCTGCAGGCTACTTTCTGTATTATACAAAGACACCAACATATTCTCTTAATCAGGCTAAAAAGGCTTTCTATGATGGTAACTATGAGGCCTTTGAACGCTATGTAGACCTTGATACAATTCTTACTGATGAATCACAAGAGCTTCTGCAGCTTGTAAATCCAGAGGATAAGGAGCTTGCAGCTAGTGTAAAGAATGGTAAGGCAGCTACAATAGCTATGAGTGATATCCAATATTATTTTGAAAAAAATTCCTGGCCAAGCAAGCGTGAGATAACACCAGCCGATGAACTGGTAGGCATGTCAGGATTGGAAAGCTTTTCCTTCCGAAGTATTGAATATTGTGAAAAGGATATGGAGGATGAAAGTGACGGTACGACCGCTACCTTTGCTGTCAAGATATATGAGCCAACCTATGGTGATAATTATACCCTTATAGGTACTATGCGTCAGCAGGAGGATGGACAGTGGAAAATTACTGGTCTTGAAAATTATGGAGATTTCATCCTTGGAATGAAGACACAGCATATGCGCGAGTTCAAGCGATACGCTGTAAAGGTTGCAGATATTCTTGAATCAACTGAAAATCAGCTTGCTTCACTAAAGGCCGCACGTCCGAACATGGATAAGCAGTGGGTTAGCGATGCAACCTCTATAATGAAGCAGAGCAATGAAAAAATAAATCAGCTGGACGTTCCAAAGTCTGGACTGATGCTGGATGCTCTTTTGAAGGAAAGAAAAGATATTTTCTTTGATATGATGGACGCATACTATGAGTCTAATGAGCGCCGTCAGCCACGGGGGCTTCAGGCAAAGCTGGATCAGCTAAATCATAAGTGGGCTGACAATAAGGCAAAGCTCAAGGCGATTACTGATTCCGCTAAGGCTATTGATATTTAAGGTTATAGCGGAGGAAATATGAAAAAAGAAAAAGCTCAGAAGACCAACGCCTGCCGCATTTTAGATAAACTGGGAGTTAGCTATACCACTCTTGAATATGAGGTAGATGAAAATGATTTAAGTGCTGTCCATGTAGCGTCTGTTACTGGACAGAATGTTAAATGTGTTTTTAAGACACTAGTATGCCGTGGTGATAAAAATGGTGTTCTCATGGCATGCATTCCTGGTGATGGAGAACTGGATCTGAAGGCTCTAGCTCAGGTTTCCGGCAATAAACGGGTGGAAATGGTACCTCTCAAGGATGTGCTTGGACTTACTGGTTATATCCGGGGCGGATGCTCTCCTCTTGGAGCTAAAAAGAATTATCCGGTTTATTTGAATGAAACTGCACATGAATTTGAAAAAATATCAATAAGTGCTGGCAAAAGAGGCGAACAGATACTGCTGTCACCAGATGATCTTGTGAAGGCTGTAAATGCCAGAATTGCTAAGCTGATAAGATAATTTTTATAGGAGTGAACACATAATGAAGTATATAAGTACCCGTGGAAACAACCAGGAGATGACCTCTGCAGAGGCTATTATTGCCGGACTTGCAAATGACGGCGGCTTGTTTGTTCCTGATGAGATACCGCAGGTATCCATGGAGTTTATAAAGCAGCTTGCTGATCTTTCTTATCAGGAACGTGCAGCCAGCATCCTAGGCAGATTCCTTACTGACTATACTCAGGAGGAACTTAAGGGCTGCGTTAGCCGTGCTTACGGTGATGGCAAGTTTGACTGCGAGGCTGTTGCTCCAGTAACAATCTTTGATAAGCTTTCTGTTCTTGAGCTATGGCATGGCCCAACTAGTGCATTTAAGGATATGGCTCTGCAGCTTCTGCCACAGCTCCTGTCTACTGCACTCAAGAAAACCGGCAAGAAAAACACAGTTCTCATTCTTGTTGCTACGTCAGGTGATACTGGTAAGGCTGCTCTTGAAGGTTTCAAGGATGTAGACCAGACAAAGATTATCGTATTCTATCCAGATAACGGCGTTAGCCGTATTCAGCGTCTTCAGATGGCTACTCAGCAGGGCGGTAATGTAGCGGTTACTGCTATTAAGGGAAACTTTGATAATGCCCAGAGTGGTGTAAAGGCTATTTTCAGCGATAAGGCTTTTGCTGAAAAGCTTGATACCATGGGAGTATCACTGTCCTCTGCAAACTCTATCAATTGGGGACGCCTGGTTCCTCAGATTGTATATTACTTCAGTGCTTATGCGGACCTGTTAAAGGCTGGCCGCATCAGTCTTGGAGATAAAATCAGCTTTACTGTACCGACAGGTAATTTTGGTGATATTCTTGCAGGATACTATGCAATGCGCATGGGTCTGCCTGTAAAGAAGCTTATCTGTGCTTCTAATAGCAATAATGTATTGACTGATTTCCTCAATACTGGTGTATACGATAGAAATCGTGAATTCTTCAAGACCATAAGTCCATCCATGGATATTCTTATTTCTAGCAATCTTGAACGCCTGCTCTATCATGTTACCAATGATGCAGCCAAGGTTGCAGGCTGGATGAAGGAGCTGGCTGAAACGGGACGTTACGATGTAGGAGCAGAGGTATTAAAGGATATTCAGGCAGTATTCAGTGCTGACTGGTCTGACGATGAGGTAACATCCAAGACTATCAATCAGGTTTACAACTGCAAGAGCTATATTCCTGATACCCACACAGCTGTAGCATGGGAGGCAGCAAGAAAGCATATTATCCAGTCAGAAAACACTGAGGAGATGGTTGTTGTATCAACTGCCAGCCCATATAAGTTCAACGAAAGCGTACTCACTGCTCTTGGTGAATCCATTGACGGTATGGATGAATTCCAGCTTCTTGATAAGCTAGCTGGAGTTAACAGCAATCCAATTCCTGCAGGACTCGAGTCCCTTAAAAATGCTCAGATTATCCATTCTGATGTTATTGAAAAGGACGAAATGATAAAAGCAGTTGAAACCTTTGCAGCTTGCAAATAAGCTCTGATAGTAAACAATATTCAATTCTACAACAATAATAAACAATAATCTGAATAGATAGCTTTAGTAAAAAATATCCTAATAAAAGCAGGAAAATAGGGCTATCATAGCGAATTGTTATCTTGACATAAATAGGAGAAATGGTTTATCATATTTCTAAAAGATGTGTCAATATCTAATGATTAAAGAAAGAGGTTGATAGCAAAATGGCAAATGTTGATCTGAGCAAGTATGGCATCACTGGTGTTACCGAAATCGTTCACAATCCTTCTTATGAGGTACTGTTCGAGGAAGAGACCAAGGCTGGTCTCGAGGGCTATGATATTGGTCAGGAGACTGAGCTTGGTGCAGTTAACGTAATGACTGGTATCTACACTGGCCGTTCCCCTAAGGATAAGTACATCGTTATGGATGAGAACTCCAAGGACACTGTATGGTGGACCTCCGACGAGTACAAGAACGATAATCATCCTATGTCTGAGGATGTTTGGGCTACTGTTAAGGATCTGGCTAAGAAGGAGCTGTCCAACAAGAGACTGTTCGTTGTAGATGCATTCTGCGGCGCTAACAAGGATACTCGTATGGCAGTTCGTTTCATCGTTGAGGTTGCTTGGCAGGCTCATTTCGTAACCAACATGTTCATACAGCCAACTGCTGAGGAGCTTGAGGCTTTCGAGCCAGACTTCATTGTTTACAATGCTTCTAAGGCAAAGGTTGAGAACTACAAGGAGCTCGGCCTGAACTCCGAGACCTGCGTAGCTTTCAACACCACCTCCAGGGAGCAGGTTATCATTAACACCTGGTATGGCGGCGAGATGAAGAAGGGTATGTTCTCCATGATGAACTACTTCCTCCCTCTGAAGGGCATCGCTTCCATGCATTGCTCCGCTAACTGCGATATGAACGGCGAGAACACTGCAATCTTCTTTGGTCTCTCCGGTACTGGTAAGACCACCCTGTCCACCGACCCTAAGCGTAAGCTGATCGGCGATGACGAGCATGGTTGGGACGACAATGGCGTATTCAACTTCGAGGGTGGCTGCTATGCAAAGGTTATTAACCTTGATAAGGATTCCGAGCCAGACATCTACAATGCAATCAAGAGAAATGCTCTCCTGGAGAACGTAACTGTTGATGCTAATGGCAAGATTGATTTCGCTGATAAGAAGGTTACTGAGAACACTCGTGTATCTTATCCTATCGACCACATCAACAACACTCAGCCTGGTTCCTCTGCTCCAGCAGCTAAGAATGTAATTTTCCTGTCTGCTGATGCTTTCGGCGTACTGCCTCCAGTATCTATCCTGACTCCAGAGCAGACTCAGTACTACTTCCTCTCCGGCTTTACTGCTAAGCTGGCAGGTACCGAGCGTGGTATCACCGAGCCTACTCCTACCTTCTCCGCTTGCTTCGGTCAGGCATTCCTCGAGCTGCATCCTACTAAGTACGGTCAGGAGCTCGTTAAGAAGATGAAGGCTTCTGGTGCTAAGGCTTATCTCGTAAACACTGGCTGGAATGGTACTGGCAAGCGTATCACCATTAAGGATACCCGTGGTATCATCGATGCAATCCTCTCTGGTGCTATCAATGAAGCTCCTACTAAGAAGATTCCTATGTTCGACTTCGAGGTACCTACCGAGCTGCCAGGCGTAGATCCAAAGATTCTGGATCCACGCGATACCTATGCTGATGCTGCTGAGTGGGAGACCAGGGCTAAGGATCTCGCTGGCCGCTTCATCAAGAACTTTGGCAAGTACACTGGCAATGATGCTGGTAAGGCTCTGGTTGCTGCTGGTCCTCAGCTGTAATTCAAAGCTCGGCTTTGCTGAAACTTTTCTAAACAAATTAAGAGAGTCTCTTC
>CAMCDL010000038.1 GCA_945873565.1 uncultured Selenomonadaceae bacterium | reverse complement strand
AGATTCCTCTACGTCTCGTGGGCTCGGAGATGTGTATAAGAGACAGCTCTTAAGGGAGGAGCAGCCCTGGCTAAGCTTGGATTGAAGGTGGTAGGTGTTCCAGCAACCATCGAGAATGATGTCTGGGGTACAGATTATACCATCGGATCAGATACTGCTGCTAATACCATTGTAGAGGCAATTAATAAGCTGAGAGATACTGCCTGCGCACATCGTCGTATTATTCTCATCGAGGTTATGGGTAAGACCTATGGCTGGCTGGCTCTGTATTCAGGTATTGCCGGTGGTGCAGAATATTGCATAATGCCAGAGGCTAAGTATAATCTTGATTATATGTGCGATGAGATAAAGGAAGCTTATGAGCGAGGCAAGCGATACAGCATTATAGTTGTTGCTGAGGGTGCAGCATCTGCGGTTGAGCTTGGCAAGGCTGTAGGTGAAAAGACTGGCATTGATACACGTGTATCAGTGCTTGGGCATATTCAGCGTGGTGGCTCTCCTACTGTTAAGGACCGTATTAATGCAAGCCTTCTGGGTGAGCAGGCTGCCCTGGCGTTGGCTGCGGACCGTTCTGATATTATATTCGGATTTGATACTGGTACCGTAGTTGAGCTTGATCTTCACGATGCTGTGTATAATAAGAAGACCTTGGATACCGAGCTGATACGTCTGGCACATGTATTGGCTTAAATAAATTTTTGAAATTTAATTAAGGGGTTGAGAAAATATGGATAATTTAAAGGTATCGGTTAAGATAATGATGCTGGTTGCTATTGCGGCAATTGGCATGATTATTCTGGGAGCAAAAGCATATACTTCCTTGTCTGCAAGTAGCGAGGCTATGGAAGCTATGTACAACATCGAGTGCAGATCAATTTCTATTCTTGGTCAGGCATCAGAGAAAATGCGTACCATTCAGGTACGTTCTATGCAGGCTATTGCCGATCCAGCCAGAGCAGAAGAAGTTAGGAAGTCCCAGAAAAAGGATATCGAGGAGTTTGAGACTCTGTGGGCTGAGTATGAAGAGCTTTGCAAGGATGATCCTGCTGATTCAGCAAAGGCTCAGGAGGTTGAGCTGCTGTGGAAGGAGTTCAAGTCTTCTGTTCCAGCTGTAATTATAGCTGCAGAGACTGGTGGTTTTGAGGCTGGTACTGCAGAGTATAATCGCAAGGCTAAGGATGATGTTGCCAAGCTCCGTGATGAGCTGATTGTTCTCCGTGATGATGCTATTGCTGATGCGGCTGAGGTTGAAGCTGCTAATGAAGCTGACAATGCTTCTGCAATTACTACCCTGATTGTAGTTAATGTTATCTGTCTTATCGCTCTTTGCGTAGCTGCTATGGTTCTTATAAAGGCTATCAAGGATCCTCTGGCACTGATGATTCATATCTGTGACAAGCTGGGCAAGGGTAACTTTATTGTAAAGACCGCTCCATCCACTAGAGCTGATGAGTTCGGTGATGTTCATCGTGCTCTTTATAATATGACTCTGGCAGTAAACAAGTTCCTCAATGAGGTTGGTCATTCCACCGAGCAGATTGCTGCAGCTTCCCAGCAGCTGACTGCATCCTCCATGCAGTCTGCAAATGCAGCTACTACAGTTGCGCAGTCCGTAGCGGATGCAGCAGAGATTGTAATTAAGCAGCAGACTTCTGTTGATAACGGCAGCCAGGCTGTATCCAATATTACTGATTCTATAAATGGTATCTCCACAGAGTCTGCTAGTGTTGCAAGAAATTCTGCAAATGCAGCTGCAAAGGCAGCTGAGGGCAGCCGGGCAATCGATTTATCCGTAAATCAGATTCGTTCCGTAGAGGCTACCGTCCGTGCAACTGCTGACCTGGTAGATAAGCTGGGTGATAGTTCTCAGGAAATTGGTGCTATCGTAGATACTATTTCTGATCTGGCAGGCCAGACCAATCTGCTGGCACTCAATGCAGCAATTGAGGCAGCTCGTGCAGGTGAGCAGGGCCGCGGCTTCGCAGTTGTTGCTGAGGAGGTACGTAAGCTGGCAGAGCAGTCCCAGACTGCAGCACAGCAGATTGCTCAGCTCATCAGCGGTATTCAGGGAGATACTGCTCGTGCGGTTGCTTCTATGGATGAGGGCCGTACCGCCGTAGTTGAAGGTGCAAAATCTGTAGAGACCCTGCGTTCCGTATTTGAGGAAATTCAGAGCATTGTTGATGAAGTATCGGCGATGGTTCAGAATATGTCTGCTTCCGTATCTGGTGTATGCAATGATGCTGACGGCATTAATGCTGAGATGGTTGAGATTGACACTGGTGCTAAGCGTGTAAATGATGAGATGCAGTCTGTATCTGCAGCTACTGAGGAGCAGTCAGCATCTGCACAGGAGATTGCTTCTGCTTCTGATGCCTTGGCAAAGCTGGCTCAGGAGGTTCAGATACTGCTGGGCAAGTTCCAGTTCTAAAAAATATTTAAAAGACTTTATTAAATGGCTGCTGCCAGATGGTGGCAGCCATTTTTTTATTGATTTATTTGCTGTGCTTAATTAGAATAGTATCTGTGTAAGTCTATTTTCTGTTAAGGAGATATTATGCGAAGCAGGATATTGTCTGTACTTAAAGCTGCAGGCTCCAGTTATATATCGGGTGAGGCTATTGCTTCGGAGCTTGGTATTTCAAGGACTGCAGTGTGGAAGCATATAAATGAGCTGAGACAGTCTGGCTATCACATTGATAGCCATTCCCGAAGCGGTTACCGTTTGCAGGATAGCCCGGACTGTCTTTTGCCAGAGGAAATAAAAATAGGACTTGATACTGAAATCATGGGCCGGGAAATCATATATTTTGATGATATTCCTTCTACTAACAATCAGGCTAAGGTTAAGGCAAGGCAGGGGGCTGTTGAGGGAACAGTAATTGTCAGCGAGGCCCAGAGTATTGGCAAGGGGCGTCTTGATAGAAGCTTTTTTTCACCTCATGGCAAGGGTATATGGTTCTCTGTTATTCTGAGGCCGCCATTCCTTCCTCAGGATGCACCTAAATGTACCCTGCTGGCGGCTGTAGCCGTAGCGGCAGCCATGCGCAGCTTCGGTGTTGAGGCTGGTATTAAATGGCCGAATGATATTCTTTGCCAGGGTCGCAAGCTTACTGGTATATTGACTGAAATGAGCGCCGAGATGGACCGTATTAATTATGTGGTAATAGGAATCGGCATAAATGTTAATATCCTGCAGGATGATTTTCCTGAGGAACTTAGGGAAAAGGCTGGATCCATGGCAATGGTCAAGGGTGAACTTATTAACAGGCCAAGTTTTTTCCGGGAGGTGCTCAGAGAGCTGGACATCTGC
Source organism: uncultured Selenomonadaceae bacterium (assembly GCA_945873565.1). Taxonomy (GTDB): domain Bacteria; phylum Bacillota; class Negativicutes; order Selenomonadales; family Selenomonadaceae; genus CAMCDL01. Next base: position 14,308 of record CAMCDL010000038.1, on the reverse strand, counting down.
TATCGGGAGATTTGTAATCGAGGCTTTGGTGCCCTTATGGATAAATGGCGCAGCCTTTCTGTGACGCTGGGACAGGAAATCAATGTTATAGGTATAAATGAGAGCTTCAGTGGCAAAGCTATTGATATAGATGATGATGGCGCGCTGCTGGTAGAAACAGAGGGTGCTATGAGAAGAGTACTGGCAGGGGATGTTTCGATTCGGCCTAAGCTTCAATAATTTGGAGGATGGATATGTTATTAGTTGTAGATATAGGAAACAGTAATATAGTTCTGGGAACCTATGAGGGGGAAAAGCTGTATCGTCATTGGCGAATTTCTACTGAACGGCAGAAAACTAGCGATGAGTATGGAATGATGCTGCATGATCTGTTCAGCTATCATGGCATCAATATGACTGACATAAAGGCCGTTATAATATCCTCAGTAGTACCGCCGCTGGTGGTACCTATGGAGAAGATGTGTGAAAGATATTTTCATCTTAAGCCGCTGGTTGTTGGACCTGGGATTAAGACAGGTATTCGCCTTAAGTATGAGAATCCACGTGAAATTGGTGCCGACCGTATTGTAAATGTTGTTGGTGCTTATGAGCTTTTCAAGGGTCCGCTGATTGTTATAGATATTGGTACAGCTACTACCTTCGATGTGGTGGCTGAAAACGGTGATTTCCTTGGTGGTGTTATTGCTCCAGGTCTGGGAACACAGGCTGAGGCTCTTTTCCAGAGGGCGGCAAAGCTGCCAAGAATTGAGCTGGTAACTCCTAAGAATGTTATTTGCCGTAATACTATAAGTGGTATGCAGGCTGGTCTTATTTTTGGTTTTGCCGGCTCCATAGATGCTGTAGTACAGCGTATAAAGTCTGAATTCGGACAGGATATGACAGTTGTGGCAACTGGAGGATTTGCTAAGATGATAGCCAAGGAATCATCCACCATAGACCATGTAGATCATTTCCTGACCTTAACCGGACTGAGAGTCCTTTACGAGAGGAATGCATCTAATGAGGATAGGTAGGTTTGATTTTGATTTGCCAGTATTTCTGGCGCCTATGGCTGGTGTTACTGATACTCCATATAGGATTCTGGCCAGGGAAATGGGCTGTCAGCTGGTATATTCAGAGATGGTCAGTACCAATGGGATAAATTACCGGAATGAGCATACCTTGAAAATGATTGAAAGCCAGCCTGAGGAAAGGCCTATTGCTATGCAGATCTTTGGCTCGGACCCTGACAGCGTTGCCAGGGGGGCGGCTTTTATAGAAGAACAAGGTTGTGCAGATATTTTGGATTTTAACATGGGCTGTCCAGCTCCTAAAATTGTGAATAATCATGAGGGCTCAGCTCTTATGCGTGAGCCAGAGAGGGCCTTTAAGCTGCTGAAGGCTATCCGGGCAGCTGTTTCAATGCCTTTTACTGTGAAAATGCGTATTGGATGGGATAAAAACAGCATTAATGTATTGGAAATGTCCCAGCTGGCAGAGGAAGCTGGAGTAGATGCTATTGCAGTCCATGGCCGTACCAGGGAACAGTTTTACCGGGATCAGGCCGACTGGCAAATAATAGCCGAGGTTAAGAAAAAGCGGCGAGTTCCAATTATTGCTAATGGTGATGTGAGGACAACAGCTGATCTGAGGCGTATTCTGGAGGTTACAGGTGCTGACGGTGTAATGGTAGGCCGTGCTGCTCAGGGAAATCCGTGGATATTCCGGCAGCTTACACAGTTCCTGAAAAACGGGTCAGAGATTCCAGGGCCTACCATGGAGGAACGGAAGGAAGTAATAGTGCGGCATCTGGATATGCTGCTTAGATTTAAGGGTGACTATGTAGGCCCTAGGGAAATGCGTAAGCACGCAACCTGGTATACTAAGGGGATTCCGGGAAGCGCTGAGCTCAGGTGCCTGTTCAATCAGGCTGAGAGCAGGGATGATTTTCTGCGGGTGTTGGATAAAATGTAAGTGATTATTGAGTAGGGGAGGTTGCTGTCATGGCAGATAAGAAGGACAATAAGACCAAGGAAATATGGAATGCCTATAGTGCTGGAGAGAAGAAAAAGCTGGAAAAACTGTGCAATGATTATAAAGATTTTCTGTCTACCTGCAAGACCGAACGGGAAAGCGTAGAAGAGGCCGTAAGGCTGGCTGAGCTTGCTGGCTATAGAAGACTCGAGGATGTTATTGCCAAGGGTGATAAGCTGTCGGCAGGGGCAAAGGTGTATGCTGTATGCATGAATAAGGCTGTTGCTTTGTTTAATATTGGCAAAGCCTCAATGGAAAAGGGTATGGCTATATTGGGGGCTCATATTGACACCTGCCGCTTGGATGTAAAGCAGCGTCCACTGTATGAGGATGGCGGCATGGCATACCTTGATACACATTACTATGGTGGAATCAAGAAATATCAGTGGGTTACTGTTCCCCTGGCTTTACATGGCGTGGTAGTCAGAAAAAACGGCCAGGTGCTGAATATTTCCATTGGTGAGTCAGAGGATGATCCTGTTTTCTGTGTTACCGATCTGCTGATTCATCTGTCAAAAGACCAGCTTGAAAAGAAAGGAGCTACTGTCATTGAAGGAGAGAAGCTGGATATACTTTTTGGCAGCTATCCTGCTGAGGATAATGAGAAGGATGCAATCAAGGCTGGGGTGCTGGAGCTTCTTAAGGAAAAATACTCAATCGAGGAAGATGATTTTGTATCGGCTGAGCTGAGTCTGGTACCTGCCGGCAAGGCTCGTGATTTAGGCATTGATCGCAGTATGATTCTCGCTTACGGCCATGATGACAGAGTATGTGCTTATACATCCTTGAAGGCTATGCTGGAGACAAAAGCTTCAAAGCGCACATCCTGCTGCCTGCTTGTCGACAAGGAAGAAATCGGTTCCGTGGGTGCAACTGGAATGCAGTCACGTTTCTTTGAAAATACTGTGGCTGAGCTTCTGAACGCTATGGGTAGCTATTCAGAGCTTGCCTTGAGACGCTGCCTAGCTAATTCACTGATGCTTTCCTCTGATGTCAGTGCAGGTTTTGATCCGCTTTATGCCGGAGCATTTGATAAAAAGAATTCTGCTATGATGGGCAAGGGAATGGTATTCAATAAGTTTACTGGTGCCCGTGGCAAATCCGGTTCTAATGATGCCAATGCGGAGTATATGGCTCTGATCAGATCAGTAATGGATGGTGCCGGTGTAAAATATCAGACTGCTGAGCTTGGCAAGGTAGACCAGGGTGGCGGCGGTACCATTGCTTACATTATGTCTCTGTATGGTATGCAGGTGATTGACAGTGGTGTAGGCGTACTTAGCATGCATGCTCCATGGGAAACTGTCAGCAAGATAGATGTTTACGAGGCATATAAGGGTTATAAGGCTTTTCTGGCTAAGGTCTGAATGCTTAAATATTTATCAGACGATAAAGTATATTTATATTGACACTATAGTTAATTGGTGCTAGTATTTATGTGTGAGGTTTTAGTACCTTAATTGAATAGGGTTGGAGCAGGTGTCGAAAGACTTAATAGGGAAGCCGGTATATGCCGGCGCGGTCCCGCCACTGTAACAGGGAATGAATCTGCATAGATATGTCACTGGGGCGTAAGCCTTGGGAAGGCGCAGAGGAGTAATGATCTGGAGCCAGGAGAACTGCCTGCTTGACAATCACCGTTTGACCTGCGAGTGATGGGGAAGGGGATTTCAAGTGTAGCTTTGCTCTTAAAATCCTGGTCTTGTGCCAGGATTTTTTTATGGCAATGCTTCAGTGTTTCCTTTCGCTATGGGCTCGTACTGATTTTGGCGAAAGGTTTTTCTTTGTGGTTTCAGCGCCATAAAGAAGGCATTGCTCATACATTTCATTCATTTTCTTAGTCCGATGATGGTGTTTCCATCCTGTGCTGGACTGAGATGTCTCTGGGCAGGTGGAGCTGCCCAGAGGCGCCCCTTTTTTTAACCGATAGCAAATCGGTTAATTTTTTGAATGATACGATAACTTTAGGTTATAATAAGGCCTGTTGATAATTGCTGTCTATTGTTCTGATGACAATTCCTATTCTTATTACCTGCTCTTAATTTTTGGCTTGACAATTGTGTCTTGTATTGATTTAATATAGTAGATTTAAGATTTATAATAAGAGAAAAGGAAAAATTTTTGGAGGGAGAAGTTGTAATGGATACAGCGATAATATTTGTGGCCCTGATAGGACTGATGTATGCGGCCTATAGAGGAGCATCAATCATTTTCGTAGCACCTGTTTTTGCAGTAATTGCAGCTCTGGGTTCAGAGCATGCATCACTTCCAGTGTTCAGTGAGCTTTATATGACCAGAGCAGCAGAGTATGTAAAGAATTACTATGCTATATTTTTGTTTGGTGCAATTTTTGCCAAGCTGATGGAAAAGGGCGGCATGGCAGCGTCTGTTGCTGATAAGATCATTAACGTGCTTGGTGAAAAGCAGGCGGTTCTGGCGGTTTTGCTGGGATGCGGTGCCCTGACCTATGGTGGGTTATCCGTTTTTGTAGTAGCATTCGTTATGTATCCTTTTGGTGCAGTTGTATTCAAGAAGGCTGATATTCCAAAGCGTCTTCTGCCAGCAGCACTGTGGATGGGTATTTTCTCATTCGCGATGGTTTCCCTGCCTGGTACTCCACAGATTCAGAATATTATTCCTTCCTCATATTTTGGTACATCTACCTGGTCTGGTATGGGCATTGGTATTTTTGCTTCCGCAATATTCCTGATTATGGGCTGGGGATGGGTTTCCTTCCGTGCTAAGCGTTTGAAGGCTCAGGGTGAGGGCTATGGCCGTCACGTTGAATTTGGCCAGCGCCGTCACAAGCTTCCTAATCCTGACTGGAAGGTTTCCTGCATTCCTCTGGTTATGGTTATTGGTATCAACGTATTTCTGTCCAACCCATTCGGCTGGGATTGGGCATACCATTGGGATCAGTCAGCACTTGAGAGCTTTGCACCATTAAAGCTTTCTCTGCTTGCCGCAAAAGTAAGCAAGGTATCTGCAGTATGGTCCATAACTATTTCCCTGATTATGAGCTCCATTGTGGCTGCTTATATAGCACGTCGCCGTCTGCAGATGCAGGATGGTATTCTGCATACTGTTAATGATTCTGCGCTGTCATCCTGTACTGCTGCAATGAATGTTGCCTCTGGTTATGCATTTGGCTGTGTTGTTGTCAGCCTGGCAGGCTTTGGTGTGGTTAAGGAACTGCTGCTGAATCTTGATTTCGGTGGCGGCCCTCTTTTCTCTGCAGTTTTGACCACTAACGTTATGTGCGGTATTACTGGTTCTGCATCTGGTGGTATGACCATTGCTTTGTCTATGCTGGGTGAGCAGTGGGCAGCAATGGCTACTCAGGCTGGTATTCCTCTGGAGGTTCTCCATAGAATCATTGCTGTATCTTCTGTAGGTATTGATCCGGTTCCTCATTGCGGTGCCCTGGTTACCATGCTGGCAATCTGTGGTCTTTCTCATAAAGAGTCCTATATGGATATAGCTATTCTTATGGGCATGAAGTTCCTGGTACCATTCCTTTGTGTACTGTTCTACATGATTACTGGTATAGCGTAAGCTTAAAGTCAATAAGGCTGTTTCGATGCTAGACAGCCTTTTTATTGATTTATTCTTTTTTTTAGGATATAATTCAAACAGTTTAATATGTGAAGCAGGTTGCCGAAAGGCAATAATAGAGAAACCGGTTTAAGCCGGTGCGGTCCCGCCACTGTAACAGGGAGCGAGTCACAATTATGTCACTGCAGCAGGGTGAAGCTGCTGCGGGAAGGCGTTGACAAGCGATGAACTGGAGCCAGGAGAACTGCCTGCTTAACAATCACCGTTAGACCCGCGAGCGACGGGAAGGGGATTAATAGCAGTTCTTTTGTGTGTCTGTTATTGAGGCCTCTTTTTTCGTGGAAAGAAGAGGCTTTTTTATTTTTATTTTTTAGAAAGAGGGAATTATGTTATGAAGAATTGGAAGAAGTATTTAGCAGCTGCTATTGCCTGTGGGGCAATGTTCTCACTTCAGCCAGCTACATCTGATGCAGCTTATCAGCTCAGCGATGAGGTTAATGATGCAACTCCTGCGCTTCTGGATGCAGCACAGATTGGTGTTATGGTAAACGAGAATGCTGATCTCAGCTTAAAGCCTAATAAGGACGCTATTCTGGTAATGAGCTTCGGCACTACCTTTCCTGATAGCCGTGCAGTTACTATTGATGCCACTGTAGACGCTATTAAGGCAGCTCATCCTGGTGTAAAGGTTGTTACTGCGTATACTTCTCATATCATCATTGACCGTGTAAAGGAAAATGAGGGTATTTCTATCCCTACCCCTGAGGAGGCTATTGAGCAGCTGAAAGCAGAGGGCTATACCCGCGTTGCTATGACTAACCTGAATATCATTCCTGGTATGGAGTATGCCTATGATCTGGCTGTATATCGCCAGTATCGTAATGACTTCAAGAAGGCTACCTTCGGTACTCCGCTTATGTACTGGATGGGTCAGGAGGAGCAGGCGGATGATGTAGCTCAGGTTATGGAGGCTTATGCGACTCAGTTCCCTAAGATGGGTAAGGAGGATGCAGTTCTTATTCTTGAGCATGGCACTCCACATCCAGCAAATGCATACTATTCTGTAATGCAGAATCGCCTGAACCAGCTTGGCTATGACAATGTTTATATCTACACGGTAGAGGGCTGGCCTTCTTTAGATGATATTATTCCTCAGCTTAAGAAGAAGGGCGTAAAGAATATAACTCTGATGCCAATGATGATGGTTGCTGGCGACCACGCTAACAACGATATGGCTGGTGACGAGGATGATTCTCATAAGATGATTCTTCAGGATGCGGGCTTTAACGTAACTCCATACATCCATGGTGTAGGTGAGAACGAGGCTGTCCGTGAAATCTTCGTACAGCGTGCACATGAGGCCTACAAGGCGCTGGTAGATTAATCCTGTAATAACAGATACGTAGCGATGACAGGCAGACGCTTGTAAACAGTTTTTGCAGGCAATTGCAATAAAAAGTGAGGCTGTCGCCAGAAGGAGGCGGCAGCCTTTTTATGTGAGGATGACCGCTCTTGTGATTTGATTTTCATGATTTTGCAGGTTATAATAATAAAGCAATAACGATAATGTAAGGACCGTATCCAGCGGTCTTTTATTTTTGAAAGGTGGGCTGAGGATGAGGGAAACAGAATTTGCTAATCTTATTGCTGTTCATGGTGGTAAGGCTTACATTGTTGGAGGTTTCGTCAGGGATAGCCTGATGGGGCGCAGGCCTAAGGATAAGGATTATGTTGTCTGTCATATCAGCCATCAGATTTTTGAAGAGATTTTTCCTGATGCTTTGCGAGTCGGGCGCTCCTTTCCTGTATATCTTGTTGATATTGATGGGAAGCGCAGTGAGGTTGCCTTCGGACGGCAGGAACGAAAAACTGGCAAAGGTTATACTGGCTTTGAAGTAAAAAGCTCACCTGATATATCTATAGAGGAGGATCTTTTCAGACGGGATACAACTATGAATGCTATTGCTGTAAATCTGGCAGATGGTTCATTGATTGACCCATATAATGGACGTCAGGATATAGAAAAAAGAATAATAAAGCCGGTATCAGAGCATTTTAGTGAAGATCCTGTAAGGAGTCTCCGTTGTGCCCGTCAGGCAGCGGAGCTTGGCTTTAAGATTGCACCGGAGACATATGAGGCTATGGGTCGGACCGGAGAGGAACTTGCGGCTGAGCCGGCAGAAAGAATATTTAATGAAATGAAGAGGGCTTTGATGACTCCGGTACCGTCAGTATTTTTTGAAGCTCTCAGGACAGCAGGACTTCTTAAAATAATTTTTCCTGAGCTTTATGCACTTATTGGTAAAACCCAGCCTGTAGAGTATCATCCAGAGGGAGATTCCTGGAATCATACAATGAAAATCCTTGATGATGTGGCAGCTAGAACTGATAATGTCTGCGCGAGATTCTGCGGACTGCTGCATGATATTGGCAAGGGAGTGACTCCTGCAGAGATGCTGCCGCATCACTATAATCACGAGATCAAGGGCCTGGATGTATTATTTGCCTGGAATAAACGTATGAACTTTCCAAATTCCTGGACTGCTAGTGCTTTTTTTGTGATAAAGAATCACATGAGGGCGGCCAGATTAACAAAGCCTATAAAAATACTTGATCTGCTGCTCAATTTAAGAAAGCTGAGGAGAGACCTGCCAATTGATGGCTTTAATGCTATAATAATGTCAGATCATGGAAGCCTGCCAGGGTATCTGCTTAACGCTGAGGTCATTCTGCAGAAAATTTCTGCTGTGTCTGGTAATGATGCCCCGGAACAGCTTGCAGGCAGGAATATAGGTGACTGGGTAAGGAGTCAGCAGCGAATGGTTTTGGTGGAAGAATGCGGGGGTCTGCTTTAATGAATATAATCTGTTTGGATACTGAGTTTACAGGACTGTCCAAGGATAATGAAATATTGCAGCTGGCAATACTGGACGGTAACGGCAATACCGTAATTAATGAGCTGTATAGGCCTGAAAAGGCTAAAAGCTGGCCTTTTTCACAGAAGGTTCATAATATAAGCCCCCAGATGGTAAAGAATAAGCCTTCCTTCGTTAGTGAAAGGTCTCGTCTTCAGCGATACTTTGATGATGCTGACCTTATTGTAGGCTTTGCAATAGAAAACGATACAAGAGAACTGAGCCGGTCAGGTATAGAAGGCCTTTCAGGAGACCGCTGCTTTGATGTCCGTGATCTTTATTGGGCAGTACTGGGCAAGGAGCAGGGAATAGGTGTGTATAACGTGCCTAGCCTGATAAAATGCTCGGAGGAATGCGGATTCGACTGGTCTGATGAATCTGCTCATTCGGCAGATGCTGATTCACTGGCAACCCTGCACCTTTTCTGGGTACTGATAAGGAAATTTGCTGAGAAGTATGATATCAGACCAGCAGGTGAATTTTTGGACGATGGGCACATAAGGGTGCTTCTTGAGAAACTGGCAAGATTGAAGCAGGCTGAAATAGCTAGATTGGCTGAGGAAAATGCAAAAGGGCTCCTGTATCTCTTTAAAAGGGATGGGGATTACCGCCTGTATTCCCGCCGTGACGAGATGGATGAAGAGACTATGGCGGCAAAGGTGGCATCTGGATATCAGCTGGTGGCGATGATAGCTGTAAATGACCGCTGGAAGGGACATTTTGAGCTGGTTAAAAAGTTTGAAAGAAAGCAGATAAAGGGGCATGGCACTGATGCTGTCTGGAGATTATCCAGCAAGGATATTAAGATATTTGAGACTTATACCAACACTTTTACCAGCAATAGTAAGGTTTTTAAAAGTCTGCTGGAGCATTATCACAGGTTTTCATAAGGAGGCAGTTAGATGAATGATAAGGTGATTGGCCTTGGAGCGTTGATTGTGATGTGGCTGCTCAGCGAAGCTGCTCCAGATGACCTTAAACCCTTTGCAGGAATTACGGGGCTGGCTATAGCTGCTATACTGCTGATCAGAATGCGCAAATAAGATTATTCATGAATGTATAAAATCTTTGCTTTAGCCAGCTATTTAGTGTAAAATATCTATTAACTATATATTGTGATTGAACGAGGATTGTTTTATGGCTAGTTTTGATGAAGATATAGATATTGACAATAGTGGAGATAAAACTCTGCAGCAGGTATTGCAGAAGGTCTGCGATGCAATGGAAAACAGCAAGGGACAGATTTTTGAAATCTTTGAAAGTACCAAGCGTGAGGTAGACGAGACACGCCGCAACCTGGAGGAAGTCAAGCGTATGACTAGGAAGCTTCAGGATGAAGTGGATGCCCTTGTTGTTCAGGAACAGAGAGAGAAGCAGAAGCTGGTTCGTGTAAGCAGCAACTTTGCTAACTACTCTGAGGATAAAATACGCGAATGCTATGAATCAGCAAAGAATGTTCAGGTTAATCTGGGAATAGCCAAGGAAAAGGAATACCAGAGCCGCCGTCAGAGAGACCGGATGGAGCTGCAGCTGAGAAATATGGAAAAGACCCTGGTGACTGCTGAGAGACTAGCTACTAAGCTTGGCACTATCATGGGATATCTTACTTCACAGCTCAGTGATGTTGTTTCGCAGATGGAGATTGTCTCTAAGAATAAATACCTGGGTATCCAGATTATTAAGGCCCAGGAGGAGGAACGTCTCAGGGTTTCCAGGGAAATTCATGATGGACCGGCTCAGCAGATGGCAAACCTTATATATCAGTCCAGTATATGCGAGAGGCTGGTTGATATGAAGCCTGATGAGGCTAAGAGGGGTATGCAGGAGCTTAGACATCAGATTCGCAGCTGTCTTACAGAGGTGCGTCAGATTATATTTGATATGCGCCCGATGTCGCTGGATGATCTGGGGCTGGTGCCAGCCTTAAAGCAGCTTATTAATCGTATGGATGATAGAGGCCAGCTGAAGGTGGATTTCCAGGTGGATGGCAAAGATCATCCATTAGAGAAGCACGTTGAGATAACACTGTTCCGCATTATTCAGGAGGCTTTGAACAATGTTCAGCGTCATTCTGGTGTAGATGTAGCCAAGGTGAGGATACTGTTTGCACCTGATCATCTGGCGCTGGTTATAGCTGATGAGGGCGCGGGCTTCGATATGGATATGATGGTTGAGGAACGTAATAATGCTGAGGGCAATGGCCATTTTGGTGTTCTTGGCATGGAGGAGAGAGCCTCTATCATCGGAGCGGCACTGACAGTTGTTACCGCTCCTGGCAAGGGTACCAAGGTACATATAAAGCTGCCTTATACTGCCTGATGCCGGCCGGTTATGCTGTACAGCATTAAATGAGAATCGTTGTGGCGCCAGCCTGCAGGGCCGATTGGGGCTTTGCCAGGAATGGCGCCTTTGTTTGTTGTTTCGGAGTGGATTGTTATGCCAAAGGGAAAACTCATTACTATCGAGGCTGGAGATGGCTCCGGCAAGGCAACTCAGACAAAGGCTTTGTATGACAGGCTGCAGTCAGAGGGTTATAATGTAATGAAGGTAGAGTATCCGGATTATGACTCGGATTCCTCAGCCCTGGTAAAAATGTACCTGGGTGGAGCCTTCGGTGATAAGGCTCAGGCTGTGGATGCCTATGGAGCATCGGCTTTTTTTGCAGTAGACCGTTATGCCTCTTTTCACATGAAATGGAAGCAGGCTTATGAGGGCGGTGCAATTATAATTGCTGACCGGTATACTACATCTAATATGGTTCATCAGGCTGTAAAGCTGACAGATGATAATGAACGGGAAAGGTTTCTGAACTGGTTGTGGGATTTCGAATTTTCTAAGCTGAAGCTTCCGGTGCCTGATGTGGTTGTATATTTGGATATGGATCCAGATGTCAGCGACCAGCTTATTGCTGCCCGTGCCAAGTCTGATTCAAGCCGGGGCAAGGATATTCATGAAAAGGATCGGGATTATCTCCACCGCTGTCACGAGGCTTATGGCTGGGTGGCAGATAAATATGGCTGGAAGAGAATCGGTTGCTGCTCAGGTGGCAGAGTAAGGTCCATAGAGGAAATCCATGCTGATGTATACGAGGCGGTACGCCCGTTTATTGGAGATTAGAATGATAAAAGAAGTATTGGTTGTAGAAGGCAAGATGGATGTGGTGGCCATCGGCAAGGCTGTAGAGGCTGACTGCATTATCACAGAGGGTTTCAATCTGAAGCCGAAGGCTCTTGATGCTATAAAGCAGGCATATAAAAAGCGGGGAATTATAATATTGACAGATCCTGACTCGGCAGGAGAAAGAATCAGGCAGTTCCTTTCCAAGCGTTTTCCTGATGCTAAGCACGCATTTGTGCCTAGGGATGAGGCTACTGCTAACGATGATATTGGCATAGAACAGGCTAGTCCTGAATCCATCAGGAAGGCTCTGGAAAAGGTGAGGACTCTTGATTGGAATCCTTCAGAGATTTTTTCTGGGGCAGACCTTATAAGGGCTGGCTTAAGCGGTGCAGCGGATGCCAGTGAGAGGCGGGCCAGGCTGGGAGCCAGGCTTGGGATTGGCTATGCAAATGCTAAAACCTTTTTGCTTCGGCTGAATCACTATGGTGTAACTCGCGAGGAATTTGAAGCAGCGCTAGCTGAAGAAAGTGAGAGCTGATTATGTCTATAAATGTTGATGAGATGCTGGAAAATGAGCTTTCAGCACCTAAAAGGCTGAAGATTGGTATTAACTCTACTATTGCTAATCCTGATGTCACCCGTCATATAATGAAGGCTTTTAATCTAAGGGCCAGTAAGCGGCTGGGGCAGAATTTTCTGGTAGATGCAAATATTGTCCGTGGCATAGTTGAAGCGGCTGGTGCAAAACCGGGGGATCGTATTTTGGAAATAGGACCTGGTATTGGTACGCTTACTCAAGGATTGGCTGAATCAGGTGCAGATGTTACCGCGGTAGAGCTTGATAAGAAGCTTCCAGCTGTGCTGGCAGAAACCTTGGCTGGCTATGATAATGTAACTGTTGTGCCAGGAGATATTCTTAAGGTGGATATTCCATCACTTATGGGGAATCAGCCGTTTAAGGTGGCAGCCAACCTGCCATACTATATAACTACACCGATACTGATGGCTCTGCTGGAGCAGCATCTGCCTATTTCTGTACTTGTAACTATGGTACAGAAGGAGGTGGCTCTTAGAATGATTGCAGGTCCAGGCAGCAAAACATATGGTGCATTGTCAGTTGCTGTCCAGTACTATACCAGGCCTCATATTGCCTTTGATGTGCCACCAAAATCTTTTATCCCTGCACCGGAAGTGGATTCTGTGGTAATTGTCTGCGAGGTCAGGGAAAAGCCGGCAGTTGCCGTAAGGGATGAGAAAATGTTTTTCCGTGTGGTAAAGGCTGCTTTTGGTCAGCGCAGGAAGACGATTATGAATGCTATGAAGGGAGCAGGCTTCGATAAGGAGCACCTTGAGGCTGCCTTTGCGGCCTGCGGCCTAGATGCTAGCAGGCGCGGTGAAAGCTTCTCTTTGAATGAGTTTGCTATACTGGCAGATGCTTTGCTGTAGTGTTTACAGTGTGTTTTCACATAATAAGGATATTATGTCTATGTTAATAGAATAGATTTCTGAGGAGTGTGTAATTATGGCTACTTTTGAGTACTTAACCCAGGGAGTATGCTCACGTCAGATGATTTTTGATGTTGAGGACAATAAAGTAAGGAATCTTAGAGTTATTGGCGGATGCAATGGCAATCTGCAGGGGATAGGCCGACTGGTAGAGGGCATGGACGTGGATGAGGTAATTTCTCGCGTAGAGGGTATTCGCTGCGGTGGCAGACCTACCAGCTGCCCTGATCAGCTGGCTAAGGCACTGAAGCTTTATAAGGAGCAGGCATGATATTCGACAGTCATTCTCATACCATCTTTTCTTCTGATTCTGACATGAATGCACAGGAGGCTGCCATTAAGGCAGCCTCCTTAGGTATTGGGCTGGTATTTACAGAGCATTATGATTATGATTACTGCTTTAGCAAGAATTTCAAGGATATGGATTTCCGCTTTGATCCAGAGGAGTATTGGAAGTCTTATGAGCATATGCGAGGAGCAGATCTTAGACTTGGTGCTGAGGTTGGGCTTACCATGGCCAGCATAGCTCCTAACACGGAATTCATAGCCAAGGTGCCCTTCGATATGATAATAGGCTCTATTCATTGCGTAGATGGTTATGACCTTTACTATCCATCCTTTTATGAGGGTAAGGATAAAAAGACTGCATATGAAAGCTATCTGGCTATCATGGCAGAAATGGCGGTCCTTAATCCATATATTGATGTGCTGGGGCATATTGACTATATATGCCGTTATGCTCCATATGATAACAAGTCACTGTTATATAATGAGTATAGGGAAAGCATCGACAGTGTGCTGGAAGCAGTCTTGGCAACGGATACTGTTATGGAGCTTAATACAAGAAGACTGAATGATGGTCAGACTGCTATTGAGCTGATGCCCATATACAAAAGGTATCATGATCTGGGTGGCCGATATATAACCTTAGGCTCTGATGCACATAATATAAATGCTATAGGCATAAACTTTGGAATAGCCAGAGATTTTGCGGATAGTATTGGTCTGAAGATAGTAACCTTCTGTCAGAGAGAAATAGAATTAATAAAATATTAAACTTTTTAAAAAAAGTGTTGACAAAGCTTTTTCTCTGAGTTATTATATAAAAGCTGACTGACGGAGCGAAAGCGATGAGGTCAGGAGAGAGATGTTCTCTGAAAACTAAACAATGCAGAATCATGCAACAATTTGTTAAATGA
>CAMCDL010000037.1 GCA_945873565.1 uncultured Selenomonadaceae bacterium | reverse complement strand
CTACACACTGCATATCGTCGGCAGCGTCAGATGTGTATAAGAGACAGGGCGGGTAATTATGCGGACAATATCCTTTATCTTTATATTTGCGGTGTTTATGCTGTCTGCAGCAGCAGGCGCTGCACAGCCAAGAGTCTTTAATGACTGCATTATTTTTATTCCTATTGATAGCAGGCCGATTACGAATATGTATACGGCAGATACCATGAGACAGGCAGGATATAAGATTGTGGTACCGCCAGAGGAGCTGCTGGGAGGAACTGTAAATAATGGAGATCCGGATAAGCTCTGGAGCTGGCTGAATGAGGCAATAAAAGAAAATTCATCCTGCAGGGCTATGGTTATTTCCACAGATGCTCTGATATATGGCAGCCTTGTGGCAAGCCGTAAGCATGAAATACCGGAAGAAGTAGTGCTGGAACGGGCTGAAGGCCTGCGCCAGATTAAAGCCAGATATCCATATATGAGGATATATGCTTTTTCATCTATAATGCGTACACCTCAGATGTACGATACTGGTGGCAAGGAGCCTGATTATTATAAGCAATGCGGTGTGGAGCTGTATCAGTATTCGGCTATTATGGATCGGGCGGAAATGAACGGCGGTCTTACTGATGAGGATATAGCACAGGTAAAATATCTGTGGAGTGTAATCGGTGAAGCTAACATAAGTGATTGGTTTGGCCGCAGAGAGAAAAACTTTGCTGTAAACCAGAAGCTTATAGACCTGGCAAGAGAAGGTGTTTTTGATTACCTGGTAATTGGCCGAGATGATAATGCACCGTTGTCCCAGACTCATAGAGAGGGCCGCAAGCTCAAGGAATATGCGGCGGACCTTGATGATACCAGATTTCTCAATACCTCTGGCATTGATGAAATAGCAATGCTTTTAATGGCTAGGGCTGATAGTGATTTCCGAGCTGATTTGCCTTTTATCAGCGTGGCGTATAATGATGGGGCAGGTAAAAACACTATTCCAGGATTCTCTGATGAACCTATAGGCGATACTGTTGAAGCCTATATAAGATGTGTGGGTGGCCTGCAGGTGAAAAAGCCTGATCATGCTGATTTGTTTGTGTTGGTAAATACTCTGGCAGATGGAATAAATCCATTTTCGGGCTCAGAGTCCAACCGGTTTACGGTCAGGGAGGATGCCAGATGTTTTGCCGATATGACTGAAAGGGCTGTACGGGAAGGTTATCCAGTTACAGTTGCAGATCTGGCATTTTACAATGGGGCAGATAATGCCATGATGGCTGAGCTGGAGAAGAGGAGGCTGCTTTCTGAGCTTATGTCATATGGAGGATGGAATACGGCTACCAATAGCCTGGGTACAGCTATTGGACAAGGCCTGACCGCCAGATTTACTCCATATAACGGCCGCCAGCAGCTGCTGCTGACCAGGTATCTTGACGAATGGGCTTATGAGGCAAACATACGTCAGATTCTCTCGGGTATGCTGAGTACCTTCAGCCCTGATGCTTCAGGGGCCAATCTTGGATCTGGCCTTGATAATGCAGGGATTGCCTGCACCAATCTTACCAGAGCCTTCATGAAGGAGCATATGGGCAGCTTTGATTATGATGGTGATATAAAGATTACCCTGCCATGGAACAGACTGTTCGAAAACCGGGTAGAGCTTATACAGTAACTGCCAGTAGACAATAGTCCTAAAATTACGCTTTTGTTAAAAAACTTCGGGCAAATAGCAGGATTTTGAGTATTTTTGTATAAGATAACGTGTAAAGTTAATGTTGCTGAAAGCAGCATAAAATACGTTGTATAAAATATGTTATATGAAAGGAGTTTTTTTTATGAAAAAAGGGTTAAAGAAGCTGGCAGCAGCTATTGCAATGGGTGCATTTCTGAGCATGCCACTGGCA
Source organism: uncultured Selenomonadaceae bacterium (assembly GCA_945873565.1). Classification (GTDB taxonomy): domain Bacteria; phylum Bacillota; class Negativicutes; order Selenomonadales; family Selenomonadaceae; genus CAMCDL01. The sequence goes on along the minus strand of CAMCDL010000037.1, from coordinate 15,855 downwards.
GCATATACTGCATCTGATGTTGAGGCAGCTCCGCTGTCCACAATTGCATCCGTTTATGTAAACAAGGATGGCAGCAATTTCCAGTACTGGAATGAGAATGCTCCAGCTCTGAAGGCTCTGAAGGCTTATGTACAGGATGTAACCAATCCTGCAAGCCCTAACTATATTCCAGTTGAGGATAGAATCGTAGTATCCGATATGGATGGTACCTTCTACGGCGAGCTGGCTCCTACTTATTCCGAGTGGTATCTCTATTTCCACAGAGTATTAGAGGACAAGAGCTATCATCCAACTCCTGCAGAGGTTTCCTTCGCTGAGCAGTGCAAGGAGGCTGCAATCAAGGGCAGCATTTCCACTGACTTCGATAGTGCAGAGGACCATGCACAGGCTTATGCTTTCGAGGGCATGACCATTCCTGAGTTCAACAAGTATGTTCATAATTTCATGAGCAACACTCCGCTGGATGGCCTTTCCAACTGCACCTTCGCTGAGGCTTATTATCTGCCAATGGTAGAGGTTATCTCTTATCTGGTAAATAATGACTTCACTTTCTTCGTAGTAACCGGTACTGACCGTCAGCTGGTGCGTCAGTGCATCGCTGATGCTGGCCTGCCAATTCCTTCTCACCAGATTATTGGTACTGACAGCATTTTCATTCCTAAGGATCAGGCTTTTGCTGATGGTATGTACTACACCTGGGACAAGGATGATGTACTGGTTCGTGGCAACTACATCTTTACCAACAACAAGGGCAACAAGGTTTCCAACATTGCTCGTGAAATTGGCAAGCAGCCAGTACTCTGCTTTGGTAACAGCACCAGTGATGGGCAGATGATGACCTACACCATGGCTAACAACAACAAGTACAAGAGCCTTTCCTTCGGCGTACTGTGTGATGATGCTGATCGTGATTGGGGCGGCGAGGAGAAGGCTGCAAAGATGAAGAAGTTCTGCGAGGGCATTGGTGCTCAGACTATCTCTATGAGAGATGACTGGAAAACCATTTATGGTTACGAAGTAGAAAAAACTGAGCAGAATTTCCGCAAGTAAGATAATTAACTCTTAAAATAAAATGGCGCTGTCTGAGAAGCAATCATCAGGCAGCGTTATTTTTAGTTTCGGCTTAATATTACAGTAGAGGATAGAATACATCCCATACCGATTATTTTTTCTATATTGCATGGCTCAGAAAAAAGCAATATTCCCACCAAGCAGCCTACCAGCGGCTCCACTGTTACTAGAACAGCCGCCTTGCTAGTTTCTAGCTGTTTTAAGCCGTATGTATATAAGAAATAGGGGATTATGGTGGATATAACGCTTATACCTATACACCAGGCAAGAGCTTCAGGCTTAGCCTGAATTATTTCCAGGGATGCATGTACATCATTGATAACCATGGCTCCAATCGATGCAAATACGAAGGTGTAGAAGGTGATGGTAATAGGTGAATATTTTTTCAGCGCGTAATTACCGAAAATAGAGTATAGTCCATAAAAGAAGCCAGAGGCAATACCAGTAAGAAGTATCAGAGGGGCTACTGAATAGGTTGAGCCTATAAAACCGCTGATGAGAAAGCAGCCTTCCACTGTTATTGCTACAGCCGCCAGCTTTCTGACAGTAAGCTGCTCATGGAACAAAAGGGCTGACAGCAGGGTGACAAAAACCGGTGAGGTATATAAGAGGCCAACTGCTATGGAAGCCTGGCTATGCTCAATGCTATAAAAATAGCACCAGTTGAAAACGCAGAGGCTTATCATGCCGGTGCCTATGAAGTAGCCGATGTCCTTCAGTTTTATTTTCAGTGAGGCAGGGTTTTGGATAGCCAGCCATATCAGAAGTATTGCTGCAGATATAGAAGGTCGGTAGGTGCATATATCTATAGCCGTAAAGCCAAGGCTGTTAAGATTAGTAGTAAAAACACTGATAAGTCCCCAGAATATACCAGCAGCTATTACGCATAATGCGGGTTTTGTATTCATTTCTGCTCCTTTGGTAATGTATAGTATGCTTATTTATTATACTACAAGCCTGTACATATGTAAAAAGCAGGATTTTAAGGGATTGTGTAAAATATAAAAAAGATATACAGATTTTAGGGATCTGCAATGCTGATGCTGTCAAGCAGGCCAGCTGATGGCTGATGGGGCAAGCTGGTAGCAGTTCAAGGAACAGGCCTGTATAATGAAGATGCTGAAAAAAGTATCATAAGGTGTATTGCTGAGCTTGTTCAGAAATCGGAAATTGTTTAGGATAAAATGCAGGAAGGTATTTTATGTATTTTGATGGACATTCAGATATATGGAATGATGTGACAAAGCGCCGGCTTTCAGGCGAGACAGATGTTTTTAGCAGATATCATGCCAAGCGTCTAAAGGAAGGCATGGTTGAAGGAAGTATTTTTGTAATATGGGTAGACCCGCCATATACTGAGGATTATGGGAAAAGAACCCGGCAGATAATGGAAGCAGTACAGGCTGAAATTGCAGAAAGCAAAGAGCTTGTTATAGTACATAACTACAGCGAGATGATGAAGGCCAGGGAAAATGGGCAGTTTTATGTTTTTATCGGTGTAGAGGGAATGGCTTATATTGGCTCTGATGTATCGATGATAGATGACTATTACGATTTTGGTGCCCGGCATGCTATGCTTACCTGGAACGAGGTTAATGATCTCGGGGCAGGTGCAGCTTCAGGAAAAAAATCTTTACCATTGACTGAGGCGGGCAGGAGGGCTGTCCATTATATGAATGATAAGGGAATGCTGATAGATGTGTCCCATCTGAATGAGGGCGGCTTCTGGGATGTTGCCAGACTTTCCACTAAGCCATTTGTAGCATCTCATTCTAATGCAAGCGCCCTGTGCGATGTATCAAGAAATCTGACTGATGATCAGCTGAGAGCTATAAGAGATGCTAACGGTTGTGTGGGTCTTAATTCCTTTAATTGGTTTATCAGTGGGGATTCGGCGAAGCATAATGTGGAGGAGCTGGCCAGACATGCTGCTCACATGATAGATGTTATGGGTATAGACCATGTAGGCTGCGGATTTGATTTCTGTGAATTTTTAGGCCCAGGGGCCACCTTCAGTAATCCTGATAAGGAAAGAAGCTTTACTCATGGTCTGGAGGATTGCCGAAGCATCTGCAAGCTGTTTGAGTGCTTTGATAGGATGGGCATGACCAGCATTGAAAAGGAAAAAATAGCCCGGCTTAACTTTCAGCGGGTTATAAAAGAGGTTATTGGGTAATAAAAAACTCCCTGTGTGCCGTAAATCGTCATACAGGGAGTTTTTTGTTTGGGAATCGACCGCCGTCGCCCTCTACGGTGTTTAGTGGTTCACAGTTGGAATCAGCTTTAGAAAAATGTAGTGGCTCACGGTGGTGAGCCTTTAGCTATCTGTAGTGTTATTTCAACGCTTCTTTAAGGATATCCATGTTATGGTGCATAGCATTGATGTAGGCATCCTTGGCACTTTCATCAGCTGTGCCTGTTACTACAGGGTCAAGTATGTAGATGCGGGCATCTGCCTCATGAGCTATAGTCTTAGCTGCCTCTGGTGAATACTGAGGCTCGGTAAATAGAACCCTGTTATTCAGTCCCTTGATTTCGCTGATGGTATCAGCAAGCTCATTAGGTGTAGGCTCTGTGCCTGGCTCGCGCTCAATGACCTTTATAATATTAAGGCCGAATTCGCTAGCAAAATAAGGGAAGGCTTCATGGAATGTGACAATATTCTTATTTGGCAGGTTGTCGAGGTTTTCATGCATTTCCCTATTGAGAGCTTCAAGCTTTTCAATATAAGCCTCTGCATTAGCTTTGTAGCTGTCCTTGTGCTTAGGGTCAGCCTCGATAAGCTGGGCTTCAATATTTTTTACCTGCTGGATGGCCTTAGGGACGCTGAGCCACACATGAGGATTCTGTTCTTTACTATCCTCGGAAGCAAGAAGCTCTATATCCTTAGATGCATCGACAATGGTGAGGTGGCTGTTCTGCTGAAGTACCTTGTCAAGGAAGCTTTCCATGCCAGCACCATTGGCAACAAAAATATTTGCCTTTTCCAGAGTGGCCATATCGCCAGGAGTAAGCTGGTAATCATGCAGGCAGCCGGTCTGAGGCTTAGTCATGTTGATTATCTCGACACCTTCAACGCCACCAGCAACATTAATAGTACTGATATATATCGGATAGAATGAAGTAACTATCCGTATAGTGCTTGGGTCTTTTTCAGCTGTCTTGCTATTTGAGCATCCTGCCAGTATTATGCACATAGTAAATATGGCAATGATTGCAATGCTTAGTTTTTTCATTGTTGGGCCTCCTGAATATACTTTCATTATGAGAAACTTCACTACCGGTTTCATTATATCAAATCTGTCAATAGCAGGTCCCGATATGCAGCTGCAGCAGGATATTTGTCTAGTTTTTATACATGTACTAATAATCTTCACTCATATTTAGTATAATATAGGTAATGCATTTTATTAGAAAAATGCATCTGGGGATATGGGGTGTAATGAAATGCGAAAGAGTTTAATACTGATGATTTACGCGGCAGTCCTGCTGATCAGCTTGTCATTGATAGTGGAGGCTGAAAGGGACAATGAGAATGGCAGGAATTATGGAAACATGATTCAGACTGTCTTTGACAATGATAGTGGACTGCCTAGCGGCAAGGCAAATGATATTGAGCAGACCAGTGATGGTATTATCTGGATAGGTACTTATGCTGGGCTTTACCGTTATAATGGTACATCCTTTCAGAGGATGAAGGAATTTGAATCTGTAAAGAATGTAAACTGTCTTTATGCTGATAAAAAAGGCCGTCTCTGGATTGGTACAAATGATAATGGCCTCAGTGTCTGCATAAATCAGAAAATTGATGACGTTATTGATGTAGATAATGGCCTTCCAGCAAATTCTGTCCGCAGTTTTGTTCAGTGTTCAGATGGTGAATATTATGCAGGTACCTCTGAATCATTGGCCATAGTAAGCTTTAAGGATGGTTTGTCTATCAGCAAAATTATGAAGGATATTAAAGGCGTCAAAAACCTCAGCGCTGATAATGCAGGACATGTTTCTGCTGTTACCTCCCGCGGTGAAATTTATTTAATCCGTGATGGCGAAGTCGAGCAGCATATATCTGCACCTGCTGGAGGCGGACAGTTTATTTCCAGCACCTTTGATGAAACAGGGCATCTCTATGCTGGTACTTCATCTTCTCATGTTGAAGTGTATGAGCTGAAGGATAATAGCTGGCAGATGGGCAGAATTATCGATTGCACCGGCATGACTAATATTAATAGTATCTTTATATATAATGGAACAAGGTTTATATGTGCAGATAATGGTATCGGCTACCTTGATCAGGGTGACAGCTTCCATAGTATTAATACCGAGGAGTTTAATAACTCTATAGATACTATGCTAGCTGATTATCAGGGTAATCTCTGGTTTTCATCCTCCCGTCTGGGGCTGCTTCGCCTTAGCCGTTCATCCTTTGCTAATATTTCTCTGATGGCAGGATTGTCGCAGACGGTGGTCAACACTATTGAAAGCTGGCAGGGAAAGCTGTATATAGGTACAGATTCCGGATTGCAGGTAATTGATGAGGAGCAGCTGGTGCCTGCAGCTGACAGCCTTATTGATATTATCGGTGATACAAGGACCAGATGTATAAGGCATGACAGCAGAAATAACCTGTGGGTATGCACCTATGGCAAAGGCCTTTTTTGCCAGTCCCCTGATGGCACTGTTACCCGTTTTGCTGATGATAATGGCTTTATCAGCAACCGCGTAAGAAGCGTGCTGGAGCTGTCAGACGGCAGAATAGTTGCTGGTGCAGATAAGGGTATCGCCTTTATTAAAGATGGCAAGGTACAGCTTACCTTGGGCAGCAGAGACGGCCTTGGCAATGTAAGCGTGCTTTCTATGCTGGAGCACAGCGATGGTACATTGCTGGTGGGTACCGATGGAGCAGGTATTTTCTGCATCAAGGATGGCGTTGTTGCCAGCCGCATTGGCCGTGATGATGGACTTGGCTCAGAAGTCATTCTGCGTATGGTGGCTGATAAGGACACTGAAGGAACCTTTATTGTGACAGGCACAGATGTATTTTATATGGATAAGGATAAAAAACTGAGGCTTCTGGAAAACGTTCCGTTTTATAACAATTTTGACCTGATACTCAGCCAGGGGAATAAGGTGTTCCTGACTGGAAGTGCAGGAATTTACGTTTTAGACCGCAGCAGGCTGCTGTCTGGGGAAGACCTGGATTATGAGCTTCTTGATAAATCCTATGGCCTGGTAGGGAATCTTACGGCTAATGCCTGGAATTACCAGGATGACAGTGATAACCTGTATGTTGGCAGCGATATTGGTGTAATGAGGCTTAATCTTAATGATTATGCTAGCCAGATAAGCTCATTCCGCCTTATGCTGAGCCGAATTAAGCTGGATAACACGCTGTACGTGGTAAATCAAGGAGAAACACTGAAGGTAGGTCATGATGTAAGCCGAGTAGAGTTATTTCCAGAAATCCTGAATTATACTGCTCAGAATCCTTATGTAAGCTACTATCTTGAGGGAGTAGACAAGGAGCCGATAATCGTAAGGCAGAGCGAGCTTACCAGTGTGCTCTATACAAATCTGCCGGCAGGAGAATATAAATTTCACCTGAATGTGCTCAGCAATGATAAGGATGATGTGATTGAATCAGCTGTATATACCCTGAACAAGGAGATGGAAATTTACGATTATCCATTATTCAAGCTCGGCATGGTTCTGGTGCTTATGCTGATAGTGGTCTGGTTGACCAGGGGAGTTGAACGTACTAGACTGAAGCGCACACTGACTAAGCAGAAGAATAAGCTCATGCTGGCCAAGCAACAGGTTCAGATGGCTAATGAAGCTATTCTGGCTATTGCCCGTACAGTGGATGCCAAGGATGTCGCTACCAGCCAGCATTCTATGCGGGTGGGAGAGTATTCATTGCTTATAGGCAAGGAGCTGGGACTCAGCAAGGAGGAATGTGATAATCTCCATCAGGCAGCTATCGTTCATGATATTGGCAAAATCGGTATCGCGGATGCCGTGCTCAACAAGCCTGGCAGGCTAACAGATGAAGAATATGCCATCATGAAGACTCATGTAATCAAGGGAGCAGAAATCCTGAAGGATTTCACCCTGGTAGATCATATCATTGAGGGCGTGCTTTATCATCACGAAAGGTATGATGGCAGCGGCTACCCTAAGGGGCTCAAGGGAGAGGAAATCCCGCTCTTTGGACGTATCATTGCAGTAGCTGATGTATTTGACGCCATGACAGCCAACCGAGTTTATCGTCAGAAGATGGATATAGATTATGTAATGAATGAAATGATTAGGGGGAAGGGTAAGCAGTTTGATGGGCGCTTTGTCGATATACTGCTTGGCCTGATTGAATCAAAAAAGATTGATGTGAACCGTATTTATAAAATGCCGGATGATGACCTGGCTGCTGACTTAAGGTGATTCATTGCTGTCCGTATGATAAAATCACGGACAATGTTTGACAGGGTTTCCCTGTCCACACTTACATGGTCCTGCCGGAATATAATCTTATCATGGCAATAGCCAAGGCAGCGGGATATTTCCTCCCAGGTATCAATACCTACATGGAAGGAATAGTCCTTATCAATAAAATGAAAATGGCATTCATAGCCATCAGTGAGACCCCGCATGATATCATAGCGGGGTCTTTTTATTGATTCAAGGGTATGGCGGTCAAAAATACCTATCGGATAATTGCCTATGCAGATGTATTGTGAGCTTAACCAGCCATTACGATGGTCTTCCATGATGGTGCAGTCTGCTCGAAGAATGGGCTGGCTGCCAGCGGTAGTGCTCTGCTCTGGCAGATTGTGGTAATTGCGTAAAAAACGGTTCATTTCTGGAAGGTCATCAAAAAGAAGGACCTGCTTCATGGCATCCTCGTAGGTAATGGCCCGTGGTCTGTATAATAGCATGATGTATTATCCTCCTGAAAATATCATTAAAACAACTAATGTTTGGTTTATGTGTACAATAATACACCTATTCGGTGATTATTGCAAATGTGTTGTGAGGCTAAATTTTACCATCATTATTTTTTTTGGACCTGTAATATGCTACAGTTTATATACTGCTGTTCTGATAAACAAATAAGTATACGTTAAAAATGAAAAGCTCCCCCGTATCGAAAGATGAGGGGGAGCTTTTGCATGGGGTGAGAATTATATGGAGGAGGTATCCGCAATCCCAAACACTGCAGTATGCTCTGATACGGCAATGTCCGAGCATGTAAAGAATAGGATACCATCACTACCTGCGTATATTTCTTCACTGGATTCGGCGGTTACCGGATTGATTATTCTTCCAAGAAGATCGCCTTTTCTGACCTGCTGTCCAAGCTGAGCAATAGGGAAGAAGAAGCCACCGGCGGCGGATATAACCTTTTTGAGGCTGGTATCCTGCAGGGTTATTGTTTTTTCGCCTTCAGTGATAGGAGTCCTGCTGGACAGCACTCCTCGCTTTACCAAAAATCTGATAATTGCTTCCACTGCCTGCTGGGCGGCTGGCATATCTATGGTAGTATTGAAGCCGCTATACAGGGAGAAGGCTGTGGAGCCGAAAATCTGCCAGTTGTAATTGAGGGTGGTGGTGTCTATAGGCTGAGGATGGCGTATTACAAAGTATGGAAGGCCAAAATCGCTGGCAATGGAATTGTCCTGATAGTCTGTGTACATGGTGCGTACATGAGGAACAAATTTGCCATGAAGGTAAAAGCTGGCCATCTGGATGCCATATTTGTAATCCTTGACTGCCTTGAATACTCCATCTGCCAGACGCTGGGTGGTTTCACCCTTATCATAGCCTGGGAACATGCGGTTTATATCAGTGTTATCCACCGGGAAGAAACGCTTGCCTACATTCATAGAAAACTGGCTGGCTGAAGGAATTACTACTATGCCAGAGGAGGAGGAGAGAAGTCCTTCCGCCTCCAGCTGCTTCAGCCTTTTGATAAGAAGGCCGGAGATGAGGACCTGCTGGTATTCATCTCCTCGGGTGGCACCTACTACTGCTACAGTTTTCCTGGAGGTGTCGCCAAAGTAAAAGCCATCTATAGTTATTTTCTGCCTATAGGGGAAGGCAGAAAAGCTGAATATTCTTTTCTGTTCCATTACAGTGCACCTCCCAGGACTCTGGCAATAAGGGAGCCGGAGTATACTACCGGATATTCCCTGAGGGTAAAGAGGAGGCCGTTCATAGGGCTTCTCAGCTTTTCACGGACATGTCCGGTAAGAGGATCTGCTACAATGCCAACAACCTGGCCTTTTTCTACCATGCTTCCATGGGTGGCTTCAGGCATGAATATGCCTGACTGGTTGGCATTTATATAGTCTACATAGCCGTCAGTGCTGATGATTGGCGGAAATACAGGCATTACTGGACCATCCAGAATGCCCATTTTTGCCATTTTAGTAAGAATACCAGTGGTAAGACGGTCACCATATTCCTTGGAAATACGCATGCCTACGCCCATTTCTACAACCAGGCATGGGGTTCCAATGCTGTTTAGTGACCAGGCCAGAGTGCTTTCTAATACCGTGGCTGCACTATGTATCCAGATGAGGTCCATGTTGAGGTCCTTAGCCATAGGAACCAGGGTGTCAGCAGTTTTTTCATTGATTCTTATCTGGGGAAGCTCCCTTAGAAAGATATTGCTGGCATGGATGTCTATGGAGAGGTCGGCCCCTTTTATGTCTTCAACAATTTTTCCAGCTACATATTCATTGGCGGAAAACTCGTCTGATCCAGGGAAAATGCGGTTCATATCCAGATCAAAGCCAGGAAGGCCGCGTTCTATTGTACTGATGCCTAAAGGATTAAGTGATGGATAAATATCTACTATTCCGTGCAGGTCATCAAGGCGTTCATTAAGTATGCGGGCAAGGGACCAGGCCACATACTGGCCTTCAAGCTCATCACCATGAGTGCCGGTAATGATGCAGATTCTTTTCTTGCCGGGTGCGTTTCCTATAATGCGGTTTTTTTGAATGGCAAGGTCCTCGCCAATTGGCAGATGTACTCTGACCACATCTCGGATGTTCATTTTGTATCAAATCCTTTTGAATGTTATTGTTCCATGACCTTCATAAAAGAGGTCTGGTGCTGCTGGCAGGCACCAAGAAAATGACCGCGTTCTATGGAGCAGTCATTGAAATCCCGGCCGACACTCAGCTTGATATAACCCTCGTCGGCAGTGCGGTCCCTGGTAGGATCAAAGCCATACCAGCGTCCATCATGCCATATTTCAGCCCAGGCGTGGCTGGAGCCATCACCAAGGGGAAGGCCGCACACATATCTTGCCGGTATATTCAGCAGCCTGGCAACAGTTATAAATACGTGAGCATAGTCCTGGCACACACCCTTTTTCAGGCTGAAGGCCTGAGCAGCTGTGGTAGCAGTGCTGGTGCTTCCAGGAACATACTCAAAATGTCCGAAAACCGCATCGGCTATAGCACCGGCTGTTTCAAGATCAGTACTCATATGGCTTATTTCATTTGCAAAGGTAATAAGCTCTGCTGACGGATGGGTAAGAAAAGAAGGATACCGGTAAAAGGGTGCTGGCTGCTTAGGTATAAAGCAGCTGTCATCCCTTTCAAGGATGCCGGTTATGCCATAGCTGAAGCTGGTATGCTCAGCTCCTATCCTGCCACTGTAGGTAGAGTTGCCAAAGCTGTCTGTAGAAAAACTGCCCATAGTCTCTAAGGGCTCTGCATTCAGACGGAACCTTAATAGGCGCTGCTGAGGCAGGCTCATGGGAATGCACCGCAGAAGGAAGGAGTGCTCCTTTACAGGATTGGAAAAATCTATTCTGGTATTAAATTCAAAGCTCAGCTTACGCATAAGCATCATCCTTCATTTCAGACGATAAAAAGTGATTCAACGGCGTTTATATAGTCTCTCTTTTCCAGAGGGAAGGCATCATATTTGCCCTCATAGATTCTGGACTGACGCACCAGTGCCTGAAGTGATAAGGCATCGGTTGGCAGGTTGCAGCGCTGCAGCCGCTTCAGAAATTTATGAAGCTCAGTAGGCAGTGCTTCCTCTAAGAAGCGGGTGCGTAGGCAGAAGCTCATCAGCTCAATGCTGGCACCGCACTTGATCGTATTGCGGACGCTGTCATCCTCGATGAAATCATCATAGCTTCCTCTGAAGGCCATGATGTTGTCTATGACCTGCTGCAGGCCTAGGCCTAATGGGTATTTATTCATGGAAAGCTCATCAAGGGAATAAACTGCCATCTGCAGATAGGCCAGGGTAGGGGAACCGATGGTCTCGCGGAGTACCATGCCATTTCCCAGCATCTGCTCAGCAGAGTTTCTGATGGAGAAGTCATTATCTACATCAAAAATGTATTTCTCGAAGAAATCGTCGGAGTCAAGATAATTATCAGGTATGCCTAGATCATAGCAGTACTGATGAAAATCAAACATATCAGTATCGATCATTTCATCATACCGCTCCATAATGAAGCGCAGAGTAAGGGATACTCGTTCGTAATAGCGTCCAAGCCAGAAAAGCCTGTTTGTCTTAGTTATTGAAACATAATCCATGTATCCTTAAAGCCTCCTCCCTGTGATGAGTTGACTACAAAGCTGTTAGGGTTTCTGGAAAAACGGGTAAGACCGCTAGGCCATACTCTGGTATTGGAGCCTGAAAGCACGAATGCTCTGAGGTCAGCCTTGCGCATCACAGTAGTTTTTCCATCAATTACTGGCAGATCCTGGAAGTCGATTACCTCCTGAGAAATGAATCGGCGAGGCTCTGCTTTTATTTTTTCCTTCAGGTTATCAAGCTGTTCTTCTGTCAGCTCACTGCCAAATACTACACCATATCCGCCAGCCTCAGCTACATCCTTGATTACCAGCCTGGTAATATTGCTGAGGGTATATTTCATATCCTCCTCATAGAATGGCAGGAAGGTAGGAGCATTCATAAGTATAGGCTCCTCATCGAGGTAATAGCGGATAATCTTTGGAACGAAGTAGTAAATGCCCTTATCGTCAGCAACACCGTTGCCAGGAGCATTGATAATGGCTACGTTGCCTGCCCTGTAGGCCTCCATAAGGTTAGGGATGCCGATGAGGGAATCAGGATAGAAGCACAAAGGGTCAAGATATTCGTCACTGATGCGGCGATATATTGCGCCAACCCTGACTGTGCCGTGATTGCCGCGGTAGTAGAGGTAATCATTTTCTACAAATAGATCGCTGGCCTCAGCCAAAACAGCAGATGACTGCTCTGCCAGGTAGGAATGCTCAAAATAAGCTGCATTATAACGTCCAGGAGTAAATATCACATTAATGCCGCCGGTGTTGACGTTGTCCATGACCTCCTTCAGCATATTGCCGTAATTACGGTTGTCCATGACATCATTGCGGCGGAAGGTTTCAGGACTGCAGCGCCGGCTGAGAGACCTGGCGATGAGAGGATAGGAGGCACCGGATGGCACTCTCAGGTTATCCTCCAGGATATACCAGGTTTGATCCTTGCCCAGTACAAGGTCTATACCTGATATGTGACTGTATATGGACTTGGGAGGGGTGAAGCCCTCGCACTGAGCAAGGTATCCAGGTGAACGATAGACAAACTCTGCTGGGACTACGTTATCCTTGATGATTTTCTTATCTGAATAAATGTCAGTGAGGAACATGTTAAGAGCATCCACTCTCTGAGCAAGGCCTCTTTCCAGCAGGGAAAAATCTGAGGAGGAGATTACTCTTGGAATCGGGTCATAAGGAAATAGCCTTTCCTTGAAGGTACCGTTTTTGTAAATACCAAACTTAACGCCATAGCGGGCCATCTGCATATTGATTTCTTCCTTGTGAATAAGCAGATCATCCATACAGGTACACCTCCTGAAAATAAAAAAAGACAAGACAACTAGCGTCAGACGCCATTGTCTTGCCTTAGGCTTCAATAAAATTATGTGAATAGTTTACAACCTGTAAAGACATTTGTCAATAAGAATATTTATAAATTTATTTTTGGGAAAAGGAAAGTCGTAAATTGCAATAACAAATTGAAAAATGGGAAAAATGAAGGGGCAAAGGAAAAGAAGAAGGAGTTGATGTACATGATCGTCATTTTTTATCTATAATTAATTTGCATTATAATCCGAGAACATTGGGATTCCTGCTTTACAGAGGATTCTGTACCTGCTATAGTTGATATATAAAATTAACGAAGATATATTCGTAGAAGATATAAAATGAGGTTAAGAATATATTTTCGTTATCTGGAAGATTGTAATAGCCGATTATCACCACATGTGATAAAATATAAACTATAGAGGTGCTGTTGATGTCTGATTATCAGGCTACCATCTATGATGACGTATGGCGGACTATGATAAATGATTTCCCTGAGCTGCTTATTTCATTTGTTAATGAGCTGTTTGCTACGTCATATGATAAGGACGCCAGGGTAGTATTGTTGCAAGATACTCATGAGCAGAATAGCCAGGACGGAGAAGCTGAGAAGCGTATTACGGACTCGTGCTTCAAGATAGTTACCATTGACGGTGCAGTCAAGCATTTTCATGTCGAATGCCAGAGTACTGCTGATGATAGCATGCTGGTCAGGATGTTTGAGTATGGTGCCCAGATAGCGCTGGACGCTGCAGAAGTACAAACTGGAAAAATATCTGTTGATTTCCCGCATGCCGGAATACTGTTCCTGCGTTCAAGAAAACGTACTCCTGACAAAATGGTCATTTCGATAAATACTCCTGGCGGTAGCGTAAGCTATGATGTCAAGGTTGCCAAAATGCAATCATACACGTTAGAGCAGATATTTTATAAGGAGCTTCTGCTGCTATTGCCATTTTATATGTTTATCGTCGAGAAATCGTTTCCTGCATGTGAAAAGGATTCTGCTAGGCTTCAGGAGTTAAGAGAGTCATTAATCGGGATAGTCAGGCAGCTAGAAATCTTGACTGTTGCTGGAATTATCAGCGAATATACTAGAAAATCCATTATGGAATTATCTAATAAGGTAAATATGCAATTAACGCAGAAATATACTGCTATACAGAAGGAGGCTGAATCTATCATGGGCGGTAAGGTCTTAGAATATGAAGCTAAAACTATATATAAGAGTGGTATTGAATGTGGCTTTGAGCGTGGAATTGAGCAGGGAACTTTGAAAACCTTATACAATCTTGTAAAGGATGAATTGATTACCAATGTTGAAGCCGCCAAAAGAGCAGGCATGTCTCTGGAGGAATTCACAAAGGCAGTTGCTATGCTCTGATTAGTTGCTATACAGATTATCGCCATGTACGTATTTTGTGCATGGCGATTTTTGTGTAAAGAAAACCACGCGATAGTCGCGTGGTTCAATGGAGCTTAAGCTTTAAACAGATAAAAAAATTCCTGATGTGTTAATATTAAATCGTGACCTGTCAGTTACGAAATAAAAATAACACATCAGGAGGGCAAAATTATGAATGAAGAACATAATATGCACGCAAAAAGCTTAGCACATACAAAATGGAATTGCAAATACCATATAGTCTTTTCACCCAAATATAGAAGGAAGGTATTTTTCGAAGAAAAACGCCTGGAAGTAAGGGATATTATGTGGATACAGTAGGTAAAAATACAAAAGCAATAAAGACTTATATAGCCAACCAGCTAAAGTCGGGTAGGGAAGCAGATCAATTAAGCCTATTCGATCCAAGGGACCCGTTTACGGGTAGCAAGTAAACCTTTGCGTGGCTGGCAGGTCAATCTTAAGCCCACTTGTGGGCAGCCAATAAACAAGGGCTATGCCTGAAAAAGAAAGGGGCTGTCGCATTTGATGTTTTGTAGTGACCCCATAATTTATTAGTGCGACAGCCCCATATTTGTCTACGGTCTGAGCGTACTATTACAGGATTTCCTAAATAGTACGCTGTTTTTATACGATAAATATTACCAAAGGAGGCTCTACTTTTACATTACCAAATAGAGCCTTTTGTATTTTTATGAAATATTACTGTGGTTAGGGAAGTCAGCTAATGGTATTTTGTAACCATATTTATGTTCAATAAAAGCACTAATTGTACGAGGTGTTGCTCCATGAAGATACATAATTTGAATTTTCTTACGTATTTCTTCCTTTAATTCTGTAGGTACTTCCTCATCAAAAGATATTTTCTCTTGTGCTTTATTTTCAGCTTGAACAACAGTTTGCTGCTTTATATTCTGCATATTCTCTGTGTATTTTTCTAAAAACTTTTCACGTCTTGCCGCAATAATTGCTTTAGCTGTCATAACTCTATCCATCTGTTGACGAGTAAATCGGTGTTCCCTTGCCAGCATAACGTAATAAAGCCCAATACCGGCAACAGATACTACACCAGCAATGACATAAACTGCTGAAAAACCAGCCATAGGAACTACACTGCCCAAAGCGTAAGGACCAACACCAATACCTAAATCCAATAAAACAAAATATGTCGAAGTTGCTATGCCAATTTGATGCTGTGGCGCACAATGAACAGCTAAAGCATGACAAGCTGCAGTAGTAGTACCATAGCCAAAACCCAAGAACAATGCACCCACTAACAATGGAATATCTGATGAAGAACAAGAAATAACTGCCATAGCAACAGCCATACTTATTAATGCAGGATAAACAACTATATTTCCTCCCCGTCTATCCATCAAATAACCTGTTAATGGTCTACTTATCAATGAAGTTATCGCAAAACAGATAAAGAACATCGACGCACCTATACCTGTAACACCGATAGATTTCGTATATGCCCCTAGGAAGCTTAAAACA